>NZ_JBSPUF010000001.1:261858-298540 GCF_056861425.1 Stenotrophomonas sp. 21LCFQ19 | reverse complement strand
CCCTCGGCGGGGCGGGTTTCGCCCGGTCTGGCCGGGCGCCGCGCGGGCCCCCCCACTACGGTTTGGGTTTTGCGGTAAGGCCTCTGCCGAGCATGGCTCGGCACTACCTGTGGGGCTTAGCGGGGCTTGGGTGGGTGGTAGCCCATCAAGGCTGAGATCTGCGCCGCGGCGCTCAACATGGCCTGTACGTGCGCCGGATCCGGTGTGCTCGGCAGGTAGTGGATGGAGCCGACGATGGCCAGGGTGCCGAACAATTCGCCGTTGCCTTGCAGCAGCGGCGCGGCCAAGGCGTTGATGCCGATGTAGAGCTCTTCCGGTGCGTCGGCCCAGCCGCGCTTGCGCACCAGCTCGATCTCCGCCGCCAGTCGATCCGGGTCGACGATGGTGCGTGGCGTACTGTTGCTCAGTGGCTGGGTCAGGTAGGCGCGGCGCAGCTTGTCCGGGCCATAGGCGAGGGCGATCTTGCCCTGCGCCACGCTGTTGTGCTGGAAGCGCGTGCCCGGGCGCAGGCTGATCTCCACTGGCGCGGTACCGCGCAGCAGGTCCAGCACCACCACCTCGTTGTCGGAGAACGTGGAGATCACCACGGTCTGGCCAACTTCGTCGCGCAGCTGTTCCAGCACCGGCTTGGCCAGTCCCATCACATCGAAACGGCTGCTGCAGGCACGGCCCAGCAGGAACATCTGCCAACCTACCCGGTACTGGTTGTTGTCCGGGTCCTGGTCGACGTAGCCATGCTCGCGCAGCACGCTGAGGTGGCGGTGCACGCGTGCTTTCGGCATACCCAGCAACTGTGCAAGGCGGGTGACGCCGAGCCCGGTGGGTGCCGCGGCCAGTGCCTCGATCACCTTCAGCGAGACAATGGCGGTGGGCAGGCCCTGTTCGGCGCTTTCTTCCTGTGGCTCAACGGCGGCGCTGGCGGCGCCCAATTCCTTTTTGTCACTCGCGTCGTGGCTGGGCATCGGCTACCTGCAGTGTGTTGCATGGACGAACGCGGCCTGTTGACCGCATTTTCCGCCGATTATGGCAGGTCGATGTATCGCTCTGCGAAAACCTTGTACTGCTGGGTCTTCTGCGCGGCCGCATCTTCCGGGCGCACGTAGCGGATCGAGCTGCGCCCCTTGAGCTGGCGGGGCAGCAGGAAACAGCGGATGAACCGGGTTTCCTCGGTCTCGGTGGTGGGTGCCAGTACCGGTGCATGGCCGAGCTCGAACCAGGCGCTGCCGGCCGGGTAATCGTGGCTGTCTCCGAGCGTTTCGATGCTGATCTGGCCGTAGTCACAGATCCGGATGCCCGGCCCTTGATGGACATGGGTCAGCGCCACGCCGCCCTTTGGAAAATCGACGCGGTCGCAGCGCATCAGCCACTCGAAGCGGTCATCCAGGTTGATTGGCGCCTCAAGCTTGAGCTCGCTGCGGGTGGCGGGCGCCGATGGCAGGGCGCCGGCAGGGCGGTTGCGATCAGTCAGCTCCCAGCGCCACAACACCGTTTCCTGATCGCCGTTGAGCAGGGTGACCTGCTGCTGGCAGACGCGCGCCTGGGCCGGGTCCAGCGCCTGGCTGTCCTGCGCGGACTCAACACTCAGGCCGCCGCTGCGGACATAGAGGGCGCGCGGACCGCTGGGCAGGTAAACAGGAGGGCAGCCGGGTGGCAGGTGGTCTTCGTGCAGGCGGAGGATCAGGTCGGACATCGGAATCTCGCGGTTGTAACGGCATTCGTATCGTATATCGATACAAAATTAAATTCCATGTTCCATTTTTAGAAAAAGTGGGATATTTTGTGCTCTGAGTATCGATCACCGATACTTTCGTATCAGCCACGATTCCGGAGGGGAAGCCAATGGCGCAGCGTGATTCATCGATCCAGGCAGTAACAGGCGGCGCAGGTGGCCGTTGGTGGCAGGGGGCCAGCAAGCAGCAGTGGGGCACGTTCCGTTCGGCCTACCTGGGCTGGATGCTGGACGTGATGGACTTGATGCTGTTCGCGATGGTGCTCAAGCACGTCAGCGCGGACCTGGGCTTCGACAAGTCGCAGGCTGGCATGGTGATGTCGGCCACGCTGATGGCCACCGCGTTCGGCGGACTTGTGTTCGGCTACCTGGCCGATCGCATGGGGCGGGCGAAGTCGATGATGCTCAGCATCATCTGTTACTCCATCGGCACGGCGCTGTGCGGCCTGTCCGACACGCTGGGCCAGCTGATGCTGTTCCGCGTGATCGTCGGCCTCGGTGTCGGCGGTGAGTGGTCCGCGGGTTCGGCACTGGTCAGCGAGAGCTGGCCGGCACAGCACCGCGGCAAGATCCTGGCCTGGATCCAGAGTGCGTTTGCATCCGGTTATGCCGCTGCCGCGATCATCGCCGCGCTGGTGGTACCGACGCTGGGTTGGCGCTGGGTATTCGCGGTTGGCCTGTTGCCGGCACTGCTTGCCTTCTATGTGCGCCGCCACGTCAAGGAGCCGGAGATCTGGGTCAACCAGAAGGAACGCCTCAGCTTCGCCCAGACCATGCGGAACCTGTTTGGTACCCATGCGCGCAACACCACGGTCGGGCTGGCCTTCGTCACCGCCGCGATGTGTGGCTATTGGGGACTGTTCACCTGGATCCCGACCTACCTCGCAACGCCGGTAGCTGACGGCGGCCCGGGCCTGGACATGGTCAAGTCGACGATCTGGATCGTGGTGATGCAGATCGGTGCGGCGCTTGGCTTCGTCACCTTCGGTTACATCGCCGACGCGATCGGTCGCAAGAAGGCCTTCATGCTGTTTTTCGTGGCCTCCGCGCTGACCGTGCCGGTGTTCGTGATGATCAAGTCGCCGATGGCACTGATGGCGTTCGGCATCGTCGTGGCGTACTTCGGCACCGGCTTCTACAGCGGCTTCGCGCCGACCTTCGCCGAAATGTTCCCGACCACCGTGCGCGCCACCGCGCAGGGCTTCGTCTACAACGGCGGCCGTGCCATCGCCGCCATCGCGCCGGCCTTGATCGGCTTCCTTGCCAACAGCTACGGCGTCGCCAGTGGCTTGATGGCGACCGCCGGGTTCTTCGCGCTGGCTGCAGTGATCGTGCTGCTGTTCCTGCCCGAGACCAAGGGCGTCGAACTGACCTGACCGAACCAGCAGGAGTAACGAAATGCCGATCATCCAAGTGACCCTGGTGCAGGGCCGCGACGAGCAGAAAGTACAGCGCTTCATCCGCGAACTGGCGAAGGTGGCGCATGTGGAACTGGATGCGCCGATGAGTGCGATCCGGGTGATGGTCACCGAGGTTCCGCCGCAGCGTTTCGCGGTGGGCGATGTGCTCAAGAGCGATCCGGTTGAAGGGGGCAAGGCATGACGGCTTTGGTATTGGAGGCCGCTGCGATCGCCCGCCATGGCGGCGAACTGCACACCGCGCTGCGTACTGGCGTGGCGGTTGATCCACTGAGCGAGCGGATCAGCGGGCTGACCCTCGCCGACGCCTATGCGATCTCCAATGATCTGCTTGCGCGCCGCCTGGCCGATGGCGAGCGCGTGGTTGGCAAGAAGATCGGTGCTACATCGGCGGCCGTGCAGCGCATGTTGAAAGTCGACCAGCCGGACTTCGGCTTCCTCACCGATCGCATGCAGGTAGCCAACGGCGGCACGCTGCCGGTGGCGGGGATGATCGCGCCGCGTGCGGAAGGTGAGATCGCCTTCCACCTCAAACGCGACCTGGTTGGCCCCGGCATCACCCACCACGATGTCCTCGCTGCGACCGAGGCGCTGTCGGTGTGCTTCGAAATCGTTGATTCGCGCATCCGCGACTGGCGCATCGGCATCACCGACACCGTCGCCGACAACGCGTCCGCCGCAGCCTATGTGCTGGGCGAGCTGCGCGTGCCGCCGAAGAACCTGGACCTGGGCACGCTGGGCATGGTGGTCGAGAAGAACGGCGAGCTGGTGGCCACTGGCGCTGGTGCCGCCGCGCTGGGCTCGCCGGTCAACTGCGTGGCATGGCTGGCCAACACGCTCGGTCGCCTTGGTACGCCGTTGAAGGCCGGCGAAGTGATCCTGTCCGGCGCCTTGGTGCCGCTGATACCGGTGGCCGCCGGTGACCACATGCGCGTCCGCGTTGGCGCGCTTGGCAGTGCCGACGTGCATTTCGCGTGATGCCTGCTTCCTCCCCCACATTGAATGACAGGAGTGCTCCATGACCCTGAAAGCTGCCATCGTCGGTCCCGGCAACATCGGTACCGATTTGATGATCAAGATCCTGCGCCACGGCAAGCACGTGCAGATGGCTGCACTGGTCGGCATCGATCCGGCCTCTGATGGCCTGGCACGCGCTGCGCGCATGGGCGTACCGACCATCGCCAGTGGCGTGGCAGGGCTGATTGAATCGGAGTTGTTTGCCGATATCGACATCGTCTTCGATGCAACATCAGCCTCCGCGCACATTGCCAACGACGCGTTGCTGCGCAAGGCCAAGCCGGACATCCGCGTGGTCGACCTGACGCCTGCGGCGATCGGTCCGTACTGCGTGCCGACGGTCAACCTGGACGACAACATCGACGCCGCCAACGTCAACATGGTGACCTGCGGTGGCCAGGCCACCATTCCGATGGTCGCCGCGGTGGCCTCGGTGGCCAAGGTCAAGTACGCCGAGATCGTCGCCAGCATTTCCAGCAAGAGTGCCGGCCCCGGCACCCGCGCCAACATCGATGAGTTCACCGAGACCACTTCGCGGGCGATCGAGAGCGTTGGTGGCGCGGCCGTGGGCAAGGCCATCATCGTGCTCAACCCGGCCGAGCCGCCGTTGCTGATGCGCGACACCGTCTACGTGCTCAGCGAACTGGCCGACACCACGGCCATCGAGGCAGCAGTCAATGACATGGCAGCACGCGTGGCCGCCTACGTGCCGGGCTACCGGCTCAAGCAGCAGGTGCAGTTCGAGGTGCTGGACGAACCGGTCAACGTGCCCGGCGTCGGTCTCACCACTGGCCTCAAGACCACGATCTTCCTGGAAGTGGAAGGTGCCGCGCACTACCTGCCAGCCTACGCCGGCAACCTGGACATCATGACGTCGGCCGCATTGGCCACCGGTGAGCGCATGGCCGCCTCGGTGCTGGCCGCGCGCGCTGCAGCCTGAGGAAGAACGCATGACTGACAACAAGCTCTACATCTCCGATGTCACCCTGCGTGACGGTTCGCACGCGGTGCGTCACCGCTACAGCGTGGCGCAGGTGCGGGCGATCGCCACTGCGCTGGACAAGGCGCGGGTGGATTCGATCGAGGTCGCGCATGGCGATGGCCTGCAGGGCTCATCGTTCAACTACGGTTTCGGCGCGCACAGCGACGTTGAGTGGATCGAGGCGGCTGCCGAATCGGTTTCGCATGCCAGCATCGCCACGCTGCTGCTGCCCGGCATCGGCACCGTGCATGACCTGAAGAATGCGCATGCAGCCGGTGCGCGCATCGTGCGCGTGGCCACCCACTGCACCGAGGCCGACATCTCGCGCCAGCACATCGAAGCGGCCAACGCGCTGGGCATGGACACAGTCGGCTTCCTGATGATGAGCCACATGACCACGCCTGCGGCGTTGGCGGTGGAAGCGAAGAAGATGGAAAGCTACGGCGCGTCCTGCGTGTACGTGGTGGATTCCGGCGGCGCTCTCAACATGAACGACGTGCGCGAGCGGGTCAGCGCGCTGCGCGAGTCGCTGCAGGCCGATACGCAGATCGGCATCCATGCGCACCACAACCTGTCGCTGGGCGTGGCCAACTCCATCGCCGCAGTCGAAGCCGGCGCGATCCGCATCGACGCCAGCCTTGCCGGCATGGGCGCGGGCGCAGGCAATGCGCCGCTGGAAGTGTTCATTGCCGCCGCCGAGCGCATGGGCTGGAACCATGGCTGTGATCTTTACACCTTGATGGATGCCGCCGATGACATCGTGCGTCCACTGCAGGACCGGCCGGTACGCGTGGACCGCGAGACCCTGGCATTGGGCTATGCAGGCGTGTACTCCAGCTTCCTGCGCCACGCCGAGGCTGCGTCAAAGCGCTTCGGAATCAATACCGTCGACATCCTGGTCGAACTCGGCAAGCGCCGCATGGTCGGTGGCCAGGAAGACATGATCGTGGACGTCGCACTGGATGTGCTGCGCGCCCGCGACGCCACCACGCAGGAGAAAACCGCATGACCTTGGACCGTTCCATCATTGAAGGCTGCGCCAAGCAGCTGCTGTCCGCCGAGCAGGACGTGCGCGAGGTGGTGAAGATCACCGCCGCGTACCCGCAGATCGGAGTAGATGAGGCCTACGACATCCAGGAATGCCTGCGCAGCCTCAAGCAGTCCGCAGGTGTTCGCATCGTCGGCATGAAGATGGGCCTGACCTCGCGCCCGAAGATGCAGCAGATGGGCGTTGACACGCCGATCTATGGCTTCCTGGGTGATGACAATGCCGTCGACGATGGCGCCGTCGTGGACACCGCCCGGCTGATCCATCCGAAGGTGGAGGCGGAGATCGCCTTCGTGATGCGTGATGCGCTGCAGGGGCCGGGCTGTGATATCGCCCGGGTATTGGCGGCTACCGACTACGTGGTACCGGCGATCGAGTTGATCGATTCGCGCTATGAGAATTTCCGCTTCGACCTGCCCAGCGTCATCGCCGACAACACCTCGGCGGCGCGCTACGTACTGGGCTCGCGCCCGACCGCGGTGGAAGGATTGGATCTGGAGACCCTGGGCGTGGTGATGGAGAAGAACGGCCAGGTAGTTGAGGTCGGTGCCGGTGCGGCGGTGCTCGGCAACCCGGCAGAAGCGGTGGCGATGCTGGTCAACATGTTAGCGCAGCGTGGGCAGGTGTTGCCCGCGGGCAGCGTGGTGCTGTCCGGTGCGATCACCGCGGCAGTGGCGGTTGCAGCCGGTGACAACGTACTGGTACGCGCCGATGGCCTTGGCACCACTTCGATGCGGTTTGTTTGACGGGTGGAAGGTAGCTGCACGCTGGGCTCCCCAATTTGTTTCAGATCGTCATTCCCGCCTGCGCGGGAATGACGATCTGAAGGTGGATTTTGGAAATCGGGAAGAGCGATTTCCCGCATTAGAAAACGGCGTCATTTCGACCGGCCTTTCCAAACAGGGCCGGAACGGTGTTCTGTTGCCCTGGGAGGGGAAAGCAATGATCAGCAACAAGAAGCTGGCGGCCCTGGCCGTCACCACGGCCTTGGCGGCGATGCCGCTGAGTGCGCTCGCACAGGCAACGGATGCCAAGGCCATGGAAGCGCGGATGGCGCAGTTGGAGCAGGAGATGCAGCAGATGCGCGCGATGCTGCAGCAGTACCAGCAACGTGAGGCGGCCAACGCCGCTGCGGCTCCCGCTGCGAGCGCAAGCGCACTTGATACAACCCGCGTGGTTGCCGCTGCACCGGCTGCACCGTCGGCGACCCTGCCCAACGCAATGCCGGGCACGAAGTTCTCCTTCGGCGGCTTCATCAAGCTCGATTCGATGTATACCCGGACCAGCGATGGTGAAATCGCGGACGGCTCGGCCGGGCGCCTGTTCTACTTTCCCGGCGCCACCCCGGTAGCAGCCGATGGCAATGGCCGCAGCGCCAGCTACACCGATGTGCATGCGCAGTTCTCGCGCTTCTGGTTTGGTGCTGACACCACCACCGACAATGGTGACAAGCTCAAGGCCTATATCGAGGCCGACATGTACGGTGGTGGCAGCAATGCGTTCGCTGGCAACGAGGTCATCACCAACACGTATGCGCTGACCCTGCGCCAGGCCTATGTGAGCTGGAACAATTGGTTGGCCGGCCAGACCTGGTCCAACTTCCAGGATGTTGCCGCGCTGCCGGATACCGTCGATTTCACCGGGCCCTCCGAAGGCACCATCTTCTCGCGGCAGGCACAGCTGCGTTACACCCGCGGCGCCTGGTCGTTCTCGGCGGAGAACCCGCAGACCACGATCACTCCGTTTGCTGGCCGTGGTGCACGCTTCAACAGCGGCGCCGATACGATCCCGGATTTGACCGCACGCTGGAACACGCGCGGCAACTGGGGCCATTTCACCGCCGCAGCGATGCTGCGCAACTTCCGCTATGGTGGGGAGACCGAGACTGGCGCGGCATTGAGTGTGTCAGGTCGCTTCAACATCGGTGCCAACGATGACCTGCGCTACATGGTCAGTGGTGGCAGTGGCGTGGGGCGCTACCTCGGTTTCGCGCTGGGCAGCGATACGGTGCTCGACGAGGAGGGCAGGCTGCATGCGATGGACGGCTACGGCGGTTTCGCTGCCTGGCGCCATGCCTTCACGCCGAAGCTGCGCGGCAACCTGGTGTACTCGGTTGCGGTGCTGGACAACGATGCCGCGTTGACGGGCTACGAGGTGACCGAGAGGGCGCAGTCGGTGCGTGCCAACCTGATCTACTCGCCGTTCCCCAAGCTGGATCTCGGTGTCGAGTTGAGTCATGCGACGCGTCGCATCGAGAACGGACAGGAGGGCGACATGAACCGCCTGCACACCCACGTGAAGTACAACTTCTGATGCAAGCACGCGCTTGTGCGTGCGCGTTGCGGAACAGCACCGGCGGGCTGGGGTAACATCAGCCTTGGTCCGCCCGTGTTGTCTGTCATGAATACATCGCCAAGCCTGCCATTGTTTCCGCTGCACGCAACCTTGCTGCCGGGCGCGGCGTTGAACCTGCGCGTGTTCGAGCCGCGTTACCTGGATCTGGTGCGCGAGTGCGGGCGTACCGGCGGCAGTTTCGGTGTCTGCCTGATCCTGCATGGTGAGGAAGTCGGTGCACCGGCAACGCCTGCTGCATGGGGCGTCGAGGCCACGGTTGAGGATTTCGATGTCGGCCCCGATGGCGTATTGGTATTGCGTCTGCGCGGCACGCGACGCTTCCACGTAATGACAACCCATGTACGTGACAACGGTTTGGTAACGGCGGATGTGCAGTGGTGCGAGCTCGACAGCGATGATGAACTGCAGCCGGAACATGGGCTGCTCGCTACCTTGCTGGAGCACATCATCGAGCAGATAGGCGGCGAGTACGCCGCCGCCGGTCCGGCACAGTTGGATCAGGCAGCGTGGGTGGGTTGGCGCCTGGCCGAACTATTGCCGCTCAGCGAAACCCAGCGGCTGCAGCTGTTGCAGGAGAACGATCCGCGGCGACGCCTGGATCGATTGCTGGAATGGATTCCGGAGCTGGACGTGCCGATCGAGGAAGATCTGTAACCCAGCCGAAGGATGTGGGGGCGGCGTAAGCCGCGAAGCCAATACATCACCAGATCTTGATTGACGCGAGCAGCGAGGCATTGCCAGCGTCGCGGCTTACGCCGATCCCGCAGTGCTGGCCAGCAATGCCTTCATAGTGCCGAGCCATGCTCGGCAGGAGTGTTACAGGGAAAGCCTCTGCCGAGCATGGCTCGGCACTACAGTCGTTCTTGCGGGGTTGGCTCGGCACGGATCATCAACAACGGCAAACCCGTCTCCGGCTGCACCTGTTGCTGGGTTTCCAGGCCTTCCAGTGATTGCTTGAGTGCGTCCAGTGCAGGATCGACGCCACGCAATGGCCGCCACATGCCAAACAGCTTCAAGTGGCGCTGGTAGCGCAGCGTTTGTGCGCTGCCCAGCCATACCGGCGCCTGCCCGGGTTGCAGGCGTGCAGAGGATGGCCACAAACGCAGTGCATAGACCTCATCCGGGCGTTCGCCGGGACGCAGCATCAGTAGTGCCTCGACATTGGTGTCCAGCGTGGCAGGCAACACCGGTACCTGCTGTGGCGTGGCTTTCATGTCCAGCATCATCAGTGCTTGTTGCCAGCCGGCCTGCGGCTGCAGGGTCCAGCCGTTGCGTTCCAACTGCTGCTGCAGGGCCGGCAAGGGACCGGCAACCTGCACATCCAACGGCCAGCGCTGGTCGTCATCGAAATCATTGCGACGTGCGGGAAGCTCACGCCAGCCCTGCTGCCACCAATGCGACGCGTCCATCAGTGTGGTCGCGGCGGCCGCCGGTTCGAACTTGGCCAGCTTGGCCGGCACATTGCGTGGCGCATACCAGAGCCCGGCCACCAGGAACGCGCCATAGAACAGCCATGTCACTGGCTTGACCCAGAACGAGCGGTTGAAGCGGCGGCGATAGGCCACGCCCAGCACCAGCAGCCAGAACACGCCGAACAACATGCCGCCGATCACGTCGCTGAGCCAATGCGCGCCCAGGTAGATGCGGGCAAAGCCAATCACCGTGACCACCGCACCGGACAGCAGGTACGGCCAGACGCGGGTGCGCCCCGGCAGCTCGCGGCCGATCAGCACCGCAAAGAAGCCGAAGGTGATGGTGGCCATGGTCACCGCCACCGACGGGAAGCCAAAGCCGCTGCTGGCAGCAGGTGGCCGCACCACGTCGACGGTGGCACCCAGCAGCTTGGTCAGCGCCAGGCCGAAGGCCAATGCTGCCAGCCAGTGGAGGACCGCCATCCAGCGCCGCCGCCAGGCCAGGTAGCCCATGCCCGCGGCGATGGCGGGCAACAGCACCTGCCAGTCGCCCAGCGAGGCCAGTGCGGCCATCGGGTAGTCGGCCAGAGGGTTGCGCAGGGCCAGCATCAAGCGGTGCACGGCCAGGTCCAGCGCCAGCGGTTCGCCGTGGCCGACCACCACCATCAGCAGTGCAAACCAGCCCCAGCCCAGCACCAGCAGCATCAGCGCCAGCATCGCCAGCGGTACCGATTCGCGGCGCTTGGGGTCGAACAGGTCACTCAAGGAGTGGCCGATGAAGCGCGGGTGGCGGTGCGACCAGGCCAGCAGGCGGGCCAGCCAGCCGTCCATGCGTGTCGCCGACCAGCGGTAGCCGTACAGCACGATCGCCCAGACCAGGCCCAGCAGGGCGCCCAATAGAGCGACCACCAGGAACAGCCGTCCGGCCACCGCCGCGACGGCGTCATAGGCCTGTCCCAGCGCCCAGCCGGGCAGCAGGAACAGGATGGCCCAGGACAGGCAGGCCAGGCCGCTGGCCTTGAGATAGCTGACGAAACGCATGTTGGCCATGCCGGCGATGGCCGGAACAAATGGCCGGATCGCACCGACATAGCGGGCGATCAGGATGCTCTTGAACGCATTGCGGCGGAACATGACTTCGCCACGGTCCAGCAGCTGTGGATAACGGCTGAATGGCCATACGCCGCGCAGGCGGTCACCCCAACGGCGACCCACCCAATAGCTCAAGCCGTCGCCGGCAAAGGCGCCCAAGGTGGCGCATATCACCGCATAGGGGCCGGACAACTCGCCCATGCCGATCAATACACCTACCGCGATCATCAGCGGCAAAGCCGGCACGATGGCGCCGAGGATGATCACGGCATCGCAGAAGGCGATGGCGAAGATCGCCAGGCCAGCAAGGACGGGGTTGGCGGCGATCCACGCAAGCGTGGCGTCGATCCAGGAAGAATTCATCAGCGGATTATAAAGGGAAGCCCGAGTCAGACCGATGGCAGCGGCAGAGGTTCAGTGGATTGCAGGTGTGGTCGTTCACCTGCGATGGCGCTCAGTGAAAGGCGCGCGGGCGGCTAGAATGTCGCGATGACTGACTCTGCGCCCGCACCTGTCACTGCGCTGAAGGCTGACAGCTTCGGACAAATCCTGTTGATGGAAGGCCCGCAAGGGCGCTTCGTGCGCCGCGACCTGGGGGCGACGCCCTTGTGGTTGCGCCTGCCGGCCTGGTGGCTGGCGCGGCGGGAAGCGCGTGCGCTGGCCAAGCTCGACGGCATGGAGGCGACGCCGAAGTTGCTGGCTTGGGACGGACATTGGCTGGACCGCAGCTACATGGAAGGTGCGGCCATGTACCAGCGCCCGCCACATGGCGATCTGGCGTATTTCCGTGCCGCGCGGCGCCTGCTGCAACGCGTGCACCGGCATGGCATCGCCCACAACGACCTGGCCAAGGAAGCTAACTGGCTGGTGCGCGAGGACGGTTCCCCGGCGCTGATCGATTTCCAGCTGGCGGTGTGCGGCAACCCGCGTTCGCGCTGGATGCGGCTGTTGGCCCGCGAAGACCTGCGCCACCTGCTCAAGCACAAACGCATGTACTGCCGGCAGGAGCTGACCCCGGTGGAGCTGCGCCTGCTCAAACGGCATTCGTGGATTCGCGAGCTGTGGTTTGCCACCGGCAAGCCGGTCTACCGCTTCGTCACCCGTCGCATCCTGCATTGGGAAGACAACGAAGGGCAGGGGCCGAAGCCTTGAGTAGTGGTGTGCGTGCGCGCGAGGTGTACATAGCTGCGGGCAACTTGCTGCATCCACAGCTGCCGGGCAGTTATTTTGCGCATGCTGCAAGGATAGCCCTGGCCCGGCGGCCGGAAAGCGCCGTTCAGGCCTATCTGGATATCGCCCGGCAGGTGCCGGCCTGGTTCGATGGCCTGATGCGACTGCGCAATGCCGGCATGCGGCTGCTGGGAATGAAGCATCTGGGCGCGATCCGCAGTGTGCCGGTACATGCACCGGAAGGGCTGGCAGTTGGCGACAGGCTCGGGATATTCACCGTGCGGGCGCTGACGGCCGATGGCGTGGTACTGGGCGACAGCGACCGTCATCTGCGCGTCGAACTGTCAGTAGAGCTTGGCCCAGACGATGACAGCTGCGAGTTGCAGGTGAGCACCGTGGTTCACCTGCACCGGCCGTTTGGGCGTCTGTACATGTTGCCGGTAGCGCCCTTGCACCGGGTCATCGTGCCGCGTTTGCTGGAGCGCTATACGCGGCGCAGGGTAGCGCTCGGAGGGGATTGAGCTGCACTGCCTGTGCCAAGCGCAGTGCTTGTCCTGCAATATCGACTGAACTGCGTCGATTCAGCGCAGCTCGAGCAGTTGCCGGCCTTTGAAGCTGCGCTTGCCATCAAAGTCGTAGCCAATGGTCACATGGCCATCATCGGCGCAGGCATGGCAGCTTCGCAGTGGTGTGGTGTAGCGCAGGCGCACGCCGCCATCGGGCAAAGCCTGGGTGCCGGCGGGCACGGCAGGTGCGAACGGGCCGGAGTCGGGATGCTTGCTGGAGAAGGCTTTGTAGGCATCCGAGCCGCGTGCTGCATCATCGAGCACGTCCTCATCCACGTCGATGGCCTGACCATTCGCATCCACCAGCCAAGTGCCCTGATTGGTATTTGCGCGGAACGGGAATTCCAGCGTGGCCACGCCGATGCCTTCGACGTTCTGCCATGCGGTGACATAGCCAGGCTTGCCCTGCGCTGACAAGGTGCTGGCAGCCGTCAGTGCGGCGGCAGACGCACCGCCGCTACGCATCACCTGCAGCAGGCAGCTGTCGGCGGCAGTGTCGGTGCGGCAGGAATCGATCGACCCCGTCCATGCGGCATTGGGACCAATGCGGGCAGCCTGCTCGCCCAGACCGGTGGTCTGGGCGGTGACATCCTTGGCCGCCGCCGGTACTTCGGCAGGGAGGGGCGGCTTCTGGCAGGCACCAAGGCCAAGTGCAAGCAACAGCGGAGCAGTCAGGTGGAGTGTCTTCATCGGGAATCCTTGCGCGATATCGCACCAGTATCGGCAAGTCATATGAACCCTGAGTGTCGAAGTCCGGGCAAACCGCGGGACTATGCGTGGGTACCGGTATCGGCATAATGCGGATTGCTTTCTTACCGGTCGCGGAGTGCGCATGAGCAGCTTGCAAGGCAAGACCCTTTTCATCACCGGCGCCTCGCGCGGCATCGGTCTGGCCATCGCCCTGCGCGCCGCGCGCGATGGTGCCAACGTCGCCATTGCCGCCAAGTCGGCGGTCGCCAATCCCAAGCTGCCGGGCACCATCCACACCGCTGCCGAGGCCGTCAGGGCAGCAGGTGGCCAGGGTCTGGCGCTGAAGTGCGACATCCGCGAAGAAGACCAGGTCAATGCGGCGGTGGCTGCAACCGTGGACACCTTTGGTGGCATCGATATCCTGGTCAACAACGCCTCGGCGATCTGGTTGCGCGGCACCCTGGATACGCCGATGAAACGCTTCGACCTGATGCAGCAGGTCAATTCGCGCGGCAGCTTCCTGTGCGCGCAGGCCTGCCTGCCGCACCTGCTGCAGGCGCCAAACCCGCACATCCTGACCCTGGCACCGCCGCCCAGCCTCGATCCGAAGTGGTGGGGCCCGCATACCGGCTACACCCTGGCCAAGATGGGCATGAGTTTCGTCACCCTGGGCCTGGCGGCTGAGTTTGGTCGTCAGGGCGTTGCAGTCAATGCCTTGTGGCCGCGTACGGTGATCGCCACCGATGCGATCAACATGATTCCCGGTGTGGATGTGGCGGGCTGTCGCAAACCCGAGATCATGGCCGATGCCGCGCATGCGGTGCTGACCCGGACCGCGGCTGGTTTCAGTGGCCAGTTCCTGTTGGACGACGAGGTGCTGGCGGAGGCGGGCATCACCGACCTGTCGGGTTATGCGATGGACCCGACACGGCCGCTGATGCCGGATCTGTTTCTCTGAGAAGTGCCGAGGCCGATGTTGTCTCCCTCCCTTGCGCCGTAGGCGTAGGGGAGGGTTGGGGAGGGGTTGGTTTTCAGGGCCTTTCTCGCATCACCAGCTTCGCGGCTTACGCCGCTCCCACAACCTGCGCGTGGCACTCAATGCTCGAGGTGCTCCGGCAACTCATGCCCGCAGCGATTGCAGTACTTCGCCTTGAACTCGTGTCCCTCATGCCCGCACACCGTGCAGCCACGGTTGTCGCGGCGGCTTTCGCGCAGCATGTTGCCAGCCAGCTCGGCGGTGTAGATACCGGTCGGCACGGCCAGGATGCTGTAGCCGATCAGGATCAGTACCGAGGTGATGAAGCGGCCCAGCGTGGTGTGCGGGACGATGTCGCCAAAACCCACCGTGGCCATCGTCACCACCGCCCAGTACATGCTGGCGGGGATGTTGCTGAAGCCGTACTGCGGGCCTTCGATCACATACATCAAGGCGCCGGCGATGATGGCGATGGTCACCACCATCGACAGGAACAGCAGGATCTTGCGGCGGCTGCGCCATAGCGCGGCCATCAGCACGCCGCTCTCCTCGATGTAGCGGGTCAGCTTGAGGATGCGGAACACCCGCAGCAGGCGCAGCACCCGCACCACCAGCAGGCTCTGTGCGCCGGGGATGAAGAAGGAGATATAGGAAGGCAGGATCGCCAGCAGGTCGATGATGCCCCAGATGCTGAACGCGTAGCGTAGCGGCCGCCGTACCACCAGCAGGCGCAGCAGGTACTCGGCGGTGAACAGCAGGGTGAAACCCCACTCGACCACATAGAACCAGCTGGCCCAGGCAGTGTGGATGTGCTGCACGCTGTCGAACATCACCACCAGCACGCTGGCGAGGATGGCCCAGACCAGCAGCAGGTCGAAGCGGCGCGAGGGCGGGGTGTCGGTGCGGTGGATGATGTCGAACCAGCGGCGGCGCCAACCGCTGTCGCTGGCCGGGTTCAGTTGGGGGGCTGAGAACAGTCGCATGCGTCCATTGTGCCGCAGGCCCACGGAATGGAGGACAATGGGCCGTTCATACCCACTGATCTGGAACGCCATGACCGCTGTCGTCGAGCCGTTGTTGTCCCTGTCCAATTACTACCTGCCGGTCTACCGCCCGCGCCAGCTGGTGCTGGAACGAGGCCAGGGCGCGCGACTGTGGGATACGCAGGGCCGTGAATTCATCGATCTGGCCGCCGGCATCGCGGTATGCAGCCTGGGCCACAACAACCCGGACCTGAAGGCCGCGCTGTTCGAGCAGGCCGACAAGCTGTGGCATACCAGCAACATGTTCTACAGCGAGCCGCCGCTGCACCTGGCGCAGGAACTGGTGGAGGCCTCGCGTTTCGCCAAGCGCGTGTTCCTGTGCAATTCCGGCGCTGAAGCCAATGAAGTGGCGATCAAGCTGGTACGCAAGTGGGCCAGCGCGCAGGGCCGTGGCCCGGAGAAGCGTTTCATCGTGACCTTCCGTGGCAGCTTCCATGGCCGCACCCTGGCCACGGTCACCGCTACCGCCCAGCCCAAGTACCAGGAAGGCTACGAGCCGCTGCCTGGCGGCTTCCGTTATGTCGATTTCAACGACGTCGCCCAGCTTGAGGAAGCGATGGCCGCTGGCGATGTTGCCGCGGTGATGTTCGAGCCGGTGCAGGGCGAGGGTGGGGTGATGCCGGCCAGTGCGGAGTTCATGCGTCGCGCCCGCGAGCTGTGCGACCAGCACGATGCGTTGATGGTGCTGGATGAAATCCAGGTCGGCATGGGCCGTACCGGTGAGCTGTTCGCGCATTGGAACTGGGGCGTGACCCCGGACATCGTCACCCTCGCCAAGGCGCTGGGTGGTGGCTTCCCGATCGGCGCGATGCTGGCCGGCCCCAAGGTCGCCGACATCATGGGCGTTGGCGCGCACGGCAGCACCTTCGGCGGTAACCCGCTGGCGGCTGCGGTTGCCCGCGTGGCGCTACGCAAGCTGTCCTCCGACGAGATCAAGGCCAATGTGCTGCGCCAGTCGGCCGCATTGAAAGCCGGTCTGGAAGCGATCGGCGAAGAGTTCGGCGTGTTCGAGCAGGTGCGCGGCATGGGCCTGATGCTGGGCGCGGTGCTCAAGCCCGACTACGTGGCTGACATCGGCGTGCTGCTGGATCTGGCGGCTGAAAAGCAGGTGCTGATCCTGCAGGCCGGCACCAGCGTGCTGCGTTTCGTGCCGGCGCTGAACATCACCGATGAAGAAGTGGCGGAAGGCCTGAAGCGCGTGCGTGAGGCGATTGCGGCGTATATGGCGTCGCGCAAGTAAGTTGGGTTTTTCTTCGATCGCTGAGCTTCCCCTCATCCGCCCGAAGAGCCTGCCCCCGCGAAGGCGGGGGGCGGATGAGGGCATGGCGTGCGCAGCGCGCGGCTTTTCACCCCAGACAGTGATTCCGTTTTAACAGGCGCCGCAGCGACTGTGCATGAAAGGCCGTATCGGCAGGCAACCCGGCCTCGCGGGCCCCCTGTACGTTGCGGAACAGATGGTCGACGAACAGGCTTCGCTCCGGTGCGCAGCCGAGGGCTGCACAGGCCGCCAGATACGCTTCCGGGTCTGGCTTGCGTACGCCCAGCGCTGCGCTGCACAGCACACGACGGCCGCCGAGCAATTGCTTGATCACCGGTCGCGTCAGCAGGCCATTGTTGGTCAGTACCGCAACCTGCACATCCTCATGCACGCGCTCCAGCACCGCCATGCAATCGCTGCGCAGCGTGGTCGCAGCGAGTCGCGCGGCATGCCAGTGTGGCGCACCCAATGCGCTGCCAAGGCGTTGATTCAATGCCTGCAACAACTGCTCACCATCCAGATCACCACGGGCATGGGCGAACTCCAGCCCGTCCGTGCGCAAAGCCGCGTCCACCTGCTCGGGTTTGCAGTCGGCAGCATCGGCAAGCTGGCGCAGATGGATACGGTGGTCGTAATCGGCGAGCAGACCGTCGAAATCCAGCAGTAGGGCGTGTGGTCGTTGCATCGATGGCGAGGTAGGAACGGGGTTGCAGTATCGCTGGCATGGCATCGATGTGCAGCCTGCGACATCGCGTCACAGGTGAAATCAGACACATTTGCCTAGAATCAGGACACTTTGGTTGTCATAGTGTGGAGTTCACCGTGAAGCGTTCCAGCCTGCTGTTGTTGGCCCTTGCCGGCCTGTTGCCTGCCGCGCCTGCGCTGGCCCGTACCTGTGCAGTCACCATCGAAAGCAACGACCGGATGCAGTTCTCCGTGCCGCAGATCCGGGTTGCCGCCGATTGCACGCAGGTGGACCTGACCCTGAAGCACACCGGCAGGATGCCGGCCACCGCGATGGGGCATAACTGGGTGCTGACGCGCACGCCGGATTTCCAGCAGGTGGCCACGGCCGGTATGCGTTCGACGCTGGCAGACAGTTATCTGCCGAAGAATGATGCGCGGGTGATCGCGTTCACGCCGGTGATCGGTGGCGGGCAAACCACGCAGGTGCGCTTTGCGACCAGCAAGTTGACGCGTGGTGGTGACTACACCTTCTTCTGTTCGTTCCCGGGGCATTGGGGAATGATGAAGGGCAAGCTGGTTTTTGGGTAAGCTGATGAGCTGCTCGAATCTTGGGTTAGAGAAGCTTCAGAGCAAGAGCTGCCCTCACCCCAACCCCTCTCCCGTGAACGGGAGAGGGGCTTTACTTCGATCATTCGCACTGCAGGTTGATCAACCTGCAGCAACCACCTTGAACGCCTCACGTGCCGCAACCAGTGTGGCTTCGATCACCGCGTCGTCATGCGCGCTGGACAGGAATCCAGCCTCGTAGGCCGACGGGGCCAGGAACACGCCGCGCTCCAGCATGGCGTGGAAGAACACGTTGAAGGCCTTGATGTCACAGGCGGTGGCCTGTGCGTAGGTCTCGACCTTCTCGCTGCTGAAGAACAGGCCGAACATGCCGCCGACGCGATTGGTGGTCACGGCCACGCCGGCATCGCGCGCTGCCGCTTCCAGGCCATCGCAGAGCGTGTTGGTTGCCGCCGTCAGGCGTTCGTGGAAACCCGGCGCCTGCACCAGCTGCAGCATCGCCAGGCCAGCGGCCATGGCCACCGGATTGCCGCTCAGCGTGCCGGCCTGGTAGATCGGGCCGGCCGGGGCTATCTGCGACATCAGTTCGCGACGGCCGCCATAGGCGCCCACCGGCATGCCGCCGCCGATGATCTTGCCGAAGGTGCTGAGGTCCGGGGTGATGCCGTAGTACGCCTGCGCGCCGCCGAGGGCAACACGGAAGCCGGTCATCACTTCGTCGAAGATCAGCAGCGCACCATGCTGCGTGCACAGCGCGCGCAGGTGCTGCAGGTAGCCCTCGCGCGGCGGGATGCAGTTGGCGTTGCCGACTACCGGCTCGATGATCAGGCCGGCGATGTCGGCGCCCTGCTGCTCGAACAGCGCGGTAGCCGCTTCGAAATCGTTGTAGGGCAGCGTGAGGGTGAGTTCGCTCAAGCCGGCCGGGACGCCCGGCGAGGTCGGCACGCCGAGGGTCAGCATGCCGCTGCCGGCCTTGACCAGGAAGGAGTCGCCGTGGCCGTGGTAGCAGCCTTCGAACTTGACGATCTTGTTGCGACCGGTGGCGCCGCGCGCCAAGCGGATCGCCGACAGCGTCGCCTCGGTACCGGAGTTGACCATGCGCACCATCTCGCAGGACGGCACCAGGCGGGTGATGGTCTCGGCCATGGTCACTTCGGCCGCACACGGCGCCCCGAACGACAGCCCATTGTCGATCGCCTGCTGCACGGCCTCGCGCACGGCCGGGTGGTTGTGGCCGACGATCATCGGGCCCCAGGAGCCGACGTAATCGATGTAGGCGTTGCCATCCACGTCATGCAGGTAGGCGCCATCGGCGCGCTGCACGAAGAAGGGTTCGCCGCCGACCGACTTGAACGCACGCACCGGTGAATTGACGCCACCCGGCAGCAAGGTCTGCGCACGGGTGAACAGGGCGTGGGATTGGGCGTGGTTCATTGTGAAACTCCTGGACAAGGCAGTGATTCAAAGCCCCTCTCCTTTCGGGAGAGGGGTTGGGGAGAGGGTAAGGCGCGCCTCGTACCGCCTGGCTTCGCCCTTACCCTCATCCGCCCCTTCGGGGCACCTTCTCCCGGAGGGAGAAGGAACCTGTCATTTGTGCTGGAAACAGCCCCGATAAGCCTCAAGCGCCGCCACCGGATCGGCCTCGCTGAACACGCCGCTGATCACCGCGATCAGATCCGCGCCAGCGTCCACCACAGGCCGACTATTGTCCGGGGTCAAACCGCCAATCGCTACCCGTGGCACGCCCAGTGCGGCGCTTTGTCGCAGCAGCTCCGGGTTGGCGCGCCGCGGGGTGACCTTGCTGCGGCTGGGGAAGAAGGCGCCGAAGGCCACGTAGCTGGCCCCAGCAGCAACCGCGCGCTGGGCACGCTCGAGTTCGTCATAGCAGGACGCGCCAATGATGGCCTGCGGGCCAAGCAGGGCACGGGCGGCGGCGATGTCGCCGTCGTCTTCACCCAGGTGCACGCCGGCGGCGCCGACCCGCAGGGCCAGCGCGGCATCATCATTGATGATCAGCGGCACGTCGGCTTCGGCGCACAGTGCCTGCAGGGCAGTGGCCTGGGCCAGATGGGTGGGTGCGTCGACCGCCTTGTTGCGGTATTGCAGCCAGGTGGTGCCGGCCAGCAAGGGGCGGACCCGTTCGAGCAGGCGCGCGCTGTCCGTTTCGTCGGGGGTGATCAGGTAGACGCCACGGGCGTCGGCAAGCTGTCTCATGTATGGCTACCGGTACGGCGTGGGGAATGTGACAATCAACGCCGCTTCTCTGTCCGGTGATTATCCCCGATGTCCGACGCTACGGCCTCCAACCTGCGCAACTGGATGTGTGTCGTCTGTGGCTTCATCTACAGCGAGGCCGATGGCTTGCCGGAAGAAGGCATTGCCCCGGGCACCCGCTGGGAAGACGTGCCCGACACCTGGACCTGCCCGGACTGCGGCGTGACCAAGGATGACTTCGAGATGGTCGAGCTGGATTGAGCTGCAGCGCGTGGCTTGTGCTGTTTGTGGGAGCGGCGTAAGCCGCGAATCCACTGCCGCATCCGAAGCCGGTTGTAGGAGCGGCGTCAGCCGCGAAGCCATTGCGGTATCCGAAGTCGGCCAAGCACATTCACCTACCGAAGGGGCGTCTTGGCTTCGTGCGCAAAGTCGCTCCTGCAGAAGTGCTGCGTTGATCAATGGCTTCGGATGCGTGCACTGGCTTCGCGGCTGACGCCGCTCCCACGAAAGCCTGGCAAGGCCGGTGCTATGCCGGGCTCAATGCAGCCTCGGTTTTTCGCCACCCAGTTCCACCAGACGCTCGCGGATGCCGATGGCATCGGCGGCTTCCGGCGCCATCTTCAGGTAGCGCGCCAGATCGGCGCGGGCACCGGCCAGATGCTCCAGCTGCATGTAGGCCAGGCCGCGATCGCGTACGGCATCGGCCTGCTCGGGGGCCAGCTTGAGGATGCGGTCGGCGCTGCGTGCGGCGCGGTCCCATTCGCCGCGTTCGGCATAGACACCGTGCAGGTTGCGCAGCATTCGCATCAGGATGGCGCGGTGCGGGGCAGGGTCCAGGATCTGTGCCAGCACGTTGTCGTCCGGGGTCTCGCCGCCCAGGTTGCTGCGTGCGCGCTCGCGCAGTTCGTCCACACTCAACGGTCGGCCACCATTGAACGGGTCCATGATCAGCACCCCGTCTTCCACCGGTAGCCGCACCAGGAAATGGCCGGGGAAGGAAATGCCCTCCAGCGGCAGGCCAAGCCGGCGCGAGACTTCGATCTGCACCAGGGCCAGCGAAATCGGGTTGCCCAGGCGGCGCTCGAACACCTCGTTGAGGTAGCTGTTGCGTGGGTCGTAGTACTCGTCGTTGTCACCGCTGTAGCCCACTTCATTGAACAGGTGGTTGTTGATGGCGGCAACCTTGAGCGGCCATTCGCCGATGGCGTCCACTTCCACCCGCAGGTGATCGGCATGGGCCTGCAGGACGCGGTCATAGGCGGCCGGGTCCAGCTGTGGGTATTCGTCGCGGGCGATCAGCAGGGCAGTCGGCAGCAGCGGCAGTGCCTCATCGGGCAAGCCGGCCAGTTCTTCCCACAGCGGCAGGGTAATGCGTGTTTCAGACATGCCCCAAGACTGGCGGCAAAGCGGCGCCGGTTCAAGGGCGCCGCTGTTCAATTTGTGTGTATCAGTCAGTTGCCGGTGGCGATGCCTGGGCCGAAGGTCAGCTCGGCGCCGTCTTCCAGCTTGAGCTTGGCGGCCTGGCCGGCGTTGAGCTCAAGCACGTACAGGGCCGGGTTGAAGCTGGGGTAGGGCGGGCACATGTCGCCGGCCGAGCACGGCGGCACATCGCGCTGCTGGCCGACCAGGCGGCGCTGGCTGTCGAAGTACAGGATGTCCAGCGGAATCCTGGTGTTCTTCATCCAGTACGCCTGCGGTTCCTCACGGTCATGGACGAACAGCATGCCGTGGTCGGCATCCATCTGGTCGCGGAACATCAGGCCGCGGGCGCGGGTTTCGTCGTTCTGGGCCAGTTCCACGTTGTAGCGGGTGCCGGCCAGTTCCACCCAGTGCTTGCTGTCGGCGCTGGCGCAGCCGGCCAGGGCGAGCAGGGACAGGGCAAGGAGGGTGCGCAGGAATGATTTGGGCATGGGTTGGGACCGGCTGGGAAAGAGAACCATCGGATCGGCTGGGGAAGTCAAAAGCTTCCCCTCATCCGCCCGTTGGGCACCTTCTCCCGTGAGCGGGAGAAGGGAAGAGCAACAAGCCAACGCTGGAGCAACAGCCAAAGGCAAAGCAACAGCTACAGCTACAGCTACAGCAACAGCAACAGCTTTGCTGGCTTGGCTTACAGCACCTGCGGCGGCTCGCCGCCGATGATGACTACGTCAGCCGGGCGGCGGGCGAACAAACCTACGGTAACGACGCCGGGAATCTGGTTGAGCTGCTGTTCCAGCTTCACCGGGTCGGTGATGGACAGGTTGTGCACGTCCAGAATCAAATTTCCGTTGTCGGTGACCACGCCGTCACGCCATACCGGCTGGCCGCCAGTCAGGGCCAGGATCTCGCGGGCGACCAGGCTGCGTGCCATCGGGATCACTTCCACCGGCAGCGGGAACTTGCCCAGCACCTTGACCTGCTTGCTCGGGTCGACGATGCAGACGAACTGCTTGCTGGCCTCGGCGATGATCTTCTCGCGGGTCAGTGCGGCGCCGCCGCCCTTGATGAGGTTCTTGTTGCCGTCGCACTCGTCGGCGCCGTCCACGTACAGCGACAGGCCGCCGGTGTGGTTCAGGTCCAGTACCTCGATGCCGTGGCCCTTGAGCAGGGCGGTGCTCTGGTCGGAGCTGGAGACCGCGCCTTCGATCTGGTCCTTGATGCGGGCCAGGGCTTCGATGAAGTAGGCGACGGTGGAGCCGGTGCCGACACCGACAATCATTCCCTTCTGGACGTATTCGATGGCTTTTTCGGCGGCCAGGCGCTTGGCTTCGGACATGGTGGGCTCGATCAGTTGGAAAACGGGCTTTTTGTAGGACCGGCGTGAGCCGCGAAGCTGAAGTCGTCTCAGGTCACCGGCTTCGCGGCTTACGCCGCTCCCACAAGAGGGAATTATCTGGCTTTCTTTTCCAGCGACAGCAGCAGCTTCCACTGTGCAGCGGTAACCGGGAACACCGACAGGCGGTTGCCCTTGGCGGTCAGCGGGAAACCTTCGCCCAGTTCCTCGGCATGCAGCTTGATCTCGTCCAGCGCGATCACCTGCGCCAGCTTGCGCTCGAAACCCACGTCCACCAGCATCCAGCGCGGTTGCTCGCGCGTGCTCTTGGGGTCGTGGTAATCGGATTTTGGATCGAACTGGGTGTCGTCCGGGTAGGCTTCGCTGGCCACCGTGGCAATGCCGACGATGCCCGGCACCTTGGTATTGGAGTGGTAGAACAGGATGCCGTCGCCGACCTTCATGCCATCGCGCATGAAATTGCGTGCCTGGTAGTTGCGCACGCCATTCCACGGTTCCGTGCCCACGCGCTGCAGGTCGTCGATGGAAAAGGCGTCCGGTTCGGACTTCATCAGCCAATAGCGCTTGCGGGCGGTCATGCGTTCAACGGTTCCGGGTAGAGAGTGGCCTGCTCGGTACAGATGGCATCCACCGCCACATCCCAGTCCTCGACCGGCAATGACGGCACCTGCTGGGCGGAGAAACCTACCCCCACCAGCCACGGCGGCGCGGCCTGGCGCTGCCGAAATGCGAAGCTGCGATCATACCAGCCGCCCCCCATGCCCAGCCGCCGGCCACCGTCATCAAAGCCCACCAGCGGGGCAACGACCAAGGCCATTTCCTCCGGCCGCAGTGCCTGCGCGGGGTCTACATCCGGTTCGGGAATGCCATAACGGTTGCTGGCCAGTGCCTGCCCGGGCCGCCACGGGGCGAAGCGCAGCAACTTGCCGTGCAGTACCGGCAGGCAATAGGTCTGCTGTGGCGGCAACTGCATCTGCCAGCGGTGCAGGGCGATCTCGCCGTCCATCGCCCAGTAACCGGCGACATGACCACTGATCCCGGCGAAAGGCAGGGACAGGAGGTTTGTGGCCAGGGCTTCGGCCGCGGCGATGCGCTCGGCGGCAGGGATGTCGCGGCGGCGCTGGCGCAGTTGTTGGCGGAGGAGTTGGCGGTGATCGGTCATCTGCGAAGGTTGAGGCTTGGAAGCCCCTCTCCCGTTGGGAGAGGGGTTGGGGTGAGGGTAAGGGCGAAGCACTCGCGTAGCCAAGCTTCGTGGGGCTTTGCTCTCACCCTCATCCGCCCCTTCGGGGCACCTTCTCCCGGAGGGAGAAGGAAAAAAGACAAAAAAAGAACGGCGCCGTTAGGCGCCGTTCTGGAATATTGCATTCTCCGCGGTGACGATGCGTGCGAAACGACCTTGAACCCGGGGTTCAAGTGGGAACGCTGGGGGGCCATCGGGCTTCCCGCTACAAGGCGGACTTGCACACCCGGCTCCGTCGCGCCCCCGTGGTCGTAATTAAGGGACAAGGCGAATGTTTGCACACGCCGTCGTTCACAGCAGAGAACGCGTCGCCAGTATAACGAGGTTGCGCGGCTAGGTGCAGCCGTATTTCACGAATTGCGGATTCATCTGTCTGAGCTGGTCAGCTGGATCAACGCGCGTTGTCGATGGCCAGGTCCAGGCGCCGGTTCAACTCGTTCATCGCCGATTGAAAACGCTGCTGCTGGGCGAGCTGCTCATCGCGCACCTGCTGCAACTCATGCGCAAGATTCAGCGCCGCCAACACCGCTATGCGGTCCACCGCCGCCATCCGGTTGCTGCCGCGGATCTCACGCATCTTGCCGTCGAGCACGCGTGCGGCGGCGGTGAGGCTTTCGCGCTCGGTGGGTTCCACGCCAACGGTGTACTCGCGGTCCAGGATATGGACGCTGACCGGTTCGTTGTTGCTCACGTGTGCTGCTCCAGCGACTTGAGGCGGGTGATCATGGCTTCCACCCGGGAGCGGGCCTGTTCGTTCTTGGTCAGCAGCTGCGAACGCTCGCTGATCAGCTGTTCCTGCTGCTGGCGCAGGCTGCGGTTTTCATCGCTCAGCCGCTGGTTGCGCTCAAGCAGCAGCTCAAGGCGGGAGGCGAGGGCCAGCAGCTGGCCAGCGGGGTCGAAGGAGTCCATGGTTGGAACGATAGGCATGGCGATGAGGGCCGGTCAAGAAGGAGTATGCAGCGCGGTTGCTACACTGTGCGGCCGTCGTCATCTTGTCGGTGCCGGCGTTCCTCTCCGCTTTACAGACCTGTGACATGACCGACCTTCCCGCCGTCAACGACATCCTCCAGGCCAGCCAGTCGCTGGGCCTGGCTGCTTCCCCGGCCGAACTCCACGGCGGACTGTGCGGCTGGTTGGCCGCAGGCGGTGCCGATGTGCCTGCATGGCCGGCCAAGGTGCTGGCCGACGACAACCTGCCAGCGCCGGAACCCGGCAGCACCCTGGACCTGCTGCGGCAGGCCACGGTCGCGCAGCTGGAAGACCGTGACTTCGCCTTCGAGCTGGTGCTGGTGGATGCTGCCGAACCACTGCAGGCGCGTACCGACGCCTTGTTTGAATGGTGCCGTGCCTTCCTGGGCGGCTTCGGCCTGGCCTCGGGCAAGCGCCCGGCGCTGAGTGAAGAAGGCGAAGAGGCGCTGCAGGATCTGGCGCGTCTTGCCCAGGCCTCCAGTGATGAGTTCGACAGCGCTGACGAGGACGAAGACGCACTGTCCGAGATCGAAGAGTTCGTGCGCGTTGCTGCCTTGCTGTTGCATGGCGACTGCGTGATGGGTTCGCGCCACCGGCAAAGCCTGAACTGAGGTTGGCGATGAAGCGTCTGTCCGGGATCACCCCCGCCGAATACGCCCGCCGCCGCCGGCAGTTGATGGAAGCGGCTGGGGATGACGCCATTCTGGTATTGCCTGCGGCACCGGAGCGGGTGCGCAGCAACGATACGTTCCATCCGTACCGCCAGGACTCGGACTTCTGGTACCTGAGTGGCTTCCAGGAGCCGGAGGCAGTGCTGGTGCTGATCCCGGGGCGCAAGCACGGTGAGGTGATCCTGTTCTGCCGTGAGCGCGACCCTGACCGGGAAGCCTGGGACGGCCCGCGCGAAGGCCAGGACGGTGCGGTCGCGCATTACGGCATGGATGACGCCTATCCGATCGAGGACCTGGACGAGATCCTGCCGGGCCTGCTGGAAGGGCGTTCGCGTGTGTACTACCACTTCGGCCGCGACGCCGACTTCGACCTGAAGTTGATCGGCTGGGTGAACCGGGTGCGTTCGCAGGTGCGCAATGGTGCGCAGCCGCCGCATGAATTCCTTGAGCTTGGCCACCTGCTGCACGAGCAGCGCCTGTACAAGAGCGCCGATGAGATCGCCTTGATGCAGGAGGCGGCTGACATCAGTGTGCGTGCGCACCGCGCGGCGATGCGTGCAGCGCGGGCGGGTATCCATGAGTACGAGTTGCAGGCGGAGCTGGAACGAGAGTTCCGTGCGGCCGATGCGTGTTCTGCATACAACAGCATTGTCGGTGCCGGCGCCAACGCCTGTGTGCTGCATTACCGCGACAACAACAGCGGGAGTCGCGATGGCGATCTGGTGTTGATCGATGCGGGTGCGGAGTATCGCGGCTACGCCAGTGACATCACCCGTACTTTCCCGGTCAATGGCCGTTTCAGCGAGGAGCAGCGCGCGCTGCATGATCTGGTGTTGGCGGCGCAGGCCGCCGCGTTGGAGCAGGCGCAGCCGGGCATCGCTTACGAGGAAGGGCATCTGGCGGCGGTTGAGGTATTGACCGAGGGTTTGTTGCGGCTGGGTCTGCTGAAGGGTGATCTGGAAGAGAACATCATCGAGCGTCATTACCAGCGTTTTTACCGGCACAAGACCGGCCATTGGCTGGGCATGGATGTGCATGATGTGGGTGATTACCGGGTAGCAGGCGAGTCGCGCCTGTTGGAGCCTGGCATGGTGTTCACGATCGAGCCCGGCCTGTACATCTCGCCGGACGATCGCAGTGTGGAGGCGCGCTGGCGCGGGATTGGTATCCGCATCGAGGATGATGTGTTGATCACCGAGGACGGGCACCGTGTGTTGACCGGTGCGCTGGAGCGCAGCGCCGACGAGATCGAAGCCTTCATGGCCAAGCGCTGAGGCGCAATGCACCCGGCTGTAGCAGTTGCCTTTGCATTAGCCCTCCCTTACGCAAAGCGTAGGGGAGGGTATGGGAGGGGTGCAGTTGCCCCAGCCGTTGCTTCTGCAATTGCGTCTGCTTCAAAGCTCTTGATCCACCGGACCCCTTCCGCGCTGCGCGCTCCAGGTCCACTCCGCTGGCAGGATTTTTCGACGATACATCCATGTATCGTCGAAAAACGACGTGCGTCCTGCACGTCGCCCCGTGCGGGGTCTTGTCTGCCAGCTCCGTCGCTGCGGAAGGGGCCCGTACGTCAAAGGCGCAGAGCAACAGCAACAGCAAATGCAACAGCAAATGCAACAGCAAGTGCAACAGCAAGTGCAAAGCAACGGCACCCCTCCCTGACCCTCCCCTACGCTGCGCGTAAGGGAGGGGAAACAGCAACAGCAACAGCAGCCAAAGCCAAAGCCAAAGCCAAAGCCAAAGCCAAAGCCAAAGCCAAAGCTTGATTGGCTGTGCTTCTTTTGAGGGGAGGGACGAAGGTTCTCGCGAAAGCGGATGCTGGTACATCCGCGGTATCACTCATCCCGGGCGCATTGCGCGCCCGGGGTTCAATTGCAGGGCGACGGACGTCGCCCTTGCATCACGCCTGTGCGGCGAATTCCGGACGGGTCAGGTTGTCTGCTTCGCCGTCGGTGCACAGCACTTCGTCTTCGATGCGCACGCCACCGTAAGGACGGAAGAAGTCCACGCGGTCCCAGTTGATGCTGGCGGCGTTGCCGGCCTTCTTCACTTCGTCCAGCAACATGTCGATGAAGTACAGGCCCGGCTCGATGGTGACCACCATGCCCGGCTCCAGTACGCGGGTCATGCGCAGGTAGGGATGGCCGGCCGGGCGCTCGACGCGGCCGCCGTCTTCGCTGGCGGCAAAGCCGGCCACGTCGTGCACCTGCGCGCCGATCAGATGGCCGATGCCGTGCGGGAAGAATGCAGCGCTCACGCCGGTTGCCAAGGCAGCTTCGGGCGAAACCGTGATCACGCCGAAATCCTTGAGGATGCCCATCAGCGACAGGTGCGCATCGATGTGCAGCTGCTTGTAATCAAAGCCAGCACGTACCGCTGCACACATCTTCAGCTGCGCTGCGTCCACCGCATCGATGAAGGACTGGAACTCGTCGTGGCCGGCCGCTGCATAGGTGCGGGTGATGTCGCTGGCGTATCCATACGCCGAAGCGCCGGCGTCGATCAGGAAGCTGCGCAGCGGCTGCGGTGCCTGCTTGCCCAGGTCGGTGTAATGCAGCACGGCGGCATGTTCGTTCAAACCGATGATGTTGCCGTACGGCAGCTCGTTGGCATCCTGACCGACGGCGCTGCAGTACGCCATGTGGATCTCGAACTCGCTGGCACCGGCGCGGAATGCGGCCTCGGCGGCGCGGTGGCCGCGTACGCCCAGTATCTGGGCCTGGCGCATCAGCGCGATTTCATACGGCGTCTTGTAGCCGCGATGCCATTCCAGGTAATTGATCACCGCTGCCGGGTTGTTCGGGGCAAAGCCGCCCAGTGCGCTCTGCGCCTCGCCGAGGATGGCGCAGCGGCTCGGGTCGGCTGGCAGCAGGGCCAGGGCCTCTTCGGGCTTGCGGATGATATGGATGTCGAAATGCTCCACCCACCAGCCGCTCGGCGCGCCCGGGACCACGTGCCAGTAATCGAAGGGCTGGTAGAACACCAGGGTCGGGCGCTTGCCCGGGGTGTGGATCAGCCAGCTGTACGGCAGCTTGGTCAGCGGCAGCCAGGTCTTGAACTGGGGATTGACTGCGTATGGGTAGTCGCGGTCGTCGAAGACCTGGTAGTGCTGGGTGCCGCTGGGAACCACCAGGTGATCGAAACCACCGCGTGCAAGCGCCGCGTCGGCGCGGCGGATCATCTGCCCAAGGTGGTGGGCGTACAGGCTGCCTGGATCTTGCTGGTTCATCGCGGTGGCTCGCTGGGACATGCGGAATGCAGGCCCCAATTTTGCCGCAATCAGCCGGCCGCTGCTGTGCCGTTTTCGGCACTCAGGTTGCGGGGATGCTGCCTTCGATCCACTGTGCAAGGCGCTCGCGGTGGGCCTTGTCCAAGGTCAGGAAGCGGAACCCTGCCCATGACTGCTCGGGCGCATGTGTCGGCTCACACCACAGAAGGTGCACGCCTGCATCGATCTGCAGATGGCCGCCACGGCCGTCCGGGATGGGGAACTGCAGCTGGTACAGCGCGTCCTCCTGCATCGGCACGGAGGTGATCAGCAACATGCCGGTTTCGGATATGTTGCCGAGCCGGCCGATCTGGGTGCCGGTCATCTGGTCGCGTACCTGCACCAGCTCGGGTACCTGCAGGCGCGGCGCACGGCGGGTATTGGTGATCATGCGGATTCCCCGCTGTTGGAGGCCTGGCCGGCGATGGAGCGCAGCGCGCGTACGGTGGCCTGCCAGGCGCGGTCGATCAGGCGGCCCTTGTCTTCGGTGACGATGCGCAGCTGGCCCTTGGCCATCAGCCGGGACATCGCGTCGAGTGATTGCTCCGACACCTTCTGGCCGCGTTGGTTGACGAACAGGGCGTTGCCGGTGATCAGGCTGTACCAGGACAGGCGCTGGCGCCGGTTGTCGCCCTGCTGGTTGACGGTGAACTCGAACCAGGTACCGAATGGCAGGGTGCGCAGCTGGCGGTAATGCGCTTCTTCCTCTTCGGTACGGGCGGGCTCGACTTTCTTGCGCCGCTCTTCTTCTTCCGGCTCGCCGGCCTCGCCCAGGCGGCTGCGCGCCTTGAGCTTGGCGGTCAGTTCGGTGCGTGAGGTGATCTCGTCCTCGCCGCCGGGTGTGGACAGCCGGCGCGAGATGGCTGCGGCCTCATCCTGGTGGTAGCCCACCTGCAGCAGCGATTGCTCGATCTCTTCGCCGAAGCTGACATCGGCCGCGCCGCCAGGCGGCAAGCCGGTAATCTCGCTGATGCGGCGGGTGGCCTGCTCGCGTTGCTGCCACTCCTCCGAACCTTCGCCGTTGCGCAGCAGGGTCAGGGTAAGGACATCGGCCCACGCCTTGCGCAGCAGGGTCTGCACGAACTTGGGCGGTTCGGTGGTCTGGCACAGCTCGTCGATGGTGCTGTTGGCCAGTTGTTTGGCAGCCTCCAGGCGTTCCTTGCCGCGTGCGGCATCGATCTGGCGGCGCTCGGCCATTTCCGCGCGGCGGGCCGCCGCGCGCAGATGTCCCTGGATGATGTCGTTGGCTTCGACGAAGACGGACTCGTCGCCCTGGTAGTCGTTGACGACCTTGTTGACCGCGTCCTTGAGCTTCAGCTGAAGGACCGGATCGCTGTCTTCATCACTGAGCCAGACAGCGCCGGATTCGGCAACGGCATTCAGCAGCTCGCGGGCCGGGTGCTGGTCGCGCAGGAAGAACTCCTGGTCGCTGATCGCGGCGCGGGCAAGTGGTACCTGCAGGCGCCGCAGCAGGTCGGCGGCAGGGCCTTCGCTGCGCACTTCGCGCTGCAGCTCGGTGTAGAGCATGCCCAGCAGGTCCATGGTGTCGCCGTCCTGCACCGACAGCGTCGCGGCTGGGCCGTGCTCGGCCTTGACCTGCGCCATCATCGCGTTGCGGATGTCGGCCATGCTGTGGCGGCTGCCGGAGGACGATGCAGCTGCCTGCAGTTTGCCCAGCACATCCAGCGCGGTCTGGGTGGAGACAGGCTGGGCTGGCACGCCCGCATTGTTGACGCTGGCAGGACCGGCGGGAGCAGTGCTTCCGGCACCCGCTGCTGAACCTGCAGTACCGCGCTGCGCCTGGGCCTGCAGGGCGGCGAAGTCGGGCATGCCGGCCGTGCCTGTCGTTGCGGCTGCGCCACCACCGCCACCGGCAGCACCACCGGCAGCACCAGCACCAGCGGCGCCAGCGCCAAGCGTAAGTGCGTGGCGGGCGGCATCAAGCAGGTTGTGCAGGCTTTCCATCGGCGGCATGGCGGCGCCGATGGAAGGCATCTGCGCCGGTGCGGCGCTGGCCTGGACTGGTGCTCCTGCGGGGCTGCCCAGCAGCTCATTGGAAATACTGGCCCACGATGCCGCAGGCGCCTGGCCTTGCCAGCTGGTCAGCGGGGTTGGGCCGGCATTGCGCGGTCCGCTGCCGCCAGCATCGGCGTGGCCGCCCCCGGCGCCCGCGCCACGTGGGGCGGAGGGGCGGGGCAGATGCGGGCGGTAGACCAGCCCTGGAAGCACGCCTTCGCGCTCCAGCAGGATGTTCAGTCGATCGACCAGTTCAGCATGGCGCGGCATGACCATGCGCTCGAATACCTGGAACAGCACCAGCTGGGTATCGAGGTTGAGCTGCATCTGCTCGCCGGCGTCGCGCACTGCCCGGCACTGGGCGTAGGGGCCGACCGGGAGGCGCTCGGGATCAAATGCCGGTTGTGCGGCCAGCACTGCAAAGCGCTGCCCCAGCAACAGCAGTGGGCTGGGAGCGCGGAATGCTTCGCGCCGTGCCATTTCGTGCAGCACGATATCGCGGTCGATGTCGGTGTCTTCGACCAGCGTCATCGACTTGAACGTGGCCGCGTGCGCTTCCTGGTCGGGCTTGGGCGGGTCCTTGAAGCCCGCCACTTGCATGGCCAGCGCATCAAGAAAAAGCTCGGGGAATTGTTCCATGTGCTCGCGGAGCACCCGCAGCTGCGCATAGATGTCGGACTGGATCTGGCTGTTGTGGGCCAACTCCGCGCGTTTGAACATCGCGCGTTCCAGCTCGATGGCGGTCAGCTGCAGCGGCGTGCGCAGGACTTCATCGGTGGCTTGGAAGATGCTTTCCAACAAGTGACGCACGCGGGCAGATACCGGCGCACTGGCGATCCTTGCCATGGATTGGCTTGCTGAGCGTGGTGCGGTGCCTGGCATCCTGTTTTCCTTCCCCCTGAATGGGCGTTTTCTATCATTTATGTGATGTAACGGCCACTTTTCGCGGGTCTTACGCCAGGAACAACTCCACCACATCGTTGGTGAAGCGGCGGCCAAGCTCGGTCGGGGTCCAGTAATCCCCGTCATGGGTGAGCCAGCCACGCTCCACCGCCATTGCCAGGGAGGGTAGAAGCACGCTTCGTGCCAAACCCGTGCGCGACTCGAAATCGCGCAGGTTGAAGCCCTCGTGCAGGCGCAGCAGGTTGAGCATGTACTCGAACGGTAGCCGCTCGGGACTGATCACGTCATCGCCGCCGATGCTGGCCAGGCTGCCGGCGGTGTCCATGAAGGTCTGCGGGTGCTTGTGCTTCCAGCGGCGCAGCACGTGCTGCTCGGCGCCGGAGCTGATCTTGCCGTGGGCGCCGGCACCGATGCCCAGGTAGTCGCCAAAGCGCCAGTAGTTGAGGTTGTGCTGGCACTGCCAGCCATCGCGGGCATAGGCACTGACCTCGTACTGGCCATAGCCGCGCTCGGCGAGCAGGGCCTGGCAGTGCTCCTGGATGTCCCAGGCGCTGTCTTCGTCGGGGATGCCCTGCGGTGGGCGGGCGAAGAACACCGTATTCGGCTCCAGCGTCAGCTGGTAGTGCGAGATATGCGTGGGATCGAGGGCGAAGGCGCGTTCAAGATCGTGCTCTGCCTGGGCCAGCGTCTGCTGCGGCAGCGCGTACATCAGGTCGATGTTGAAGTTCTTGTAGCCGGCGTCCTGCGCCAGCTTGACCGCGCGCTCGGCCTCGTTGCTGTCGTGGATGCGCCCCAGGCGCTTGAGCGCTTCGTCGTTGAAGGTCTGGATGCCGAAGCTGATGCGGTTCACGCCGGCGGCGCGGTAGCGGTCGAAGCGGCCGTGCTCGGCCGTGCCCGGATTGGTTTCCAGCGTCACTTCCAGGTTCGGTGCGAAACGCAGCCGTGCGCTGGCCGCCTGCAGGAAACGGTCGATCGCTTCCGGTGGGAACAGGCTGGGCGTCCCGCCGCCGAAGAACACGCTGCTGACCACGCGGCCCCATACCAGCGGCAGGTCCTGGTCCAGGTCGCGGATCAGCGCATCGATATAGGCATCGAACGGCAACTCGCCCTTGCCGGCATGCGAGTTGAAATCGCAGTACGGGCATTTGCGCACGCACCACGGCAGGTGCACGTACAGCGCCAGCGGTGGCGGCACCAGCTGCACGCCGGCAGCGTGACCGTGATCGATCGCGCAGGATTCGCCGGGAAGGTGGTTGCAGTGGTCGTGGGAGTGCGGCATGGACGGCTGTTGGAAAGAGTGGGAGTACAGGGGTACGGGTGCTATTGCCCGGCCAGCAGGATTGGATCGACCAGCGAACGTGGTTGTGCACGTAGCACGGCTGCGCTGACATCGCGGAACATCGGTGACGGCCCTTGGTAACTGCCGACCTCGTTGTCCATGAGACGGTGGCGCGCCGGTCGGCTGCCATTGCGCATGTGCAGATACAGGCCGGAAACCATGGCTTTGCGCTTGTCGGCGAAGTTGTCGTAGCGGACCTCAAGCACGTCCACCAGGTCCACCTTGCGCCAGCGGTGCGCGGTGGCGATGTTGTGGTAGCGGAGCTGGCCAGCCCGCTCATCCAGCACCACGCGTTGCCACAGGATGGGAGCAGCGATCAGTGAAATGACCAGGGCGCAGCCAAGCGCCCAAAGCGGCAGTGCGAGCCAGGATTGCTCCCCGTCATACGCCAGTATGGCGCCCACTATCGCGCCGCTTACAGCGCCCAGAATGGCGACAAGCTGCACAAGCCCCATCCGGGTCCGATAGCGGCGTGGCGTCATTCCCTGATCTCCGTGGTCAATCGAAACTAAGTTGCGACATGCGCTGCAACAACAGCTGCAGCGCCTTGGCGCGGTGGCTGCGGCCGTTCTTCTGCGCTGGTTCCATCTGCGCAGCGGTCAGGCCCAGTTCTTCATCCAGGAACACCGGGTTGTAGCCGAAGCCATTGCTACCGCGCAGTTCGTCGATGATGCGACCTTCCCAGCTGCCTTCGCAGATCAGCGGTTGCGGGTCGTTGGCATGGCGCAGCAGCACGATCACCGCGTAGAAGCGCGCCGTGCGGCGTTCGGCCGGGACATCGCGCAGCGCATCAAGCAGCTTGGCGTTGTTGGCGGCATCATCGGTGGGGCTGCCGGCGTAGCGCGCGCTGTACAGGCCGGGCGCGCCGTCCAGTGCATCGACGATCAGGCCGGAGTCGTCGGCCAGCGCTGGCAGGCCGGTCACCGTGCAGGCATGGCGGGCCTTGATCAACGCGTTCTCGACGAAGGTCAGGCCGGTTTCCGGCACATCGTCCACGCCCAGTTCGCGCTGCGGCACGATCTGCAGCGGCAGCTCGGCCAACATGGCCTGCAGTTCCTTCAATTTGCCAGCGTTGCCGCTGGCCAATACCAGTTTCATTGCTTGGGCTCCAACAAGTCCCAGGTGTTGCCGTACAGGTCACGGAACACCGCGACCGTGGCATAGGGTTCATCGCGCGGGGCTTCGAGGAATTCCACACCCTGCGCGAGCATTGCCGCGTGGTCGCGATGGAAATCATCGGTGTGCAGGAAGAAGCCAACGCGGCCACCGGTCTGGTTGCCGATGCGGCTGCGCTGCTCCTCGTCGCTGGCACGAGCCAACAGCAGCGCGGCGGCGCTGCCATCGGTCGGGCCGACCACCACCCAGCGCTTGCGGCCCTGGTCCAGGTCCTCCAGCAGCTGGAAGCCGAGCTTGCCGGTGTACCAGGCGATGGCTTCGTCGTAATCGGCGACGACGAGGGTGACCAGGGCGAGGCGCCGGTTCATACCGACGCCAATGCCGCCTGCTGGGCGTCGAACAGCTCGCGGATGCCCTTTTCGGCCAGCACCAGCAGCGCGTCCAGTTCCTCGCGGCGGAAGGCATGGCCTTCGGCCGTGCCCTGCAGCTCGATGAAGCCGCCGCCGTCATTCATGACGATGTTCATGTCGGTATCGCAGTCGCTGTCTTCCGGGTAATCCAGGTCCAGCACCGGCTGGCCCTTGTACACGCCAACCGACACGGCAGCGACCGCGCCGAACAACGGGTTGCGCTTGATCTCGCCGCGCTTCATCAGCAGGTTCACCGCGTCCACCAGGGCGACGTATGCGCCGGTGATGGCGGCGGTGCGGGTACCACCGTCGGCCTGCAGCACGTCGCAGTCGAGGGTGATGGTGCGTTCGCCCAGCGCGTTGCGGTCGATGCAGGCGCGCAGGGTGCGGCCGATCAGGCGCTGGATTTCCAGGGTGCGGCCGCCCTGCTTGCCGCGCGCGGCTTCACGGTCGGAGCGGGTGTGGGTGGAGCGGGGCAGCATGCCGTATTCGGCGGTGACCCAGCCTTCGCCCTTGCCACGCAGGAAGCCCGGTACCCGGTTCTCGACGCTGGCGGTGCACAGCACGCGGGTGTCGCCAAAGCTCACCAGCACCGAGCCTTCGGCATGGCGGGTGAAGGAACGCTCGATGGTGACGGTGCGCATCTGATCGGCCTGGCGGCCGCTGGGACGGGAGAAGGTCATGGGGAATCCGGTTAGTACGAGTTGATCTGGCGGGCGTCTGGGTGGTGGATGCACCAGCGTCCAGAGGTGGCTAGGGTACCATTCGCCCTTTGAAACACATCGGAAAGCACATGATTCGGAGCATGACCGCCTATGCCGGCGGCGAACGCATCACCGCGTGGGGCACCCTGGGCTGCGAACTGCGCTCGGTGAACCACCGGTTCCTTGAAGTGGGCGTGCGTCTGCCCGAGGACCTGCGTGCGCTGGAGCCGCAGCTGCGCGAGCGCGTTGCTGCCCGGGTCAGCCGCGGCAAGCTCGACCTGGTGATGCGCCTGCGGGCACCGGAAGCCGCCACCTCGCTGGCCGTCAACGAGGTGCTGGTGGATCAGCTGTCTGAATTGGCGCAGCGCCTGCACAGCCGCTTCCCCGGGATGCAGGTGGGCTTCACCGACCTGCTGCAATACCCCGGCGTGCTGCGCGCCGAGGCGACCGACAGTGCCGCCCTGCATGCCGAAGCATTGGCCTTGCTGGAAGAGACCGTCACCAGCTTCGTGCAGGCGCGCGAGCGCGAAGGCGACAAGCTGGCCACGGCGATCAGCGAGCGCGTCGATTCGGTCGAACGCATTGCCGGTGACGTCCGCGAGCTGATCCCGGCCATCCGCGAGGGGCAGCGGGTCAAGCTGGCCGCACGCCTGGCCGACCTGCCGCACCCGGTTGATCCGGGCCGGGCGGAGCAGGAGCTGGTGATGTGGCTGCAGAAGCTCGACGTGGACGAGGAACTGGACCGTCTGGACAGCCATATCGCGGAAATCCGCCGCGTGCTGCGCCAGCGCGAGCCGGTCGGCCGCCGCCTGGACTTCCTGCTGCAGGAGTTCAACCGCGAAGCCAACACCCTGGGCTCCAAGTCGGTGGACGCACGCACCTCCAATGCAGCGGTGGAGCTGAAAGTGCTGATCGACCAGATCCGCGAGCAGGTCCAGAACATCGAGTAAAGGGTAGTGCCGAGCGATGCTCGGCAAGAATCCAGTGTAGTGGGGGGGGGGGGGCGGGGCGGGGGGGGGGGGGGCGGGGGCGGGGGCCGCGGCGGGGGCCCG
>NZ_JBSPUF010000001.1:0-261848 GCF_056861425.1 Stenotrophomonas sp. 21LCFQ19 | reverse complement strand
TTCCAGCACTCACCCCCCCCCCCCCCCCCCCCCGGCGGCGCCCCGCCCCCCCCCCCCCCCCCCCCCCCCCCCCCCCCCCCCCCCCCCACTACAGGTGGAGCCGTCCCCGCGATAATTGGAGGCCCTCAACCCTCGATCCTGCACAGACCCGCCCACGCCGGTACAATGCCGGGCCATTCCGACGTTGGCCCACCGCATGCGTGGCACCCTCTATATCGTCGCTGCCCCATCCGGGGCCGGCAAAAGCAGCATCGTCAACGCCACTTTGGCGCGTGACCCGCACATCTCGCTGTCGATCTCCTTCACCTCGCGGGCCATGCGTCCGGGCGAGGTCAACGGCAAGCATTACCACTTCGTCCCGGCTGCCGAGTTCGAGCAGATGATCGCCGCCGGTGATTTCTTCGAGCACGCGCTGGTGCATGGCGACTGGAAGGGCACTGCCCGGCAGTCGGTGGAGCCGCAGCTGGCGGCCGGCAAGGACGTGCTGCTGGAAATCGACTGGCAGGGCGCGCGCCAGGTGCGCGAGAAGGTACCGGGCGCGGTCAGCGTCTTCATCCTGCCGCCGTCGCGGCAGGCGCTGGACGAACGCATGCGCAAGCGTGGCCAGGACAGCGAGGCGGTAATGGCCCAGCGACTGGCCGCCGCGCGTGAGGAAATGCTGCATTACGACGAGTTCGACTACGTCATCATCAACGAGGATTTCGATACCGCCGTTGGCGAAATGTGCTCGATCTTCGCCGCCAGCCGGCTGCGCTGCGAACCCCAGCAACGCCGCCACGGCGAGCTGATCGCCTCGTTGCTGGCCCCTGAAAACTGAGCAAGTGGTTGATCCACAAGGGGCTGTTCAGGCCTTGACTTGATTCCAGGACCGGTCTGCCCCTACAATCCGTCCCCTTTCCCTCATTCGATCGAGCGGCCGTTGCAGGTCGCCGGGAGCCCGCATGGCCCGCATTACCGTAGAAGATTGCCTGGAAGTCGTTAACAACCGTTTTGAGCTGGTCATGATGGCGTCCAAGCGTGCCCGTCAGCTGGCCAATGGTGTCCAGGCGACGATCGACAACAGCGAGAGCGAGGACAAGCCGACCGTGTTGGCGCTGCGCGAAATCGCTGCCCGTCGCATCGACAACGAGCTGATCGAGGAAGTCGAGAAGTCCGAGCGCGAGCGCATCGAGCGTGAAGCACTGGAATGGGCAGCCGCTGAAGTGGTCGCCGACGAAGACATGTCCAAGAACGACGATTGATCGCCTCTCTGGCATCGATTGATGTTGTCTGCAAACAGCCCGCCAAAAGCGGGCTGTTTGCGTTGTAGGAATTGCCGTGGAACGCCTGCTGGCATAGTCTTCTGCCATGAACCCAGGCCCTTCCGCCCAGGTAGCCACGCCCGCGGGCGGGGTGGTACCTGATTACGTACTGCAACTCGAACGCGCAGCCAGCTACCTCCCCACCGAGCAGCTGCCGCTGCTGCGTCGTGCCTGGGAGGTCGGGGCGGCCGCGCACGCCGGCCAGACCCGCAAATCCGGCGAGCCCTACATCACCCATCCGGTGGCGGTTGCACGCATCCTGGCCGAGCTCGGCCTGGATGTCGAAACCCTGATCGCCGCGATCCTGCACGACACCATCGAGGACACCCCGCTTACCGGCGAGGAGCTGGCCGCCGAGTTCGGCCAGGCCGTGGCCGACCTGGTCGAGGGCGTCACCAAGCTGGACAAGCTGAAGTTCCGCGACCGCCAGGAAGCGGCCGCGGAGAGCTTCCGCAAGATGCTGCTGGCGATGTCGCGCGACCTGCGCGTGATCATGATCAAGCTGGCCGACCGCCTGCACAACATGCGCACCCTGGGCGCGCAGAGTGCCGAGGCGCGGCGCCGCATCGCCACCGAAACGCTGGATATCTACGCGCCCATCGCCCAGCGCCTGGGCATGAACCTGATCAAGTCCGAGCTGCAGAACCTCGGCTTCCGCGCGCTGTACCCGTGGCGCCACGCCATCATCGAGAAACACATCCGCAGCCAGCCGGTGGTGCGCCGTGAGTCGATGGCGCAGGTGGAAGTACAGCTGTCGCAGCGTCTGGCGCGCGAAGGGCTGGAACACCGCCTGATCAGCCGCATCAAGACGCCCTGGAGCATCTACACCAAGATGCGCGAGGAGAACAAAAGCTTCGATCAGGTCATGGATGTGTTCGGCTTCCGCCTGGTGATGCGCAACGTGCCCAACTGCTACCACGCGCTGGGTGGGGTGCATGCCGCGTTCAAGCCGCTGGACGGGCGTTTCCGCGATTTCATCGCCATTCCCAAGGCCAACGGTTACCAGTCGCTGCACACGGTGCTGTTCGGGCCGTACGGCTCGCCGATCGAAGTGCAGATCCGCACCGAGGAAATGGACCTGATCGCCGAGCGCGGTGTGGCCGCGCACTGGACCTACAAGTTCGGTGGCGACGGCCCCAACAGCGCGCAGAGCAGGGCGCATGCCTGGATCGTCGAGTTGATCGATTCGCAGCGCACCGCAGGTTCGTCGCTGGAGTTCCTGGACAACGTCAAGGTCGACCTGTTCCCGGACGAGGTCTACCTGTTCACGCCCAAGGGCAAGATCCTGGCGCTGCCGCGCAATTCCACTGCGCTGGATTTCGCCTACGCCGTGCACACCGATGTGGGCAACCGCGCGGTCGCATCGCGCGTGGACAAGAAGCTGGTGCCGCTGCGCACGCGTCTGGTCAGCGGGCAGACGGTGGAGATCATCACCGCGCGTTCGGCCTCGCCCAAGCCGCAGTGGCTGGAGTTCGTGGTCAGCAGCAAGGCGCGTACCGCCATCCGCCACCAGCTCAAGCAACTGGAGCATGAGGACGCCGTGCAGCTCGGCCACAGCATGCTCGACCGCGCGCTGGAAGCGATGGACAGCTCGATCGAGCGGTTGCCCAAGGGGCGGCTGGATGCCTTCCTCAACGAACACCGTTACCCGCGGCTGGAAGCCTTCCTGGCCGATGTCGCGCTGGGCAACTGGATGCCAACTCAAGCTGCGCAAGCATTGATGTCGTATGCCGAACTGCGCGCAAGCGGCGTCACCCATCGTGCCCAGGAAAAGATCCTGATCAACGGCAGCGAGCGTGGCGTGGTCAGCTTTGCCAACTGTTGTCAGCCGATTCCGGGCGACGACATCATGGGTTACCACACTGCCGGCAAGGGCATCGTCGTGCATCGACTGGATTGCCCGAACCTGGCCGAGCTGCGCAAGACGCCGGATCGCTGGGTGCCGATTGGCTGGGATACCAGCGTGGTCGGCGACTACGACACCGCACTGGTGGTCGAGGTGGAGAACGGCACCGGCGTGCTGGCGCAGCTGGCTGCCGCCATCGCCCACAGCCATTCCAACATCGAGCGCGTGGACTACCTGGACCGCGATTTCAATGCCGCGGTGCTGTGCTTCAACATCCAGGTCCGCGACCGCAACCACCTGGCCGAAGTAATGCGTCGCCTGCGCCGCCTGCAGGTAGTGCAGTCCGTCCGCCGCCAATAAGGGTAGTGCCGAGCCATGCTCGGCAGAGGCCTTACCGATGTTGTTGTAGGAGCGGCGTTAGCCGCGAAGCTGGCAGTGCTGGAGCAGCCGGGCTGCCCGCAATCTGAAAGACCATCTGCTTCGCGGCTTACGCCGCTCCTACAAAACCACGTCGGGTTCACCAGTAACGCCCCAGCCGAGCATGGCTCGGCTCTACCTGTATCCCGCTATCCACACAGACTGTGTCCTGCTGCATACACAAGCTGTGGATAAGGGCACGCAGCCCTTGTGCCACGGCCCTCTGCAAAACATGGCGATTTTTTGTCCACGCGCTGTGGGCGAGCCGCCGTAGTGCCGAGCCATGCTCGGCAGGGGCCTTGCCGACATTGTTGTAGGAGCGGTGTGAGTCGCGAAGCTGGCAGCGCTGGAGCAGCCGGGCTGCCCGCAATCTGAAAGACCATCAGCTTCGCGGCTGACGCCGCTCCCACGAAACCCACAGCTGGTTTTTCGGTAAAGCCCCAGCCGAGCATGGCTCGGCTCTACCTGTATCCCGCTATCCACACAGCTTGTGTCCTGCTACCTACACAAGTTGTGGATAACCGCGCGCAGCCCTTGTGCTGCGGTCATCTGCAAAACATGGTGATATTTTGTCCATCACTTGTGGACAGGTGGAGGTGAGCCTGCAGCGTGTTCTGCGTACCATGGGCGGGATACCCACATGGCTGTACCTCATGACGACGTTCCCGGAAGACATCTATACCGAACCCACCGCCGATACCGATACGCTGGCAAACCTGGGGCCACTGGCGCCGATGGCCGGCATCTGGATCGGCGAGCGCGGCATGGACGTCAACCCCAAGGCCGATGGCCCCGAACGGCAGGCCTTCATCGAACACGTCGAACTGCAGCCGATCGACGCACAGCCCAATGGGCCGCAGTTGTTCTATGGACTGCGTTACCACACGCGTATCCACAAGCCTGGCGAAGTGGAGACCTTCCACGACCAGGTCGGTTATTGGCTGTGGGAGCCGGCGACCGGCACGATCATCCAGACGCTGACCATTCCGCGTGGACAGACCGCGATGGCGGTTGGCAAGGCGGCGCCCGATGCGAAGCGCTTCCGCCTGCGCGCCGAGCGTGGCTCGATGACCAATGGCATCAGCTCCAACCCGTTCCTGGAACACGCATTCCGCACCGACAGCTACGAGATCGAGGTCACCATCAACGATGACGGCAGCTGGTCCTACGAACAGGAAACGATGCTGGTCATCCCGGACCGCAGCGCGCCGTTCGCGCATACCGACCGCAATACGCTGCGCCGGATCGGCGAGCCAACGCCCAACCCGACCGCGCGGGCTGGGTAGTGCCGAGCCATGCTCGGCAACGGCTCTACCGATAGGTTGGACGCACTTGTGGGAGCGGCGTCAGCCGCGAAGCTGGTGCCAGTGAATCGAGCAGGCATGCAGGCCAGCTGGATGGATTATCTGCTTCGCGGCTGACGCCGCTCCCACAAACCCAACAGCTGGTTCTTCGGTAGAGCCCCAGCCGAGCATGGCTCGGCTCTACCTGTATTCCGCTATCCACACAGACTGTGTCCTGCTGCATAGACAAGCTATGGATAAAGCTCTGCAGCCCTTGCGCTGCAAGCCTCTGCAGAACATGGTGATATTTTGTCCACGACCTGTGGATGGATCCACTGTAGTGCCGAGCCATGCTCGGTAGGGGCTCTACCGATACAGCAGAGGCACTTGTGGGAGCGGCGTGAGCCGCGAAGCTGGCATCGATGAATCGGTCGTCGTGTCTGCCAGTCGGATGGACTGCCGACTTCGCGGCTTACGCCGCTCCCACAAATTCATTTGAATTTTGCCGGGCAAGCCCCAGCCGCGCATGGCTCGGTGCTACCTGCATGCGGCTATCCACACAGCTTGTGCCCTGTGATGCCTACAAGCTGTGGATAAACCTCGGCAGGCCTTGTGCCGCAGTGCTTTCGATCTGGTGGTGATTTTTTGACCAAGGCCAGCCCAGCCCAGTCAGCTGCCCGCCAAGCTGGCGACGCTACAATGGCCCACCTTTTCCAGACTGGAGCTGTCCATGTCCCGCCAGATCATCAACACCGCCAATGCCCCGGCCGCCATCGGCCCGTACTCGCAGGCCGTGCGCGCCGGCAACACCGTGTATTTCTCCGGCCAGATTCCGTTGGACCCGGCGACCGGTGAAATCGTCGCTGGCGACGTCACCGCGCAGGCCCGTCGCGCCTTCGACAACCTCAAGGCCGTGGCCGAGGAAGCCGGTGGTTCGCTGGACAAGATGGTGCGCCTGGGCCTGTACCTGACCGACCTGGGCGAGTTCGCCAAGGTCAATGCGGTCATGCAGGAGTACTTCCAGGCCCCGTTCCCGGCCCGTTCGACCATCGAAGTGTCGGGCCTGCCGAAGGGCGCCGCGTTCGAAGTCGACGCGATCATGATCATCGACTGATCCGCAGCGCGGATCCGGTGGTGAAGCAGATGCCCGGGAAACCGGGCATCTGCGTTTCAGTTTGGCGGCAAACGGGTTCCGCTGGGGGTCTGCCCGGTCCAGCGCTTGAAGGCGCGGCGGAACTCGCGCGCGTCGTTGAAGCCCAGCTGGTTGCCGATCGCGGCAACGGCGAGCTCCGGGTCCTGCAGCAGTTCCAATGCGCGCTCGGTGCGCACGCGATCGTGGACCTCGCTGAAGCTGGTTTCCTCGTCGGCCAATTGCCGGCGCAGGGTGCGCTCGCTCAGGTGCAGGGCCAGCGCGATTTCGCTCATCTGCGGGTTGTCACGCAGCCGTGGCCGCAGCTGGCGCTCGACCGCAGCAGTGGTTTCGCCGCGCGAGGCCAGCGTTGCCAGTTGCGCGTGGCACATCGATAACGCCTGTTGCGAGGTCACCGGGTTGTAGCTGGCAAACGGCAGCTGCATCCAGCGCTGCTCCAATACCAAGGCGTGGCGTGGCTGGTTGAAGCGCAGCTCACAGCGGAACAAGGCCTGGTACTGGTCGATGCAGGCCGGTGCCGGGTAGCCCAGTTCCAGCCGCAGCGGGCTGAACGCGTTGCCTGCCAGTTCGCGGCCCAGCATCACGATGCTGGAGAACATCTCCTCGCAGAGGAACTGCAGCAGGTCGTTGGCTTCATCCGGCGCGGTAGCGACGATGGCCAGGCTGTCGCTGCCGCCGTCTTCCAGGGCCAAGCTCATCAGCGGGCCGAGGTTGCGCTGGTAATCCAGCCCTATCCGCACCGCGTCGCCAAACGTGCGTGCGGTCTTCATCGCCAGGCCGAGCAGGCCGAAGTTGCCACCGTTCTGGTTGCCGCCCATGGCCAGGCCGACCCCGTCGATGGGGAAGGTGGGCAGGGCGCGGCGTATCACCTCGATTGCCTGCCGGTAGGAAATGCGGGCACTGGGATCGTTGAGCTGCGCCGCGCTCAATTGCAGCCCATTGAACCAGTTGTCGCTGCTGACGCCGCGTTGCTCGGCCAGCAGCAACAGGCCACAGAGCATGTTGGTTGGAACGTTGGCGATGCTCAGGCGGTCGCCGCCGCTGATCCTGCGATGCATTCAAGCCCCTCCAGCTTGTCCGCTTTGCCCCCCCAAGTATGCCGTTCTTGCCCTTCGCGTGAACACTGCCTGAAGGCCAGACTGCGCCCAACATCTGCCACCGTATGGGAGCACGTCATGCAGCGCAGCATCACCTGGGCGGTTTCCGCCACCTTGGCCGTCATGGTCGTCGGCTGCCAGAAGCAGGCCGAACAGGCACCAAGCGTGGCTGCGGCCGACGGGGCATTCGCGGCCACGCTGCAGGAGCGCCTGCTCGACGCCAAGCCCGGCGACGTGATCGACATCCCGGCCGGTCGCCACCAGTTCGAGCGCAGCCTGAGCCTGCGCGCCGATGGCGTGACCATCCGTGGCGCCGGCATGGACCAGACCGTGCTCAGCTTCAAGGGGCAGAAGGCCGGCGCCGAAGGGCTGTTGGTCAACGGCGACAACTTCACCATCGAGAACCTCACCATCGAGGACTCCAAGGGCGACGGGCTGAAGATCAGCGAATCGGAGAACATCACCATCCGTGGGGTAAAGGTGCAGTGGAGCGGTGGCCCCAGCACCAAGAACGGCGCCTATGGCATCTACCCGGTGCTGACCAAGAACGTGCTGATCGAGAACACCATTTCCATCGGTGCCTCCGATGCCGGCATCTACGTCGGCCAGTCCGATGGGGTGATCGTGCGCAACAGCCGTGCCGAGCAGAACGTGGCCGGCATCGAAGTCGAGAACACCCGCAACGCCGATGTCTACGACAACGTCGCCACCGGCAACACCGGCGGCATCCTGGTGTTCAACATGCCGGGCCTGTCGCAGCAGGGCGGCAATATCCGTGTGTTCAACAACAAGGTCATCGCCAACAACCACGAGAATTTCGGTGCCAAGGGCACGCCGGTGGCCAGCGTGCCTGCCGGTTCGGGCATCGTCATCAACTCCAACGATGACATCGAGGTATTCGACAACGAGGTGCGCGACAACGCCACCACCAACATCATCGTCTCCAGCGTGTATTCCACCGGCTACAAGGACAGCAGCGCCTCGCCCAATTTCGATCCGTATCCGGAACGCATCTACATCCACAACAACACCTTGTCCGGCGGCGGTGATTCGCCCGACGGGCTGGATCTGAAGGCCTTGAAAGTGGCGATGTATGGCCTGACCGGTAACTTCCCGGACGTGCTGTGGGATGGCTATTACAACAAGGAGCGCATGGTCGATGGAGTCAAGGTCGGTCCGCAGATCTGCCTGCGCAATGTCAGTGGCGTGGTCAACGCCGATGGCCCTGGCGGTTACAAGAACCCGAGCAAGGATGCCAAGCCATTTGAATGTGATCTGCCGCGCCTCCCGGCCATCGATCTGAAGCGTGGTTGAGGTCCTGGCATGCGCAATCTGATGGTGCGGGTGATCGTGCTGGTGAGCGTCCTGCTGATGCTGGTGGGCTGCGGCAAACCGGCTGCGGTGCATTTCTTCGAGCAGGGCCAGCCGGCGACGCTGGATGAGTGGCATGTGCTGCGCATCCGCGATGGCAAACTGACACTCAATGAAGGCGTCGTACCGTACGACTTGAACACACCGCTGTTCAGCGATTACGCGCACAAGCTGCGTACGGTATGGATGCCCAAGGGGCAGGCGGCCAGCTACCAGCCCGAGCATGCCTTCGATTTCCCGGTCGGCACCATCCTCAGCAAGACCTTCTACTATCCGCTGCCGGCCACAGGTGCTGCTGATGGAACGTCGGTGGCGCGCACGCCACCGTCGCAGTCCTCGTTGCATGAAGAGAGCCTGGACCTGTCCAAGGTGCGTCTGATCGAGACCCGGCTGCTGGTCCACCGCAAGGAAGGCTGGGTGGCCTTGCCCTATGTCTGGAACCCGCAGCAGACCGAGGCGACCTTGCAACGCACCGGCGCCAGCGTGGATCTGGAGTTGGTTGCCGCGGATGGCTCGCGTGAAGCCCTTGCCTACCAGGTGCCGGACCAGAACCAATGCGGTGGTTGCCATATCACCGACAACCGCTCGCGCAAGCTGCTGCCGATCGGTCCCAAGGCGCGCAACCTCAATCGCGATTTCGATTACCTCAGCGGCCACGACAACCAGCTCGCGCATCTGGTCAAACTCGGCTATCTGAAAGACCTGCCTGCACCGGCACAGCTGCCACGCGCGGCCGATGCCACTGATCCTGCCGCGCCGCTGGAGGCGCGGGCGCGCGCCTACTTGGACGTGAACTGTGGTCATTGCCATAGCCGTACCGGCCCGGCCATCACCTCCGGTTTGTGGCTGGACGCACCCACCCGGGATCACCTGAAGCTGGGCATGTGCAAGCAGCCGATCGCAGCGGGCAAGGGCACTGGCAACCGCCGCTACGACATCCAGCCGGGCGATGCGGATGCCTCGATCATCGCCTACCGCATGGACAGTGATGATCCGGCGGTGATGATGCCCGAGGTCGGCCGCGCGGTTGTACACAGCGAAGGCGTGACCTTGATCCGGGAATGGATCAACGCGCTGGAAACAAACTGCGACACGGCTGGCGAAGGCCAGCCCGGCAACACGGGCCCGCCGGCGGTCTGACGCCGGCATACACCTCACTGCGTGGGAGAGAACGCGATGCGAGTGAAGCAACGGAATCTGGTAGTCGGACTGCAGCGGGCCTTGGCCGGGCTGATGGTAGTGGGGGTAGTTGCCCCGGCAATGGCACAGTCGGCGACGGAGGATGCTGCCACCACGCTTGATCGCATCACCGTCACCGCGCAGAGCCGGCAGCAGGAAATACAGGATGTGCCGATCGCATTGCAGGTAGTCGATCAGAACCTGCTCAACGACGTGGCCGCCGAGAATCTTGGCGACATCGACTCGCTGGTGCCGGGACTGGTGATCAGCGCGGTGCAGCCGACCCAGCCATCGTTCCGGCTGCGCGGCGTGGAGACCGACGACTTCGGTATCGGTACCGATCCGGCGGTAGGCATCTTCGTTGACGGCGTCTACGGCGGGCGAGGCGGCGGCGTGCTGCTGCCTTTCGTCGATGTGGAACGCATCGAAGTGCTGAAGGGCCCGCAGGGCACCTTGTTCGGCCGTAATACCGCTGCTGGTGCGATCTCGCTGGTGACCCGACGCCCGCAGGCTGAGACCGAGGCGCGCGCCACCGTGCGCGTCGGCAACTACGGCAAGAAGTACGCCGACGCGATGTGGAACATCCCGACCGGTGACAACTCGGCGCTGCGCTTCAATGCACTGATCAACACCAGTGACGGTTGGTTCCAGGACGGCGCCACCGGCAAGGACCTGGGCGGCGAGAATGTCTGGGCCACCCGCGCAGCCTGGCAGAGCCGCTTCGGCGACAACACCACCGCCTACATCACCTGGGACCACGAAAGCCTGGACCAGAACGGCCGCGTCACCACCGGTATCGTGCCGTTGCCGGCCTATCCGGCGCGGCCGCCAGTACCGGTGGACCCGGACGACTATCTGGACCCGCGCAAGATCAAGACCTACAGCGATGCCGAGAATGCCGAGTGGCGTACCTTCGACGGCGTCAGCCTGATCATCGACCACGCGCTGTCCTGGGGCAATTTCACCTCCACCAGCTCCTGGCGCAAGTACGACTCCACCAACCACACCGAGGAAGACGGCACCAACCGTTTCGACCTGTACGTGGACTCGAAGAACACCGAGAACAACGAGACCTTCTACCAGGAGTTCAAGTTCTCCGGCAGCAATGAACGCTTCGATTGGGTGGCCGGCGCCAGTTACTTCGACGAGGACGCGCGCCAGACCAGCGAGGTCAATACCAATACCGAGGCGGTGGACAACATCATCCGCAACATGGGCGTGGCCTATCAGCTCGGCATTCCCGATGGCAGCCTGTTCAACTTCACCTCGATGCTGGCGCAGATGAACGGCATCCCGATTTCGCTGGTCGGCGAGAAATGGAACGAGCGCTTCAGCAACACGCTGGGCACCACCTCGTACGCCGCCTTCGGTGATGTGATCTGGAAGGCCACCGATCGCCTCAACCTGACCTTCGGCCTGCGTTACACCCGCGACGAGAAGGACTTCACCTGGCTCAATACGCCGCGCAATGCGCCCGGCCTCGAAGCCAAGCTCGGCACGCTGGAGGCGCTGGGCTTCTTCCAGGCGCTGGCCGGCATGGGCATCCCGATCACCCGCGAGCTGCTGACCTTCGACATGGCTTTCATCGACCCGCCGGCCATGGTCAACAAGGGCAAGCTGGTGCGCGACAAGAAGAGCTGGAGTGACTGGAGCCCGCGCTTTGTCGTCGACTACCACCTCAATGACGACACCATGGTGTTCGGCTCGCTGGCCAAGGGCTACAAGGCAGGTGGCTTCAACGCGCTGCAGATCGGTCCGGCGTTCGAGAACGAGGATGTGTGGAATCTGGAAGTCGGCCTGAAGCAGAGCTTCGATCGCTTCTCCTACAACGTCTCTGTCTTCCACTACCAGTACGACAACCGGCAGGCGATCCGCCTGATCGATCCGGATCCGAACAATCCGGTCGATATCCCGGTCTACGTATTCGATACCAGCGATCTGCAAGCCACCGGCGTGGATTTCGACATGCGCTGGAAGGTCACCGATGGCCTCACTCTGGATGCGGCGGCCGAATGGATAGATTCCAAGTACAAGAATTACGTGACACCGGAAGGTGTGGATCTTGATGGTGCACCGACCGGTGAACCGCGCTTCACCGCCTCGGCTGGCGCGGTCTACGTGGCCGATCTGGGTGGCAACGGTCAGCTGCGCTTCTCGCTGCGCCACGCCTACCGTGGCGCCCAGCGCTGCAACGCAGGTTCCGACCTGCAGGGTGACTGCGGCATCAGCAAGGTGCTCAACATCGGCGAATCACAGCAGCGCACCGACGTGCGCATCGGCTGGACCTCGCCGCTGAAGCACTGGAACTGGGCGGTGTACGCCAACAACGTGTTCGACAAGCAATACGTCCGCGGCCTGAACACCTACGGACGCGATCCCCTCGGCGTAGTCGGCGCAACCATCACCGACCCCCGCACCTACGGCCTGGAAATGACCGTGAAGTTCTAGCAGAGTCGCCTGCGCAAAGGGCTCCCCTCTCCCGCCTGCGGGGTGAGATGGGCAGTTTGCGAACCACCGGTTCGCTGCCCGTCGAACGCCCTTGCGTCAGCGCAAGGGTCGGGGCGCAGAGCGGGGGTTGGGGGTGAGGGCCTGTTCGCCACGTAGAGCTACCGCACCAAGGCGCCAATCGACAAATCAGCAGTAAACCAACACTTGGGGAGTAGGAAACCCCGGCGTCCAACCACGCCGGGGTTTCTGTTTGCAGCGCATGACGGCATCCTTATGCAATGTCTGCACGCCGTGACCTCGCCACCCTCGATCTTTCCACCGAACCACTGAGCCGCCTGGCCGGGGTCGGTCCACGGGTGGCAGCCAAGCTGGAAGCGCGCGGCCTGACCAGCTTGCAGGACCTGTGGCTGCACCTGCCGCTGCGCTACGAGGACCGCACCACGCTGCTGCCGATCCGCGCCTTGAAGGCCGGCATGGCCGCGCAGGTGGAGGGCAGGGTGGAGGCAGTGGAGCGGGGCTTCCGTTACCGGCCGGTGCTGCGGGTGGCGATCAGCGACGATTCCGGCGCCACCCTGGTGCTGCGCTTCTTCCACTTCCGTGCCGCGCAGGTGTCGCAGTTCGCCGTCGGTCGTCGTCTGCGCGCCTATGGCACACCCCGCGCGGGTCAGAATGGGCTGGAGATCGTGCATCCCAGCTATCACGTGCTCGGTGATGGCGAAGACGCCGCGTTGGGCGCGGTACTGGATCCGGTGTACCCGGCAGTGGAGGGCATCGGCCCGGCCAGCCTGCGCAAGTTGATCGGACAGGCACTGGATCGTTTGCCCGATGCGGCCGCATTGGAATTGCTGCCGCCGGCCTTGCTCGCCGGCATGGGCCTGCCGTCGTTGCGCGAAGCCATGCTGACCATGCATCGGCCGCCGGCCGATGCCGATATCGGTGCCCTTGGAGCGGGTACGCATCCGGCGCAGCGCCGCTTGGCGCTGGAGGAACTGCTGGCACACCACCTCAGCCTGCGCCGCCAGCGCATCGCCCTGCAGCAACATCGCGCGCCGTCGCTGCGTGGCCGCGACGGACTGGTCAAAGCCCTGCGCGACTCCTTGCCGTTCAAGCTGACCGGCGCCCAGCAGCGCGTATTCGACGAGATCCGCAAGGACCTGGCCCGCGCCCATCCAATGCTGCGGCTGGTGCAGGGCGACGTCGGCTCGGGCAAGACCGTGGTTGCTGCGTTGGCCGCGATGCTGGCGGTGGAACGCGGCAAACAGGTGGCGCTGGCCGCGCCGACCGAACTGCTGGCCGAGCAGCACCTGAACAATCTGCGCAGCTGGCTGGAACCGCTGGATGTGCGTGTGTCCTGGCTGGCCGGCAAGGTCACCGGCAAGGCCCGCGCCAAGGTGCTGGAGGATGTTGCCAGCGGCCATGCACAAGTGGTGGTAGGCACCCATGCGCTGATGCAGGACAGCGTCGTGTTCAATGATCTGGCACTGGCCATCGTCGATGAGCAGCATCGCTTCGGCGTGCACCAGCGGCTTGCCCTGCGCGACAAGGGCGCAACGGCCGGTGTAGTGCCGCATCAGCTGGTGATGACCGCCACGCCGATCCCGCGCACCTTGGCGATGGCGTCGTATTCGGATCTGGATGTATCGGCCATCGACGAACTGCCGCCCGGTCGCACGCCGGTGCAGACCATCGCCATCAGCGCCGAGCGGCGTCCGGAACTGGTCGAGCGCATCCGCATCGCCTGCCAGCAGGGCCGGCAGGTGTATTGGGTCTGCACGCTGATCGAAGAGAGTGAGGAAGACGCCGGCCCCGGCAACGCACGCATGGATGCGCAGGCCGCGCAGACCACCTTCGAGACGCTGTCAGCGCAACTGCCCGAGTTGCGCATCGGTCTGGTCCACGGCCGCATGAAGGCGGCGGAGAAGCAGGCGGCGATGCGCGCCTTCAAACAGGCCGAGACCGATCTGCTGGTCGCCACCACGGTGATTGAAGTCGGTGTCGATGTGCCCAACGCCTCGTTGATGATCATCGAGAACGCCGAACGCCTGGGCCTGGCGCAGCTGCACCAGCTGCGTGGCCGCGTCGGCCGTGGTGCAACCGCATCCAGCTGCGTGCTGATGTACCAGGCACCGCTGTCGGCGATGGCACGCGAGCGCCTGGAAACCATGCGGCTGACGTCCGACGGCTTCCTGATCGCCGAGAAGGACCTGGAACTGCGCGGTCCCGGCGAACTGCTGGGTACCCGCCAGACCGGCCTGGCCGCATTCCGCGTTGCTGATCTGGCCCGTGATGCGGGCCTGTTGCCGACTGTGCACGATCTGGCCGAACGCCTGCTCAGCGATGCGCCGGAATTGGCTGATCGCATCGTCAACCGCTGGATTGGCGGCGCAGTGCGCTACGCATCGGCCTGATTGCGTGCTTCCACTGTCATGGAGGCCGTGACAGACTCCATGGCCAACCAGAAGTGAAGCAGAAGATGAGCAAGAAGATACCGTTGCTGATTGATACTGATCCGGGCGTGGACGACGCGCTGGCACTGCTGATGGCCTTTGCCGATGAGCGCCACGACGTGGTCGCGCTGACAGTGGCAGCGGGCAACGTCGGCCTCGAATACACCGTGCGCAACGCGCTGAAGCTGTGCGAAGTAGCTGGCCGTGAAGACGTGCCGGTGTTCGCGGGCACCCCCGATCCGCTGGTATATCCGGCCGAAGACGCCGCGCACGTGCATGGCCGCGACGGTTTTGGCGACGTCGATCTGCCGTTGGCTGCGCGCAAGGTGGAAGCCGAACACGCGGCCTTGGCGATCCTGCGCCTGTCGCACCAATATGCAGGCGAGTTGCTGCTGGTCGCACTGGGTCCGCTGACCAATATCGCGCTCGCGCTGAAGCTCGACCCAAGCTTGCCGCAGCGCGTGAAGCGCTTCGTGGTGATGGGCGGCGCGATCACCGGCCACGGCAACATCACCCCGGCCGCCGAGTTCAATATCGCCTTCGATCCGGAATCGGCGCATATCGTCTTTACCTCGTTCCCGTTCATCGAAGTCGCGGACTGGGAGGCCACCATCGCCCACGGCCTGCTGCACCGTGATGTCGAACAGTGGCTCGCTGCAGATACCGACAAGGCACGTTTCTACGAGCTGATCTCACGCCAGACCCGGCTGTGGTCAGAAGACAGCCGCGGCGAGCGCTGGTATGCCGCCGATGCGCTGGCGATGGCCTGGGCGCTGCAGCCGGAGGGCGGCGAGGTGGTTGAGCAACGGCCGCTGTCGATCGAACTGACCGGCACCCGTACCCGTGGTGCCACCATCGTCGACTGGAACCGTCAGACCGGTGCGCCGGACAATACGGCGCTGCTGATCGGCTACGACCAGGCCCGCTTCGAGGCCCAGGTGCGTGGGGCGCTGCTGGGCCAGTAATGGCCCCGGGGAATGGTTCAGTAAGCACGACTTGCCTGTGGCGGCAAGCCGTGCTTATAATGGCCGTCTTGACCACCAGCCCACACGGTGCGAGCCCATGAAGGCCGATATCCATCCTGATTACCACAACGTCGTTTTCCACGACGTGACCTCTGATTTCAAGTTCCTGACCCGTTCGACCATGTCCTCCAAGGAAACGGTCAAGTGGGAAGACGGCGAAGAGTATCCGCTCGTCAAGGTTGAAATTTCCTCGGCTTCGCACCCGTTCTACACGGGCAAGCACAAGGTTATCGATACCAGCGGCCGCATCGACAAGTTCCAGAAGCGCTACGCGCGCTAATCGAACTGTTGTTGCTGCACAGACAACGGCCGCGCCCTGCGCGGCCGTTGTTTTGTCTTGCGTGTCGTACGGCTGAACCCTTGCGGAATCGGGCGGTTGTGCCAGTGCGACGCTGTGTCGCGCGGAAACTCCGGCTATAAGACTTTTGTCTTCGCAAACTGCAAATGCTGCTGTGCGATAATCGTCGGAACCGCAGTGGAAAACTGCGGAATTCCTTCACGCGCCTGCCCGCACCCCTTTCGTCAGGACAGGCGCCTTCCACTTGAGGAGCGCACACTGTGTCCGATCTTGATCAGGTCACGCTCAACGCCGGCGACAAGTCGGTCGTTCTGCCTGTCGTCAAACCCGTCCTGGGCAATAACTGTGTCGATATCTCGAAGCTGACCAAGGAAACCGGTCTCTTCACCTACGACTCGGGCTACACCGCCACCGCCAGCTGCAAGTCGGCCATCACCTACATCGATGGCGACAACGGCGTGCTGTTGTATCGCGGCTATCCGATCGAGCAGCTGGCCGCCAAGTCCAGCTTCGTCGAAGTGGCCTACCTGCTGATCAATGGCGATCGTCCGAGCGCCGACCAGCTGAAGGCTTTCGAAGCCGAACTGACCGCTGAAGCCGGCGTTGATGAATCCATCAACACCTTGATCGGCAGCTTCGCCAAGGACGCACATCCGATGGCGATCCTGACTGCCTCGATCGCGCAGTTGTCGGCCAAGTACCACGCCTCGCTGGACCTGGAAGATGCCGAGCAGCGCCGCCAGGCAGCAGTGCGTCTTATCGCCAAGGTGCCGACCCTGTCGGCGCTGATCTACCGCCATGGCGCTGGCCTGCCGGCCAACAAGCCGGACACCTCGCTGGACTACGTCAGCCGCTTCCTGAAGCAGACCTTCGAGTCGGCCGATGGCAAGTACGATCTGAACAAGGACGTGGTCAAGGCACTGGACCTGCTGTTCATCCTGCATGCCGACCACGAGCAGAACGCCTCGACCTCGACCGTGCGTCTGGTCGGCTCCACCGGTGCCAACCCGTATGCATCGGTCGCCGCTGGCGTCACCGCGCTGTGGGGCCCGGCACATGGCGGCGCCAACGAAGCCGTGCTGAAGATGCTGGAAGAGATCGGTTCGGCCGACAACGTCGAGTCCGCCGTGGTCAAGGCCAAGGACAAGACCTCGGGCTTCCGCCTGATGGGCTTCGGTCACCGCGTCTACAAGAACTTCGATCCGCGCGCCAAGGTCATCGGTGAGATGACCAAGCAGGTGCTGGGTCAGCTCGGCGTGCAGGATCCGCTGCTCGACGTTGCCGTCAAGCTGGAGCAGGCTGCGCTGCAGGACGAGTACTTCGTTGCCCGCAAGCTGTATCCGAACGTCGACTTCTACAGCGGCATCATCTACAAGGCGCTGAACATCCCGACCGAGATGTTCACGGTCATGTTCGCGCTGGGCCGTACCGCTGGTTGGGTATCGCATTGGCTGGAGCAGCAGGTTGATCCGGAGATGAAGATCGGCCGTCCGCGCCAGGTCTACACCGGCCACGACGTGCGCGACTACAAGTAATGGCAACGGCGCAGCAGTGCGCCGCTTCCATCACGACAAAAACCCCGCTTCGGCGGGGTTTTGTTTGTGCGCCACTCCTGCAAAAACAGGGGTGTCCTGTAGTGGGGGGGGGGGGGGGGGCGGGGCTGTTACGGGGGTTACCGGCCGGGCAATGCGCGGGACCACCCCGAGCCATGCTCGGCAGAGGCTTTACCGGGAATGCCCTGCCGAGCATGGCTCGGCACTACGCTCCCTTCCTTTGCTGCAGGCAAGGGGAGGGCTAGGGAGGGGGAGCTTCTTCGACCTTTCGCGCATTGCCAGCGTCGCGGCTTACGCCGCTCCCACAAGCGCAGATAGTTGTCCGGTAGTGCCGAGCCATGCTCGGCAAGGGCTTTACCAGGAATGCGTCTGCCGAGCATGGCTCGGCATTACCGCTGCTGTTGCGCCAGCAATTGCTTCAGTTGCGCCAATGTCGCGCGCGGCAGGGGCTTGCCGTCGTCCGTTGAAACGGGCGGCTGCCGCAGTGCATCCTCGGGCAGTACGACCAGTTCGAAGGCGATGCCATCGGCGGCGAACTCACAGCCTGGGTAGTGCTGTTTTGACGAATGTCCCGCCAAACGCAGCGACCAGGTGCGCGCCTCGGCAGGAATGTGCTGTTCGTGAAGAAAGCGCTGCACGGCATCAGGGTCATCGCAATGCAGGTGCAGGATGACCGGGCTGTCGCCGGCGGCCAGCCCGCTCAGCACTGCACCGGCCAGACGTGGCTGGAAGGCCTGCAGGAACTGCATGGCCTGCACTGCTGATTCGCGACGCTCGTGCAGCGCGCCGGGTTGGCTGCCGGAGGCGAACAGCAACTGATGCTCACGCAGCGCCTGCTCGATCTCGCCCAGGCGCGGCCACAAGGCTTCGCTGGCGACGCCGAGCCTTGCAGCAGCTTTGCGGCGGGCGTGTTCAAGGTCATGGATCCCGCTTTCGGCGATCAAGCGGGCAGCCTCCTGCGCGATCAATTGCCGTTCGCGGGCTTTGCGCGGCAGGGAGTGGGGTGGCGATGACGGCATCAGGCTCTGACCGAGGGGGTGCTGGCCCGATTGTAGGCAGGCGGCGGGGCTTGCGTCCCGCCGCCTGCTGGGTTGATCAGAAGATGTCGAACGCGGCGTCGTTGGTCGCGTGGTCCTGCTGGCCGAAGTCGAAGTCCTGCACGCGATCCAGGTCTTCGGTCTTGACCCATTCCGTGGCGCCGTTGATGGTTGCCTGCACCATGCCGGACGGTGGGTCGTTCCTGGCGATGGGAGCGTCCTTCAGCGCAACGCGCATGTAGTCGATCCAGATCGGCAGGGCTGCCTTGCCGCCGTATTCGCGGTAGCCCAGCGAGCGGAAGTCGTCGCGGCCGACCCACACGGTGGTTGCCAGCGGGCCGCCGAAGCCGGAGAACCAGGCGTCGCGGTGGTCGTTGGTGGAGCCGGTCTTGCCGCCCACATCTTCGCGTCCCAGGACCTTGGCTGCGGTGCCGGTGCCGCGCTGGACCACGTCACGCATCATCGATACCAACTGGTAGGCGGTGCGCTCGTCGATGGCGCGCGGCGCAGTGCGGGCGTCCGGGTTCACCGGCTTTGCCGGCTCGATGGTCTCAGGCTTGGCTTCCGCCGGCTTGGCGGCAACCGGAGCGGGTGCCGCCTCGGCGCCGAAGTTGAAGCCGTCCACCACCTGGCTCACGGGCGCCGCGCCTGCGGTCGAGGTGCCGCCGCAGCCGCGGCAGGCCATGGCCGGGTTTTCCTTGAAGATCACGTTGCCATCGCGGTCCTTGATTTCGTCCACGACCCAGGTGTCCACGCGTGAGCCGCCGTTGGCGAACACCGCGTAACCGCGGGCGACCGACAACGGGGTCAGCGAGGCGGTACCCAGCGACATCGACAGGTTCGGCGGCAACTCGGCTTCCTGGAAGCCGAATTCGCTGATGTACTTGCGCGCATAGTCCACGCCCATGCTGTCGAGCAGGCGCACGGATACCAGGTTGCGTGATTGCACCAGTGCTTCGCGCAGACGCATAGGGCCGCGGAAGCCACCGCCATCGTTCTGCGGCTGCCAGGTCTTGCCGCGACGGTCGCGGAATACCACCGGTGCATCCAGCACGATCGAGGCCGGGTTGAAGCCCTTGTCGAAGGCGGCCGCATAGATGAACGGCTTGAAGCTGGAGCCGGGCTGGCGGCGCGCCTGGGTGGCGCGGTTGAACTTGTTGCCGGCAAAGCTGAAGCCGCCGACGAGGGCGCGCAACGCGCCGCTTTCAGCGTCCACCGAGACCAGCGCACTTTGACCACGCGGTATCTGGTCGATCAGCCATTCGCCTTCCTTGCTGCCAGCGCGCACGCGGATCATGTCGCCGCGGGTGGCCAGCTTGGCGGGGCTGCGGTTGGTCCAGCGGCTGGACGCCACCGGCAGCACCAGTTCGCTGCGGTCGGCCAGCACCACGGTGATGCTGCCGTCGGCATGGGTGGCCGAAACCACGGCAGCCTGCAGGCCCGATTGGGTCGGGATGCCGGCGATGTGCCGGGCCAGCGCGGTGCTGTCGGCATCGGCTGCGACGTCGAAGTGCTGTTCGACGCCGTGCCAGCCGTGGCGGTGGTCATAGGTGTGCAGGCCATCGCGCACCGCCGTGTTGGCGGCTTCCTGCAGCTGGCCATTGATGGTGGTGGTGACGTGGTAGCCCTTGTTGAGCACATCGCTGCCGTATTTGGCGATCATTTCCTGGCGCACCAGCTCGGCCACGTAGGGCGCATAGACCTGCACCGGCGGCTCATGCGGGCTGGCATGCATGGCCACGGCCTTTGCTGCATCGGCCTCGGCCTGGCTGACGTAGCCCAGGTCGGCCATGCGCTGCAGCACATAGTTGTCGCGGCGCTGGCGCGCGCGCTCGGGATTGCTCAGCGGGTTGCCGCTGGAGGGAAACTTGGGGATGCCGGCCAGCGAGGCCATTTCGTCCAGGTCGAGCTCGCCCAGCTTCTTGCCGTAGTAGTACTCGGCGGCGGCACCGATGCCATAGGCGCGGTTACCGAAGAAGCTCTTGTTGAGGTACAGCTCGAAGATCTCGTCCTTGCTCAGCTCGCTCTCGATTTTGCGGGCAAGCAGGATTTCGGCGAACTTGCGGGTGTAGCTGACCTCGCTGCTGAGGAAGAATTGCCGCGCAACCTGCTGGGTGATGGTCGATCCACCGGGTACACCGTCCTTGGATCCGGTGCGCGCGATCAGCCATACGGCGCGGGCAATGCCCTTGTAGTCGATGCCGTCGTGTTGGTAGAAACGGGCGTCCTCGGTGGCCAGGAAGGCCTGCTTCAGGCGCTCCGGGACGTCCTTCATCTGTACCGGGTAACGGCGGGTCTCGCCGAATACCGCCATCAATTTCCCTTCATTATCATGGACATACATAGGCTCCTGCAATTCAACATTGCGCAGCGTCTGTACGTCCGGGAGCTTGGACGAGACAACGTAATAGAGTGAACCGATGGCGATTGCGCCGACCAGGGAGAAGGCGACAAAGAGGGCCAGCAGCCAACGCAGCCAGCGACGAAAACGTGGCATCCAGAAGTCCCGATTGCGGTTTTTGTAGCCGCAGAGTATAGATTACGCAGGGGAGCGGCTGGGGCCGCGTCCTGGGGAGAGCAGATGGGATACAGCTGGGCGACGTGATGCAGATCGCGTCTCGCATTCCGGGTGGTTGCCATTTGCTGAAAAAACGTTATTAATGCGCCGACGCAAGACTTGCGTCCAAGTGCCCGTCGGCAGGGGAGAATCCGTGGGGCTTATCCCAAAGAGTCAGGCACCAATCATTGGTGTCGACATCAGTTCGACTGCGGTGAAGCTGCTTCAGCTTTCCCGCAGCGGTAACCGTTTCCGCGTGGAACATTACGCCGTGGAACCTCTTCCGCCGAATGCGGTGGTGGAGAAGAACATTGTCGAGGTTGAAGCAGTCGGCGAAGCGATTCGTCGTGCTGTCGCGCGTTCAGGCAGCAAGGCCAAAGGGGCGGCCGCCGCTGTTGCCGGCTCTGCGGTGATCACCAAGGTGATCCCGATGCCGGCTGACCTGGACGAGAGCGAGATGGAAGCACAGGTCGAGCTGGAGGCGGTGAATTACATCCCGTACCCCATCGACGAAGTGAACCTCGATTTCGAAGTGCTGGGTCCAGTACCGAACAATCCGGAAATGGTGCAGGTACTGCTGGCCGCGTCCCGCTCGGAGAACGTGGAGCTGCGTCAGTCCGCGCTGGAGCTGGGTGGGCTGACCGCCAAGGTGATGGATGTGGAGGCGTTCGCGATTGAGAACGCCTTTGCGTTGGTTGCCAGCGAGCTGGCTGTACCCAGTGATGGCGTGGTGGCGCTGGTCGATATTGGCGCAACCATGACCACGCTCAACGTATTGCGTGGTGGCCGCAGCCTGTACAGCCGCGAACAGGTGTTCGGTGGCAAGCAGCTCACCGACGAGGTGATGCGCCGCTACGGACTGAGCTACGAGGAAGCAGGCTTGGCCAAGCGCCAGGGCGGTTTGCCGGAGAGCTACGAGGTGGAAGTGCTGGAGCCGTTCAAGGAAGCGACGGTGCAGCAGATCAGCCGCCTGTTGCAGTTCTTCTACGCCGGCAGCGAGTTCAACCGCGTTGACCATATCGTTCTGGCCGGTGGCTGTGCTGCCCTGATCGGCTTGCCGACCATGGTCGAAGAGCAGCTTGGCGTGGCGACCTCGGTCGCCAACCCCTTGGCGCAGATGACGCTGGGGCCGAAGGTCCAGGCGCATGCACTGAACCAGGATGCGCCTGCGCTGATGATCGCGACAGGTCTGGCCATGAGGGGGTTTGACTGATGGCACGGATCAATCTACTGCCATGGCGCGAGGAGCGCCGCAAACAGCGTCAGCGTGAGTTCTACGGGATGCTGGGCTTTGCCGCGCTCAGTGGCGTGGTGCTGTCAGGCTTGCTGTGGTTTTATTTCAGCCAGCAGATCAGCGGGCAGAACGAGCGCAATGCCTACCTTGAGACCGAGATCGCCAAGGTCAAGGAGCAGAACAAGGAAATCGACCGCCTGGACGAGCAGAAAAAGCGTCTGCTGGACCGCAAGGCAGTGATCGAGGAGCTGCAGGGCAAGCGGTCGCAGATGGTGCACCTGTTTGATTCGTTGGTGCGCACCATTCCCGATGGCGTGGTGCTGACCGCACTTAAGCAGGAAGGCGAGACCCTGACGCTGGAAGGGCGTACGCAATCCAACGCACGCGTCAGCGCCTATATGCGCAATCTCGAGACTTCGGGCTGGATGAGAAATCCGGAACTGACCATCATTGAGGCGCGCGCGCAGGATACGCAGCAGAAGGGCGGTGCGGTTGTCGACATCAAGTCCTTGCCGTATGTGTTCACGCTGAAGGTGCAGTTGCCAGCGCCAAGCGATGGCCAGGCTGAAGCTGGTGCCGCGCCGACCGCAGCTGATGCTGCAGCGGTGGCCCCTGCAGCAGCCGCTGCGCCCGGTGCTCCGGCGGCTGCGTCGCCGGCAGCGCCGACGGTGCCTGCCAGCGGGGCGGAGAAACCAAAGGGCGAGACAGCACCGGCAGCGCCGGCGCAGAAGGAGGCCCGTTCGTGAGCAAGAAATTCAACGCCAAAGAGCTGGATTTCAACAATATCGGCGCCTGGCCGCGCAACGCGAAGGTTGTGTTCTGCGTGTTGCTGTCCTTGCTGATCCTCGGCCTGTCTTACCTGTTGATCATCAGCGGACAGAGAGGGGAGCTGGAAGAGCTGGTGAACAAGGAGGCATCCTTGCGCCAGGACTTCGAGACCGAACAGAAGCGAGCGGTCAACCTGGAGCCGTTGAAGCAACAGCTGGCCCAGATGGAGCAGGTGTTGCAGCAGATGCTGCGCCAGTTGCCCAGCAAGACGGAAATGCCGGATCTGATCATCGACGTCTCGCAGACCGCGTTGTCCAGCGGCTTGAACAACGAGTTGTTCAAGCCCGGTGACGAGACCTTGAAAGAGTTCTATGCCGAAAAGCCGATCGCGCTGCGCCTGGTGGGCAGCTACCACCAATTCGGTGCGTTCGTCAGTGGCGTGGCCTCATTGCCTCGCGTGGTCATCCTGACCATGCATGACATCAATCTGCAGCCCAAGGGTGGACAGGGTGTGATCACGCCCGGTGGCGCGCTGGAGTTGTCCGGTACGGTCAAGACCTATCGGTACCTGGATGACACCGAGCTGGCTGATCAGCAGAAGGCCGCCGCCGATGCCAAGAAAAAGGGAGGGAAGTGATCATGCGTAATGTTTCCTCCCTGGTGTTTGGTGCCGCCTGCCTGGTGCTGCTGGGCGGTTGCGCCCGCGGCATCACCAGCACGCCTGGTGACGCGCCCAATCTTGAAAAATGGACTGCCGACGTGCGCGCACGTCCCGCCGAGTCGTTGGAGGCTCTGCCGGTGATGCAGCAGTTCGAGACCTTTGAATATTCGGCGCAAGGCCTGCGTGACCCGTTCAGTGACGCCTGGGTATCCGATGACGGCAACAGCCAGTTGCGACCGGATCCGAACCGTCGCAAGGAACCGCTCGAAGGGTTCCCGTTGGACAGCCTGGACATGGTTGGCACGATCGGTAGCGGCGCGGGTGCCGTGGCACTGGTGATGGGGCCGGACAAGGTCACTTACCGTGTACGTCCTGGGGTGTACATGGGTCAGAGCGATGGCCGTGTGACTGGCGTACGCGAAGACGGGATCGAGTTGATTGAACTAGTGCCGGACGGTGCAGGTGGCTGGCTGGAACGCCCAGCTTCGCTTGCACTGGACGATCGTTGATTGATTAGGGGATAGCACGATGACTTTTACCAAAGCCCTGAGCCTGCGTCCCATCCGGCGCCATGCACTGGTCCGCGTCTGCGCCCTGGGAGTGGCGCTGGCAGCGGTGTGCGGCTCTTCCTACGCAGCACAGCCTGTTGCGGGTGTAGGCGGCGCAGCCGCAGCCACCCAGCAGGCGGTGAAGGCGGTTTCCGTAACCAAGATCGACTTCAAGCGCGGCGACGATGGCGCCGGGCGGTTGATCATGCAGTTCGACGGCCAGGGCGCGAGCCCGGACCTGCGCAACCAGGGCAACAACGTCGTGATCGATGTTGGCAACGCCGTGTTGCCGGCCGAGCTGCAGCGTCCGCTCAATGTTGTTGATTTCGCCACGCCGGTACAGCGCATCGACGCCAAGCCATCCGGGCAGGGCTCGCAGCTGGTGCTCAGCACCAATGGCGCATTCGATTCGCTGGCCTATCAGTCCGGCAATGAGTACGTGGTCGAGATCACTCCGCGGCAGGCCGAGGTGGCTACTGGTGCGGTGACCTCCAGGACGGTTGCGCAGGCGGCCGCTACGGTGGCGGCACGTGGCTACAGTGGCCGTCCGGTGACCTTCAACTTCCAGGACGTGCCGGTGCGCACAGTGCTGCAGTTGATCGCCGAGGAGTCCAATCTCAACGTGGTCGCCTCCGACACGGTGCAGGGCAATGTGACCCTGCGCCTGGTCAATGTGCCGTGGGACCAGGCACTGGACATCGTGTTGCGCGCCAAGGGCCTGGACAAACGCCGCGATGGTGGCGTGATCTGGGTTGCGCCGCAGCCGGAGCTGGCCAAGTTCGAGCAGGACAAGGAAGACGCGCGCATCGCCATCGATAACCGCGTCGACCTGATCACCGATTACGTGCAGATCAATTACCACAGTGCCGAGGCGATCTTCAAAGCGCTGACCGAGGCCAAGGGCATTGGTAACAACAACAACGGCGGTAGTGGCAGCGGCAACAACAGCTCGGAGGAAAACGGCTTCCTGTCGCCGCGTGGTCGCCTGGTGGCGGATGAGCGCACCAATACGCTGATGATCAGTGACATTCCGAAGAAGGTCGCGCAGATGCGTGAGCTGATCGGGGTGATCGATCGGCCGGTGGATCAGGTGCTGATTGAAGGCCGTATCGTGATCGCCACTGACACCTTTGCCCGTGACCTGGGTGCCAAGTTCGGCATCGGTGGCACGCGCAGCTACAACAACGGCAACAACGTCGGGACGATCGGCAGCGGCGCCAGTGGCTCCGGTAATGCCAATCGCGGGCTGAATGTCAGTCTTCCTGCAGGCACCTTCACCAGCGCGAAGACGAGCGGAGCTCCGAGCATCGCGTATACCTTGCTGGGAGCTAATTTCAACCTGGATCTGGAGCTTTCCGCGTTGCAGGAAGAAGGTCGCGGCGAAGTCATTTCCAACCCGCGTATCGTCACCGCCAACCAGCGCGAAGGTGTCATCAAGCAGGGTAAGGAAATCGGCTACGTCACCATTACCGGTGGTACCGGTGGTACTGCAGCAACGCCGAATGTCCAGTTCAAGGAAGTACTGCTGGAGCTGAAGGTCACGCCAACCATCACCCAGGACAATCGTGTTTTCCTCAACATGAATGTGAAGAAGGACGAGGTCGACGAATATCTGGAAGTGGAGAGCTTTGGTGTTGTCCCGATCATCAATCGCCGCGAAATCAACACCGCTGTGTTGGTGGACGACGGCCAGACCGTTGTGATCGGCGGCGTGTATGAATTCAATGACCGAAGCAGCATCAGCAAGGTGCCGTTCCTGGGCGATATTCCGTTCCTTGGCAATCTGTTCAAGAAGCGTGGTCGTGCCAAAGACAAGGCTGAGCTGCTGGTGTTTGTGACCCCGAAGATCCTGCGCGTAGCCAAGGCTGCCAGGTAAGCGGTTGTCGCATCCAGGGAAAGGGGCCGCTGAAGCGGCCCTTTTCCGTTTAGAGGATGGCGTTTGGAACCATTTCACCGCGGATCAGTCAAACTGCATCTATGAACCTGCCTCCCGTGCTGCCCAATCAAGACGATGCGCCGGTCCGCGACAGCGGCCTGCATCAGGAATTCACCGCGCTGCGTGACGCCCTCGCCGGCGAGATCGTCGGCCAGTCGTTGTTGGTCGACCGGCTGCTGACCGCGCTGTTGGCGGACGGCCACCTGCTGGTGGAAGGGGCGCCTGGCCTGGCCAAGACCACCGCCATCCGTGCCTTGGCCTCGCGCATCGACGCCAGCTTCGCGCGTATCCAGTTCACCCCGGACCTGCTGCCTGCCGATCTCACCGGCACCGATATCTGGCGTTCGCAGGAAGGCCGCTTCGAGTTCCAGGCCGGGCCGATCTTCCACCCGATCCTGCTGGCCGACGAAATCAACCGTGCTCCGGCCAAGGTGCAGTCGGCGTTGCTTGAAGCGATGGGTGAGCGCCAGGTGACCGTCGGACGCAACACCTATCCGCTGCCAGAGGTGTTCCTGGTGATGGCCACGCAGAACCCGATCGAGCAGGAAGGGACCTTCCCACTGCCCGAGGCGCAGCTGGACCGCTTCCTGATGCATGTGCGCATCGGTTACCCAGATGCCAGCGCCGAGACCGAGATCCTGCGGCTGGCACGTGAGCGCGCCTTGCGCGCGATGCGGCCGCAGCAGGTGACCATCGAGAAGATATCGCTGCAGAAAATCGAGCAGGCGCGCCGCGAAGTGCTGGAGCTGCATATGGCACCGCAGCTGGAGCGCTATTTGATTGCGCTGGTGCTGGCCTCGCGTGATGCCAGCGCGTATGACGCACAGCTGGCCAAGCGCATTGCCTGGGGCGCAAGCCCACGCGGTTCGATTGCGCTGGAACGCTGCGCACGTGCGCGCGCCTGGTTGGCCGGTCGCGATTACGTCACTCCTGACGACATCCGGGCGGTGGCAGCCGATGTGCTGCGCCACCGCGTGCTGCCCAGCTACGAGGCTGCAGCCGAGGGCTGGGATGGCGAGCGCCTGGTGGCAGCGCTGCTTGACTGCGTGCCCCTGCCCTGAGGCTGGGTGTGATGACGGATGCCGATGATCGGATGATCACGAGGCCGCGTTTGCACGCGGGTCAGCGATGATTGCGCCCACAGCCAGGCAAGCGCAGACGAGTGCGGCCGCCGAAAGTGGCATACGTCCGCAGTTGGCCGAACTGATCGCGCTGCGCGGTGCCGCCACCGGCGGCCGCAAGGCTCGCCGCGGGCACTACGCGGTCAGCGGACGTGCCGCGTCGATGCTGCGTGGCCGTGGCATGGAATACGCCGAGTCGCGTGAGTACGTGCCCGGCGACGACGCGCGACATATTGATTGGAAATTGACCGCCCGTACCGATGCCACCCATACCAAGACATTCCAGACCGAGCGCGAACGGGTCACCTTGTTGATTGCCGATACGGCTGCGCCGCTGTACTTCGGCACGCGCGTGCGTTTCAAGTCGGTGCAGGCTGCGCGGGCTGGTGCGGTGGCTGCGTGGTCGGCGTTGCGCGATGGCGACAGGATCGCAGCGTTGCGTGGTTCCGCGCAGCAAGCGCTGGTGCCACCGGCAGGCGGAACGCGTGGTGTATTGCGAGCGCTGGATGCACTGGTGCGCTGGTACGGTGAACGGCCCGCTGATGATGGCGGATTGCAGTTGGCGCTGGAGCAGGCTGCGCGCGTATTGCACCCCGGCGCGCGCGCGGTGGTACTGGCTGACCCGGTCAGCGCGCAGGCCGTACCGGCCGTTGCCTGGTCGGCGCTGTCGATGCATGTTGAAGTGGAGTTGGTGTTGTTGCTTGATCCCCTGGAAATTTCACCGCCGCACTGTGTGTTGCCGCTCGCGACACAGTCCGGTCGAATGCGGTTGGACCTGGCTTCAGCCGCCGTGCGCGACGCTTGGCACGATGCCCTGGTCGCCCCGGTCGAGGACCTGTGCCGGCAACTGCCGGGTCGCCGTATCCGCGTCAGTACCCTGGTGAGCGACGATGCCAGCGATGCCTGGCTGGGCGCGGCGCCAAACCGGAGCGTGGGCTGATGGCCGCGCAATTGCCGCTGCGTGATGTGCACCTGCCGGCAGCGCCGGGTTGGTGGCCGTTGGCGCCGGGTTGGTGGCTGCTGATCGGTGCGGTGGTGCTGGTTGCCGTCGCAGTGCTTGCTGTTTATTTCGTTCGTCGGCGCCGATTGCAGCGCTGGATGGCCCTTTTTGACCGTCAGCTACAGGCGGCGCCGCAGGGGCCTGCCAAGCTTGCCGCGGCCTCGGAGTTGCTGCGTCGCGCAGCGCGGCGGCTCGATTCGCAGGCGGTGCAGCTGCAGGGCGATGCGTGGCTGCGTTTCCTTGATGGACCCAAGGGCAATGACTTCAGCAGCGGCGACGGACGTCTGCTGCTGGACGGGAGCTTTCGTCCACAGCTTGAGGCTGCGCAGGTTGAACGTGCCTGCCAGTTGGCTCGGAGCCGCTTCCTGCAGTTGATGGCCGGGCGGCGCTGATGCAGGGCATGATCTCCCAATGGACGGGCCTGTTGCCGGATTTTGCGTGGCCGTGGGCATGGCTCGCGCTGCCATTGCCGCTGTTGATGCGGCTTTGGCCGCTGCGTGAACAACGTGGTGCTGCCTTGCGCGTGCCCTACGAACCATCGCGGCTGCAGGGACAGTTGTCCTCGCGTGGCGGTGCAGTGCTGCAGGCGCTGCTGCTGTGGCTGGCCTGGCTGTGCCTGTGTGCTGCAGTGGCGCGCCCGCAGCAGCTGGGTGAGCCGATTGAGCCGCCGCGACAGGGGCGGCAGATGATGCTGGCGGTGGACTTGTCCGGCAGCATGAGCGAGCCGGACATGCAGCTTGGCGGCCAGGTGGTGGACCGCCTGACGGCTGCCAAGGCCGTGCTGGCGGATTTTCTCGACCGCCGTGAAGGCGATCGCATCGGCCTGCTGGTGTTCGGCCAGCGTGCCTACGCATTGACACCGTTGACCACCGATCGCGCTACCGTGCGTGATCAACTTCGCGACAGCGTGGTTGGCCTGGCCGGGCGTGAGACCGCACTGGGCGATGCGATCGCGCTGTCGGTCAAGCGCCTGCGCGAGCAGCCGCAGGGGCAGCGCGTGCTGATCGTGTTGACCGACGGCGTCAATACCGCCGGCGTGCTGGAGCCGCTGAAGGCGGCCGAGCTGGCCAAGGCCGAAGGGGTGCGCGTCTACACCATCGCCTTTGGCGGCAGCGGCGGCATGTCGCTGTTCGGCGTGCAGTTGCCGGGTGCCGATGACCAGGTGGACGAAGCTACATTGACCAAGGTGGCTGATGAAACCGGCGGTCGCTTCTTCCGCGCGCGCGACACCGATGAACTGGTCAACATCTATGCCGAACTGGACCGGCTGGAACCTGTGAAGGACGCTGGCCCGGCAGTGCGACCACGCATCGAACGCTATCCCTGGCCGTTGGCGTTGTCCTTGTTGCTGGGTGTGGTGGCGTTGGCCTGGCGGGGGCTGCGGTCATGATCAATTGGCAGGATCTGCACTTTCTGCGCCCGGAGTGGCTGTGGGCTTTGTTGCTGGTGCCGGCAGCCTTGCTGGGCAGCTGGTGGCGGCGTCAGCGCAGTGCGCGTTGGCACGAGGCGGTGGACCCGCACCTGCTGGCCCACCTGCTGGCTGATGGCGGCAAGCGCGGATGGTGGGGTAGCGCGGCGTTGGCACTTGGCTTGACGTTGGCGGTGCTCGCGCTTGCCGGCCCGAGTTGGCGTCAGCTGGAACAACCACTCTGGGAATCGAAGACGCCGCTGGTGATCGTTATGGATTTGTCCAGCAGCATCCGCGCCACCGATCTACCGCCGTCGCGTCTGCTGCAGGCGCGGGCGAAGCTGGCCAGTCTGCTGCGTGAGCGCAAGGGCGGCGAAGTGGCCTTGGTTGCTTTCGCCTATGAGCCATTCACCGTGGCACCGCTGACCGATGACGCGGCCAATGTCGCCCTGTTCCTGGATGCCTTGGCGCCGGAAGTGATGCCGGCCGATGGCCAGCGTCCGGACAAGGCATTGCGCTGGGCTGGTGATCTGTTGAAGCGGTCCGGCGCACGCAATGGCGAGATCCTGTTGCTGAGCGATCACGCTGATGCAGCGGCGGTGGCGGAGGCCGGCAAACTGCGCGTCGCCGGCTACCGGGTCTCGGCGATCGGTCTTGGCAGCCTGCAGGGCGCGTCTTATCGGGATCCGCGTGGGGCGATAGAACAGACGCATCTGGATGAAGCGTCATTGCGCGCGTTGACGGCAGCCGGCGGTGGCGGCTACCAGCGCATTGCAGGCACCTCGGCGGACCTGCAGGCTTTGGGCGTGCTGGAACCAACGGACGGTGCGCAGGATCGTGAGCAGCTGGCCAGTGCTGGCAAGCAGTGGCAGGACGAGGGCTATTGGTTGTTGCCGCCGCTGCTGTTGCTGGCGGTGTTCGCGTTCCGTCGTCCACGCCGGGTGCTGCCGGTAGTTGCGCTATGCCTGATGCTGCCGGTGCTGCAGCCTGCACATGCGGCCGAGCAGGGCGGCTGGTGGCAGCGCGCCGACCAGCGCCAGCACCAGCGTTTGGGTGAAGGTGTGGAAGCGTACCGGCTTGGTGATTTCGCCACCGCGCAGAAAAAATTCGAAGGCATCGACAACGAGCAGGGCTGGTACAACCTTGGCAACGCGCTTGCCCGCCAAGGCAAGTACGACGAAGCCATCGCTGCCTACGATCGCGCACTGAAGGCGCATCCCGGGATGCAGGACGCGGTGGCCAACCGTGCCGCGGTGGATGCCGCGCGCAAGCGCAAGTCGCAGCAGGGCCAGCAAGGCAATCAGCAGAACCCGTCCAAGCCGCAGCAAGGAAAGGACCACCCCGGGCAGCAGAGTCCGCCACAGAACGGGCAGCAGGATCCTTCGCAGCAGAATCAACAAGGCCAACAGCAAGGGCAGCAGGGGCAGCCGCAGCAGGGTCAGCAATCGAACCCGACGCAACAGGGCCAGCAGTCCTCTGAGCGCAATCCGCAGGCGGATGGAAAATCGTCATCCGGCAAGGATCAGCAGCCGCCACAGAGCGAAGATGCCAGCAGGCAGGAGCAGGCCGATCAAGCGCAGAGTCAGCGCATGGCCGAGGCCATCCGTCAGCAACAGGCGCGCGAAGGTGAGCAGCAGGACGCGGCCGCGCTGGCGGCAATGACACCGGCGCAGCGTGAGCAGCAACAGGCCGTGGAGGCGTGGATGCAGCGCGTGCCGGATGAGCCGGGCGATTTGTTGAAGGCGAAATTCCAGCTCGAATACGAGCGGCGGATGCGGGAAAAACGATGAGAAAGAATCACACCGGCAGCGCCATGCAGCTGTGGCTGTTGCTCGGCCTGCTGACTGTCACCGGACTGTTGCAGGCGCAGACACGTGCCTGGTTGGACCGCGACAGCATCAAGCAGAATGAGTCGGTCACGCTGACCATCGAAACCGACCAGTCCGGCAGTCCGGACTATGCACCGCTGGAAGCCGACTTCGTGTTGGGTGCACAGAACAGCAGCCGCCAGCTGCAGGTAGGTGGTGGCGCTTCGCGCAACTACGCCCAGTACGCGGTGGCGCTGACACCGCGCCGCACCGGCATGCTCGACATCCCGGCGCTGCGCGTGGGGGGCGGCAGCACCACGCCCTTGCTGGTGAAGGTTGAGGAGGCGCCGGTCGCCAGCCGTGACGGCAATGCCCTGGCTTTCATCGAGACCGAGGTCGATGACAAGCAGCCCTACGTGCAGCAGAGTGTGGGTGTGGTGGTACGGCTGTACTTCGCCACCCAGCTGGCATCTGGCGAACTGGTGCTGGATACCCCGGCTGCGGCGTCGTTGCAGCGCGTTGGCGATGACCGCACTTCCGTGCGCGAAGTCGGTGGGCGTCGCTACAACGTGGTCGAGCGCCGCTTCCTGTTGATTCCCGAACGCAGCGGCCCCTTGCAGGTGGCCGGCGCCCGTTTCAGCGGGCAGGGCGCAGGTGGCTTCTTCGATGATTTCTTCGGCCGCGACAATGGCCAGCTCAGCGCCCGAGGTCCCGACCAGACCTTGCAGGTGCGCGCTACGCCCGCCGGTGCACCGCAACCGTGGCTGCCGCTGAAGAACCTGCAACTGCGCTATACCGCCGCGCCCAACAGCGGGCGTACCGGAGAGGCGATTGCGATCGAAGTGGAGGCAATCGCCAGCGGTGCCACCAAGGCACAGTTCCCGGAGTTGCCGGTGCCGTCGTTGGGCGACAACGCGCAGGTGTTCGCCGAGCCACCGCAGTACGATGAAACCTTCGAGGGTTCCAGCCCGCAGTTGAAGTTGACCCGACGCTATTCGATCGTGCCGCAGCAGAGCGGCGCGCTGACCGTGCCCGGCATCCAGATGCAATGGTGGGACGTTGCGGCAGGGCAGGCACGCACCACCTCGTTGCCGGCGTTGTCATTGCAGGTTGCCCAAGGGAGCAGCAGCGGCATGGTCGCGCCGCCACTGGTGCAGCCGGCAGCGGGCGGGTCTGCCGCGGTGGCTGCAGGCAATGCCTTGGCGGCATCGGCGGACGGCGGGAGCACGTGGCTGTGGCCCGCGCTGGCGGCCGGTTTCGCCTTGTTGTGGCTGGCCACGCTGATCTGGGGGCTGTCGCGCCGGCATGCTCCAGCGGTGGCCCGCGGCGGGCCTGCAGCGCAAACTGCCAGCGCTGGTTCGCGCTACAGCACGGCAGACCTGCGCCGCGCCCTGGATGCGGGCAGCCTGGACGAGGTGGCACACATACTTGCCGCGATGGGCGGAGTGGATGGTCTCGACGCGGTGCTGCAGAAACTGGATGACCCGGCACAACGCGATGCGCTGCAACGCATGCAGCGTGCCCGCTGGGGCGGCGAGGGCGACGTGAGCGCCGCGCGAGCGCAGTTGCGCGAGGTATTCAAGGCCGGGCCGCGCTGGCGGCAAACCACAGTGGTGGAAAAACCGTTGTTGGACCCTCTCTATCCAGGACAAAGCTGAAAAGGGCGGTTGTACATCGTCTGTTAAGCTGATCCATTCTCTGGAGGGAAACCCACTTATGGCCAATGCAGCCAAGACCACCGCCAAAATGCCGTTCCACTGGAAGATAGGGATCGGCTTCGGCTTCGGTCTGCTGCTGGGCCTGATCGTGCACCTCGTCAGTCCTGACGCGGACTGGGTGCACGCGGTGACCACCTACCTGACCACGCCGGTTTCCGGGCTGTTCCTGAGCCTGATCTTCATGCTGATCGTCCCGCTGATCTTCTCGGCGCTGGTGATGGGCGTGTCGGAGATGGGCGATATCCGCTCGCTGGGCCGTATTGGCTGGAAGTCGCTGGCATACACGATCGTGCTGTCTGGCGTGGCCGTCCTGATCGGCCTGGTGCTGGTCAATCTGTTCCAGCCCGGCGCCGGTGTTGACCCGGCAGTAGCCGCCAAGCTGCTGGCCGAGAACGCCGAGCGCAGCAAGGCGATCGTGGCTGGTGCCGGCACCGCGCCCAAGGGCCTGGACATGCTGCTGTCGATCGTTCCCGACAACGTGCTCGACGCTGCATCTGACAACGGCAAGATCCTGTCGCTGATGTTCTTCGCGCTGATGCTGGGCATCGGCATGGTGCTGTCGCCTGCGGAAAAGGTGGCTACGCTGCGCAAGGGCATCGAGGGCCTGTTCGAGATCTCGATGACCCTGATCAACCTGGTCATCCGCCTGGCGCCGTATGCCGTGGCCTGCTTCATGTTCAACCTGGCGGCCATCTTCGGCTTCGATCTGTTGATCAAGCTGGGCGCCTATGTGGGCGTGGTGGTGCTGGCACTGGCCACCCACATGTTCGTCAGCTACGGCATCGCGGTGAAGCTGGCCGGACGCTCGCCGATCCAGTTCTTCCGGCAGACCCAGGAAGCCACGGTGATGGCGTTCTCCACCGCGTCGTCCAATGCGACCCTGCCGACCGCGCTGCGCGTGGCCGACCAGATGGGCTTCCCGCACAAGGTCTCGCGCTTCGTGCTGACCGTCGGTGCCACCGCCAACCAGAACGGCACCGCGCTGTTCGAGGGCGTGACGGTGATCTTCCTGGCGCAGTTCTTCGGCGTGGACCTGAGCATCGGCCAGCAGTTCATGGTCATGGTGGTCTGCATCCTCGGTGGCATCGGCACGGCCGGTGTGCCGTCTGGTTCGTTGCCGGTGGTGGCGCTGATCTGTGCCATGGTCGGCGTCAACCCTGCCGGTATCGGCCTGATCCTGGGCGTGAACCACTTCCTCGACATGTGCCGTACCGCGCTGAACGTGACCGGTGACCTGGCCCTGACCACCCTGGTGGCGCGCGGCGAAAGTGATGACAGCATTGGACGGCATCACCCGCAGGAGTGATTGTCTCCCGGTAGTTGTAGTGAGAAACGGCCGCCCTGTTCAGGGTGGCCGTTTTGCCTAGGCATGTTCCTGTCAGGCGAAACCAATCCAAACTACCGTCAGCTTTTACGGACTGATCCCGGCAGTCGCTTGTGGGACAATAGGCCGCCCGCAGTTCCGCGGGAGCCTCCTGATTCTGACGACCCATGACGCAGCCCACCCGCCGCCAGTTGGCGAACGCCATCCGTTTCCTTGCCGCTGATGCGGTAGAAGCCGCCAAGTCCGGTCATCCCGGCATGCCGATGGGCATGGCCGATATCGCCGAAGTGCTCTGGAACGACTATCTCCGTCACAACCCGAACAACCCGAAGTGGTTCAACCGTGACCGTTTCGTGCTGTCCAACGGCCACGGCTCGATGCTGCACTACGCGCTGCTGCACCTGAGCGGCTACGACCTGCCGATCGAAGAGCTGAAGGCCTTCCGCCAGCTGGGCAGCAAGACCGCCGGCCACCCGGAGCGTCATGAAACCCCGGGCGTGGAAACCACCACCGGTCCGCTGGGTCAGGGCCTGGCCAACGCCGTGGGCTTCGCATTGGCGGAAAAGCTGCTGTCGCAGCGCTACAACCGCCCGGAATTCGAAGTCGTCGACCACCGCACCTGGGTGTTCATGGGCGACGGCTGCCTGATGGAAGGCATCTCGCACGAAGCTGCATCGCTGGCTGGCACCTGGGGCCTGAACAAGCTGGTCTGCTTCTGGGACGACAACAACATCTCCATCGACGGTGAAGTGGAAGGCTGGTTCACCGACGACACCCCGGCACGCTTCGAGTCCTATGGCTGGAACGTGGTGCGCGGCGTCGACGGCCACGATCCGGAAAGCATCAAGGCTGGCATCGAGCAGGCGCTGTCGCAGTTCGACAAGCCGACCCTGATCTGCTGCAAGACCACCATTGGTTTTGGTTCGCCGAACAAGGCCGGCCAGGAATCCAGCCACGGCGCACCGCTGGGCAAGGACGAGCTGGAAGCCACCCGCAAGGCACTGAACTGGGCTTACGGCCCGTTCGAGATCCCGGAAGAAATCTATGCCGGCTGGCGCGCTGGCGGCACCGGCACCCTGCGTCAGGCCGAGTGGGAGCAGCTGTTCGACAAGTACGCCGCACAGTTCCCGGCCGATGCCGACGAACTGACCCGCCGTTCGCACGGCGAGCTGCCGGCTGACTTCATTGCCCAGGCCGATGCCTACATCGCCCAGGTGCAGGCCGAAGCGCCGAACATCGCCTCGCGCAAGGCCTCGCAGAATGCCATCCAGGCTTTCGCACCGCTGCTGCCGGAAATCATCGGCGGCTCGGCTGACCTGGCCGGCTCCAACCTGACCCTGTGGAAGGGTGCGCAGACCGTGGTCGGCGAAGACCCGCATGCCAACTACGTGCATTACGGCGTACGTGAGTTCGGCATGAGCGCGATTGCCAATGGTCTGGCCCTGCACGGCGGTTTCCTGCCGTTCGATGCCACCTTCTTGGTGTTCAGCGACTACGCCCGCAACGCGCTGCGCATGAGCGCGCTGATCCCGGCGCATGTCATCCACGTGTTCACCCACGACTCGATCGGCCTGGGCGAAGACGGCCCGACCCACCAGCCGGTGGAGCACGTGTCCTCGCTGCGCTACATCCCCAACAACGATGTGTGGCGTCCGTGTGATGCGGCCGAATCGGCGGTCAGCTGGAAGGCTGCCATCGTCCGCAAGGACGGCCCGAGCTGCCTGATCTTCAGCCGCCAGAACCTGGCCCCGCAGCCGCGTACGGCCGAGCAGGTGAAGCAGATCGAACGCGGTGGTTACGTGTTGGCTGACGCCGCCGGTACCCCGGACGTGATCCTGATCGGCACCGGTTCGGAAATCGGTCTGGCCGTGGCCGCCAAGGCCGAGCTGGACGCTGCCGGCATCAAGACCCGCGTGGTATCGATGCCATGCACCGACGTGTTCGATCGCCAGGACGCTGCTTACCGCGAGTCCGTGCTGCCGAACGCCGTGCGCAAGCGTGTTGCCGTCGAAGCCGGCGTCACCGGTTTCTGGCGCCAGTACGTGGGCCTGGACGGTGCAGTCATCGGTCTGGACACCTTCGGCGCATCGGCCCCGGCCGACAAGCTGTACAAGCACTTCGGCATCACCACCGAAGCGGTTGTGGCAGCTGCCAAGGCGCAGATCGCGGGCTGATAGCCCTACATCGCAAGATTGGACAAAGGCCGGGGAAACCCGGCCTTTGTTTTGGCATCGCCGCAACTGTAGTGCCGAGCCACGCTCGGCAGGGGCTTTCCCGATATTCCGACCAATGTAGGAGCGGCGTAAGCCGCGAAGCTGAGAACCTTTGGCTGCCGATGCCAATGTCGATTGTCAGCTTCGCGGCTTACACCGCTCCTGCAAAACCCAAGCTTCCCGGCGTGCGATCAGGTTGCGATGCACACCATCAAGCTTTCCCCGCACTCCGCGCCAGACCAACCCGCAGCAAACCGGCATTGAGCCGCTCGCCAAAATTGGCCGGTCGCTCCAGTCCCATCCGCTGCATGTACATCGCATCGTTCTCGGCGGGCGGTTGGCGCAAGGCTGCGACGACGGTACGCAGCTTGCCCATCGGCGTCGCAGTCGCTGATTTCAGCCAGCCCAATGCGCGTACCAGATCCTGTTCAACGGCATCAAAATCACTGCCCAGCGGGTAGTCCGGCAGACTGCCATCGGCACGGAATGGGGCAAGTTTCGCGCGCAGCACCTTGGCGCGGTTCTGTTGCCACTGTGCTGGCGCGCTGAAGTTGGCAGCGAGTTTCTTCGAGGCCTTGGCCTGATCCAACAGCGCCGACTGGAATGCCGCATCGGTGATGCTGCTCATCGCGGCCACGCAATCTTCGTCGGTCAGGTTGCGCAGGTCGGCGATGCCGTACTCGTTGACGAAGACATCGCGCAGATGGCGGGGGATCGTGGTGTGGCCGTAGTTCCAGCGCACATTGGATTGCGGCTGGCCGCCATCCTCACGCGTCGCACGGAACATCAGGATGCTGCGTGCATCGGGCAGGGCATGCGCCATCGCCACGAAGTTGTACTGGCCACCGACGCCGGAGACCACGCGGCCATCTTCCAATGCATCCGATGCCGCTGCGCCAAGCGCGCTGGCGATCATGCAGGAGTTGAAGAAGCGCGCATCGCGGCGCTGCAGGCGTTCCAATGCTTCGTTGCCGCCGTAGAGCTGGTTGATCTCACTGATGCGGCGCATGCCGATGGCAGCGCGTTCGGCATCGGGGAGATTGCGCAGCCAGTTGTAGAACTCGGCTGAGCCCAGATAGAAGGCGCCGTGCAGGTACTCGCCTTCGCGTGCAAGCCGGCCACGGTCACCATTGCTGGCAGTGCCGTCGGCCAGGCGCTGCATCAGGCCAAGATCGTCATGCACCTTGCGCCAGATCACGCCGGTCTGCACCAGCTTGCGGAAGCCTTCGTTGAGCATCTCGCTGCAGCCATACAGGCCGATCTCGAACGGCCCCAGCCCACCTGCTTCATGCACCAGCGGGTGCTCGGCGATCTGCGGATCGAGCGCGTGCAGGATCTGCCGATAGCGTGCGTTGTCGGTATGCCGCAGCACCAGCGCATGGCTGAGTGCGTCGGCCAGCGTGCCGATACCGATCTGCAAGGTGCCGCCGTCGCGCACCAGGGTGCTGGCGTACAGGCCGATGGCGTAGTCGGCATCGCTGACCGGCTGCCGCGGCAGGCCAAACAGCCGTGGGTAGGGACCGGGCGGGGTGATCACCAGATCGAAGAAGTCCGGATCAACGGCGGCGGTGCCGCCCAGCCACGGCAGTTGCGGATCAATCTCGGCAATCAACAAGGGCTTGGGCAGGCCGCGCTTGGCGATGGCATCCAGTGTGTCCTGGGTGATGTCGTTGTTGCACGACAGCGACAGCTGGTTGCTGCCTTCGCGGTAGGCCACTTTCTGCACGATCGCATTCGGCGCGCGCTGCGCCACCGCATCGGCGGCATGCGTGTAGTTGAGGCTGGTGTAGTAGCGCTGTGCCTGCGTCGACCGCAGCAAAGCACCGGATTGCATGTAGAACTCTTCGACCTGCACATGTGCAGGCAACGCATCGCGGGCGATGGCGTCGGAGTAGGCAAGGCGCGGGAAGTCGGCGCCGAAGTGGCGCTCGACGAACGGGCGCATGAAACGCGCTTCCAAACCATCGCCTTTGGCTTGCGGCGGGTTCAGTGACAGCGCGGTATACAGCTGCAGGGGCCGCGCCGGGTCGTGTTCGATACGCGCGTACAAGGCATTGAGCAAACGGTGCGGTTTGCCCAGCGCCAGTGGGGCGCCGATGCGCAGTGGGCCTTGGATGTTGCTCAGCAGCCAGTCCACGGCGGCGTCGAGGTCGGTCACGTGATGGGGCATGGTGTCCGGTATCTGCGGGGGTATCGGCATTACAGCATGTCCCCCCTGAATCACTTGGTGAGGGCTTGACAGGGCTTTCGTTTACTCGTGTAATCGTAAAAAATTACAGGCGTAAACGATGATCCGTATCAGCGAGGCCGAGGCCGTTGTCATGGAAGTCCTCTGGGGGCAGCACCCGCTGTCTGCAGACGAGGTCATCGCGCGACTGCCCGGCGGCAATGACTGGGCCGAGGCCACGGTCAAGACCCTGCTCAACCGCCTGCTCAACAAGGCGGCGATCAGTGCAGCCAAGGAAGGACGGCGTTTCCTGTACACGCCGCTGGTGCAGCGCGATGCCTGGTTGCTGGAGGAGAGCAGCAGCCTGATCGAACGCCTGTTTGATGGCCGGGTTGCGCCGCTGGTCGCCCATTTCAGCCAGCACCAGCGGCTCAGCCGCGAGGACGTGGCCGAGCTGCGCAAACTGCTGGAGGGGCTCGGCGATGAGCAGCACTGAGATCCTTGCGCTGCTGCTGAAGACCACCTTGGCCAGCAGTGCGGCGGTTGCGCTGGCACTGATACTGCGCCGGCCGCTGCGGCGCTGGCTCGGGGCAAGTGCTGCTTACCTGCTGTGGCTGCTGCTGCCGGCGACGCTGCTGGCGGTGCTGTTGCCGGCACCACGAGTAGCGCCCGTGCCGATGCGGGTGAGTGAAGTAGCTGTGCAGGTTGGGCAGGCGGTGGTCGCTGGTCCCGCCGTGATAGCGCATTGGCCGCTTTGGCTGTGCTGTGCATGGCTCGCCGGGGTGTTGCTGATGGCGTTGCGCCTGTATCGCCAGCAGCGGAAATTCCAGCAGGGGCTGGGGCTGCTCAGCCGACGCGATGACGGATTGTGGCAGGCGCAAGCAGTGGCGGGCTTGCCTGCGGCGATGGGCTTGTTGCGGCCGCGGATCGTGCTGCCGGCTGGCTTCGAGCAACGCTATCTGCCGATCGAGCAGCAACTGGTGCTGCTGCATGAGCGCGTGCATCTGCAACGCGGTGACATCGCGATCAACGCACTGCTGGCGTTGTTGCAGTGCCTGTACTGGTTCAACCCGCTGTTGTTGCTCGCACTGCGTTGCTGCCGCGAAGACCAGGAATTGTCCTGCGATGAACGTGTGATTGCCCAGATGTCGGGCGCACGCCGCAGTTACGGCGAGGCCATGCTCAAGACCGGGCTGGCCGCGTCCCCGTTGCCGGTGGGGTGTCACTGGCAGAACCATCATCCATTGAAGGAGCGTATTGCCATGTTGAAGCGTCCCGTACCGGGCAGGAAGCAGTGGTGTGCCATGTTGGTGCTGTCGCTGGGCTTGTCGTCTGCTTTCGGCTATACCGCCTGGGCCGCGCAGCCGGGCAAAGCGGTGTCCACTTCCTCGTCTACGTCCACGTCTTCTTCTTCATCGACATCCACGACGACCGGCAAGGGCACGGTGTACGCAACCTTCGTGGAAGCGACGCTGGAAGGCACCAGGCAGCGCTTCGAGCTACAGCAATCGGCAGGCACGCCGTTCTCCTTCAGCGCCAGCTCGGACAAGGGCGTGCAGTGGGCAGCGGAGTTCACCCTGCAGCCTGCCGCCGACGGCATGCTCACGCTGAAAGGCACGCTGAAGGCGAACGGGGACCTGATTTCGTCGCCGACCTTGCTGATCAAGCCCGATGTGGCCGCAGGCATCGAAGTGTCCACCGCCGATGGGCGCTCGACCTGGGCACTGGAGCTGCGTTCGATCGCCTTGGCGGCAGGGGACCCGGCCATCGTATCGGCAGGTTCCGGCAAGGCCGAGCAGGTGACCTTGCCGAATGCCGGGCGGATGCCGCCGCCCAGTTATCCGCGCGCTGCGATCGACAGTGGCACCAGTGGCAAGGTGGTGCTGCGTATCGCGGTGGATGCCGAAGGCCGGGCGACCGACGTGGTCGTTGCCGAGGCGCATCCCAAGGGGGTGTTCGAGGAAGTGTCGATTGCCGCTGCAAGGCAGTGGCGTTTCACGCCGGCAATGAAGGACGGCAAGCCGGTCGCCGGCCTCATCCGGGTGCCGATCTCGTTTGATATGGACGAAGAAGAAATGCACTACACCGAAACCCAGAGCAGGAGCTGAGGTGCGCGGGCATGCGGTGATGCTGGTGGTGTTGATGCTTGCAGGTTGTGCGACGCAGCCAGCGAAAGAACAGGCGAGCAGCAGTTTCAACCTCAACCAGCACCGGCAGATGCTGACGCCCGAGTCGTCCGGTGGCGCAGGCGAGATACAGCCCTATCAGTTGGCGGCCACGGAAAGCTTCCGCATGCCGGTTGCCGTAAGTGCCGATGATCCGGTGTTGCCGTTGGAGTACGCCAAGCGTTCGCTGGATGCCACCACGGTATGCGTGAATGTCATCCTTGATGCGCAGGGGCGGGTGGAACGCAGCGCGCCGCTGTTGGCGCATTCGGCTTGCGGTGCGGGAAGTGACACGGCCAATGCAGGCCTGCTGCAGGCGGCGCTGGCCGCCACTTCCGGGTGGTTGTTCGAGCCGGCTGCGGTCTGTCACTACGCGGCTGGTGTAACGGCACCGTCGAACGGAGACTGCAGTAACGCCTCACGTATCGAGGTAGTGCCGGTAACCCTGGCCTATGCCTTCACCTTCGAGGTGATTGAGGGCAGGGCAATGGTGCGGCGCGAGGACGCCTTGCACTGAAGACGCGCCTGCACGTGGTGCAGGCGCGTTGATTGCTCAGGGAGTATCGAGCAGCTGGTTCAGCAGCGCGGCCAGCTGTTCGCCGCCCATACGAAGTTGTGCTTCGGCGACCGGTTCCCATACAGCGGTGTAACGCTCGTCGATCTTGTGACCGTCCGGGTACAGGCCCTTGCGGGTGGCGATGCGGCAGGTCTGCTCGGCCCACAGGGCGGGATCGCGCTGCAGGTCCGGTGTGCGCACACCGCTGGGGGCCGGCAGTGCCTGCAGGCGTTGCAGGAACTGGTCGTCGTTCAGCTGCAGCGGATAGAACATGCCGCTGTCCCATACCGAGTGCAGATTCGTACCGCGCCCGTTGAACTGCAGCTGATAGTTGTTGCCGCCGCGGTCGTGACCATAGCCGGCGTGCAGGGGTTGGTGCAGGTCGCCGACCAGATGCACGACGAACTTGAGTGCCTGCAGGCGTTCGGCGTCGCTGAGCTGGCGGTTGGCCAGGATTTCACTTTGCTGCTGCAGGGCGCCCACCACGCAGTTGCCGTTGCGGCAGTGCTTGGTCGGGGAGAAGTTGCAGCCGTCTTCAGCCATGTTGACGTAGTGCCAGCCGGCCGACTTCTTGCCCAGATCGGGGTCGTTCGCGCGCAGCTGGTCTGCCCACGGCGCGATGCTGCTGAGGCTGGCGCCGGGCTCGCTCGCCAACAGTCGATCGATTTCGGCCTTGGCCTGGGGATCCAGGCGGGTTTCGGCGACCCGTGCGACCAGGCGGTGGCCTTGCGCGCCCCATGCCAGTGCCTGGCCGGGGAGGGTTGCGGAGACAGCGATGGCGATGCCCAGTGCCGGCATCAGGAGACGGTGGAGCTTGTTCATGCCGCCATTCTAACGGCTGCGCCGCCATCGGCTACGTGCGCCAGATGGCGAAACACGCCCCCGGTTGTAGCCGGGGACGTGTTCGCTGGGGGAGGGCAATACTTACTTACCCGTCAATTGCGGCCAGCCTCAGAACTTGAAGACGTAAGCCACGCCGTACACCAGCGGATCGATCTTGGCGGTGCCCAGCTTGTTGCCGTTGACCTTCACCTTGGTGTCGATATCGGCCCAGCGCATGTCAACGCGCAGTGCGCCCTTGTCGCTGACGGCGAAGTCCAGGCCAGCATGGGCGGCCAGGCCCCACGAATCTTCCAGCTTCAGCTTGGTGCCAGCCAGCGCGCCCTTGCTGTCGGTGCTGAAGAACTTGGTGTAGTTCACGCCCAGGCCGACGAACGGGGTGACCTTGCTGCTGTTGGTGAAGTGGTACTGCAGCGAGACCACCGGCGGCAGCTGCTTGGTTTCGCCGACCTTGCCGACGCCGTCGATGCTGACGTCGTGCTTGAACGGCAGCGCTGCGAGAACTTCGATACCGATGTTGTCGGCGACGAAGTACTCAAAGGTGACGGTCGGCTTGACGTCGCTGTCGACCTTGGTGGACAGCTTGCCCAGGCCCAACGCGGCGCCATTCAGATCGCCGGCATCGGACGTCGGGTCAACCGCGTGGACGCCGACGCCCAGGGTCCAGTCGCCCTTGGACTGGGCCATGGCGGGGGCGGCAGCAGCCAGGGACACGGCGGCGGCCATGGCGGAGAGCAGCAGGGCGGAGGTCTTGCGCATGTGTAATTCCGTTGCTTGGTGGAGGTGGCGCCAGTGTCCGGTCAGCGCCCGGGTACCGCTTTGATCCTGATCAAACAGGGGTTTGCGCTCAGCTGGCGCTCAGCTGCGGGGGATGGCTGGGCGCCACGGGGCGGGCATGGGTCCTGCTAGAATGGCGTCCCCTTTCCACCCCGCCGCAACGGTTTTGCGGCTGCAGGAGCTTGTGAACATGGCAATCAAGGTCGGCATCAACGGTTTCGGTCGCATCGGGCGCAATGTGCTGCGTTCGGCAGTGTTGAACTTCGGCAACGACATCGAGATCGTGGCCATCAATGATCTGCTGGAGCCGGATTACCTGGCCTACATGCTCAAGTACGACTCCGTGCACGGCCGTTTCAAGGCCGACGTGGAAGTGTCGGGCAGCGACCTGCTGGTCAACGGCAAGAAGATCCGCCTCACCCAGGAACGCGACCCGGCCAACCTGAAGTGGGACGAAGTGGGCGTGGACGTGGTGATCGAGTCCACCGGCCTGTTCCTGACCAAGGAAACCGCGCAGAAGCACCTGGACGCGGGCGCCAAGAAGGTGATCCTGTCGGCCCCGTCCAAGGACGACACGCCGATGTTCGTGTTCGGCGTGAACCACAAGACCTACGCCGGCCAGAGCATCGTCTCCAACGCCTCGTGCACCACCAACTGCCTGGCCCCGCTGGCCAAGGTCATCAACGACAAGTGGGGCATCAAGCGTGGCCTGATGACCACCGTGCACGCTGCCACTGCTACCCAGAAGACCGTTGACGGCCCGTCCAACAAGGATTGGCGCGGCGGCCGCGGCATCCTGGAGAACATCATTCCGTCCTCCACCGGTGCTGCCAAGGCCGTGGGCGTGGTGATCCCGGAATTGAACAAGAAGCTGACCGGCATGAGCTTCCGCGTGCCGACCTCGGACGTGTCGGTGGTCGACCTGACCGTCGAGCTGGAGAAGGAAGCCACCTACGCTGAAATCTGCGCCGAAGTGAAGGCACAGAGCGAAGGCGCGCTGAAGGGCATCCTCGGTTACACCGAAGACAAGGTGGTTGCCACCGACTTCCGTGGCGAGACCCACACCTCCGTGTTCGACGCCGAAGCCGGCATCGCCCTGGATGGCACCTTCGTCAAGCTGGTCAGCTGGTACGACAACGAGTGGGGCTACTCCAACAAGTGCCTGGAAATGGTGCGCGTCGTCGCCGCCTGATCCACGCAACAGCTGCAAGCAGAACGGGCGCCGAAAGGCGCCCGTTCTGCATTCTTGAAGCCCCCCCTTTCACCGAAGGTGAAGGGGGTGAAGAAGGCTGCTTGCACGCCACTGGCGTGCGGCCTGATGAACGACCGAAGGCGGCTGCTGGCGCGGACCTTGCGCGGGCTAGAGGGTGATGGTGATGCCGGGGAAGTCTCGCTGGAAGCCTGACGCTGTCCACTCGCCACTCGACAACCAAGCCGATGCCAGTGTTGCGCGAGCAGCGTTCGGTGTGGGAGCGGCGCAAGCCGCGAAGCTGAGACGGCTGAAACCCTTGGTATGCATGCCATCTGATGATCTACCAGCTTCGCGGCTTACGCCGCTCCCACAAAAGTGCAGTCTGGGGCTCAACGCGGCTCAAACGCCCTGGCTGAAAGCATTGCGCGGCAAGGCGCGGGCTGAAGCTGACTGGGGGCGTCTTGCGTTTTCAGGTGGCGCGGATAAGGTGATGCAGCACGTTCAGGTGCACAAGGATGATCAATGGACGAGGGTTGGGTGTTGTTGATTGTGCTGCTGGTACTGGCCGCACTGGCCATACCGGTGTTGCTGGTGGCTGCCTTGGTGTCGGTGTCTTCGCTCAAGCGCCGCGTGGCTGCGCTGGAGGAGCGACTGGATGCTGGCGAGACGGAAGCAGCACCACGCAGGCAGCACGTCGAGGCGATCCGGCCCTACGCCTGGGCGGAGCCCGAGCCTGCCCCCGAGCCCGAGGCAGATGAAACCGTGATCGAGCCGCTGGCGGTTGCATCGCCGGCGCACCCGGCCGAACCCGTCGCTGCGTCGCCAGCACCGCCGCCGTTGCCGCCCAGGGCAGATCCGCTCGATCCGCTGGCAAGCGAGCCGCGCCGGCCGATTCCTGCCCGCCGCGAACCGCCGCCAGAGCGGACCTGGACGCCGGCTGAGCCTGCCGAACCCAACTTCGTCGAACGCGCGCTTGCCTACGCCAAGCAATGGCTGACCAGCGGCAATGTGCCGGTCAAGGTCGGCATGCTGGTGCTGCTGGCCGGTGTGGCGGCGTTGCTCAAGTACGCCACTGACCAGGGCTGGTTCACCGTTCCGGTCAGCCTGAAGCTGGCTGGCATCAGTGCAGCGGCATTGGCCGGTTTGGTGTTCGCCTGGCGCAAGCGCGAAAGCCATCGCAGCTTTGCCCTGGCGATGCAGGGCGGCATGATCGGCATTCTGTTGCTGGTGGTGTTTTCCGCCTGCAAGAACTACGGAATGATCGGCACTGGCGCCGCATTTGCGTTGAGTGTGGTGTTGATCGCCGGCCTGTCGGTGATGGCGGTGCTGCAGGAAAGCAGAACCCTGGCCATTCTCGGTGTACTGGCTGGCTTCATGGCGCCGATCTGGTTGTCCGACGGCAGTGGCAATCATGTGGCCCTGTTCTCGTACTACGCACTGCTCAATGCCGGCATCTTCGCCATCGCCTGGGTGCGGCCGTGGCGCATCCTCAACCTGCTGGGGTTTGCCTTCACCTGGGGCATTGGCACGGCCTGGGGCGTGTTGAAGTACACCCCGGCCAATTTCAACAGCACCGAGCCGTTCCTGGTGTTGTTCTTCGTGTTTTATCTGTTGTTGCCCTTGTTGTATGCCCGCAAGGCCAGCAGCGAGGGCAGTGCGCGCATCGATGGCTGCCTGTTGTTTGGTACGCCGCTGGTCGCATTCTCGTTGCAGGCAGCGTTGCTGCACGGCGATCGCATGCCCCTGGCGTTCTGTGCACTGGGCGTGGCCGCGTTGTACGCAGTATTGGCGCGCGCGTTGATCAACAGCGAGCGCATGAATGTGCTGGCGCGTGGCTATGCGATTCTCGCAGTCGGATTCGCCACCTTGGCGGTGCCCTTGGCCCTGTCGGCGAAGGCAACCGCATCGGTGTTCGCGCTGGAAGGTGCGGGTCTGGTCTGGCTGGGCTTGACCCAGGACCGTCGCTTGGCCCGCTGGACGGGTCTTGGCCTGCAACTGGCCGCTGCCGGGGCCTTGGCGATTGGTGTGTCGGGCAGCCATCTCGGCGCGACGACTGCCATCGCCAACGCCGCCTTCATGGGTGCCTTGCTGATCGCCGTGGCCGGCTTCGCCACCGCATGGTGGTACCGAAGTACAGGCAATCTGCAGGTGGCGACTGTGGCCTACCTGTGGGCGCTGGCCTGGTGGCTGGGCAACGTGATCCTGGAGATCGGTGATTTCGTCGAGGTCGACAGTCGCCTGCACGCGGTCTTGCTGCTACTCGGTGTGACCGGTTGGCTGGCGGCGGAAGTGCAGCGGCGTGCGCCTGTGTTGGCGCTGTCGCTGACCACCTTGGGCGCGTTGGTGATGGCCTTCCCGGTGGCCTTCCTGCAGGTGTCCGAATACGGGCAGCCATTCGCCGGTTACGGCGCGGTGGCGTGGGCAGTGTTCGCCGTTCTGGGTGTGCGCAGCCTGATGTGCCTGCGTGCTGGCAGCGGCAAGGTTGCTGGTTTGGCGCAGCTGGCCTGGTGGTTGCTGTGGCCGACCGTGGTGTCGCTGTTGGCCTGGCATATCGGCGACCGCTTCGCGCTGGCCGAGGGCTGGGTGGGCATGTTGCTGGCGCTGCCGTGGTTGCTGCTGGCGGTGTTGTCCATGTATCGCTGGGCGTGGTTGTCGCAGCCCTTGGGGGCGGCGTTTGATGGCTATCGCAAGGCCTTGCAGATCGCCGTGTTCGCGGCACTTGGCTTGTGGTGGCTGACATCGTTGGCCAGTGCTGGTTCGGCTGCGCCATTGCCGTGGATCGTTGTACTTAATCCGCTGGAACTGGCGGAGATCGCCGTGCTTGCCTTGCTGGCGATGCGCCTGCGCCAGAGCGGTGGCGCAGCGGTGTTGCCGATGCAACTGGTTGGCACGGCGGTGGCGGCGCTGGTGCTGGTGACGGTGATGACGCTGCGAGCGGTGCATCACTGGGGTGATGTGCCGTGGAGTGACAGTCTGCTTGGCACGAAACTGGCGCAGACCAGCCTGACCGTGGTCTGGAGCCTGCTGGGCGTGGTTGGCTGGATTTCCGGCTCGCGTCGTGGCCAGTGGGGGTTGTGGTTGGCCGGCGCAATCCTGATGAGCGTGGTGTTGGCCAAGCTGCTGCTGATCGATCGCGGCAACCTGGGTGACCTGCTTGGTATCGGCGCCTTCATCGCTTACGGACTGCTGTGCACCCTGGTGGGCTGGCTGGCGCCGGCACCGCCACGGAGGCAGGGTGCTGGGACAAACAACGAGGAAACAACCGCATGATCAAGCGCCTGCTGGTACTGGCCTTGTTGCCTTTCAGCGCAATTGCAGCCGATGACTTCGCCCGCCAATGGCCGTTGCAGCTGTCCCAGTCCGATGCCGGTGCTTACCGGGTGCCGCTGGATGCATCGGTGTATGCCGCCGCGCATTGGCGTGACCTGCGCGATGTACGGGTGATCGATGCCGATGGCAAACCGGTGGCCAGCGCCGTCTATGCTGCTGCAACGCCGCTTGGTGGTGCGGTGCGTACTGCGCCGCTGCAGTGGTTTGCATTGCCTGCAGCAAGTGCGGGCGGCGATGAGGACCTGAGCATCGTGGTGGAACGCGATACCGCTGGCAAAGTGGTGTCGATCCGCAATTCGGTCGGCACGGCAAGGGCGGCGGGGAGCGCTGACCCGGTATGGCTGGTCGACCTGGGTGACGAGGCCGGCAAGCTGCACAAACTACTGGTCGATTGGAGTGACACCGCGGCGACGCTGGATCTTGGCTATCGCCTCGAAGGCAGCGACGACCTGCGCGGTTGGCAGGTGCTGGATCCGCAAGTGCGGCTGGTGCAACTGCGCAACCAGGGCAACGAGCTGCGCAGCAACAGCATCAAGGTTGAATCAGGTCTGCGCTATCTGCGTCTTGTACCTCTGCAGCGCAGCGGCGCGCCGCAGTTGCAGGGCCTGCGCGGTGAGTTCGCTGATGCGGTCGAGGTTGGCGATTGGCAATGGCAGGAACTGCAGGCGGCTGCTGGCGGCAACGGCAAGGATGGCTATCTGTACCGCCTGCAGGGCCGATTCCCGGTGCAGCGCCTGGATGTGGTGATGCCGTCCAACAGCGCGGTGAGCTGGACGGTCTCCAGTCGCGACGAAGACCGCTCGCGCGCTGCCGATGGTGAGCCGGTGTGGCAGGCACTGACCACGGGCTGGAATGCATGGAACCTCAGTCAGGCAGGCGAGCAGCAGCGTTCGCCACCGCTGGAAACCTCCGGCATCGTGGATGACAGGCAGTGGCGCCTGCAGGCCGAGCCCGGCGCGGTGCCTGCTGCTGCGCCAACGTTGCGGTTGGGTTATCGCCCTGGCAGCGTGGTGTTTCTTGCGCAGGGTCGCGCGCCTTACCTGCTGGTCGCAGGCAGCGCGGACGAGGGCAAGACGCAGGCGGCATTGGATCCGATGTTGGCAGCCTTGCGCGCGCACAACGGCGCGCAATGGCAGCCGGTCGCGGCAACGCTGGGCGCGGTCGCACAGCGCGCCGGTGATGTTGCCTACCAGCAGGCCGAAGCCCCACGTGATTGGAAGAACATCGTGTTGTGGTCGGTGCTGGTACTCGGTGCAGCAGCAGTAGCGGGTTTTGCATTTAGCCTGATCCGCAGCAGCCGCACAGAAAAAAAAGACACCTGACGTAGTGCCGAGCCATGCTCGGCAGAGGCCTTCACACGCGAAGTCAGCAGGCTTCTCTCCCCCCCTTTCGCAAAGCGAAGGGGAGGGCCGGGGAGGGGGTGCTTTTTGCGCTGTTGATTTATCTGCTTCGCGGCTTACGCCGCTCCCACAAGTAGTGTGGGTTGCTGGTGAGGCCTGCAGCCGAGCATGGCTCGGCTCTACCGGTTGAAATCCTGGCGCAGCAGGCCGTAGATGGCGCTGTCGCAGATCTCGCCGTTTACCTGCCAGCGTTCGCGGAGCAGGCCCTCGCGGACGAAGCCGAACCTTTCGACGAGGCGACAGGAGGGCGGGTTGCGCGGGTCGATGTCGGCCTCGATGCGGCGCAGTCCCAGATCGTTGAAGACGTAGCCCAGCACCAGCTGCAGGGCTTCGCTGGCCAGGCCGCGGCCCTGCCAGTCTGGATGCAGGCTGTAACCGATCTCGGCACGGGCCTGTGCCAGGTCCATGTGGAAGATGGCACTGCTGCCTATCAACAGGTCGCTGTCCGCGTCGGCAATGGCCCAGACCAGCATGTCCAGTTCGCGGCGCTGGCGCTGGATGTCGGCGATCTTCTGTTCGGCCTGTTCCACTTCGGTCCAGGCCGGGTAGCTCCAGTAGCGCATCACCCGGGCATCGCTATGAATGGCGAACAGCGCTGCAGCGTCGCCATCCCGGACTTCGTGCAGGCGCAGGCGGGGGCTGGACAGTTCGGGTTGCGGCAGGCGTGGCGACATCCGGTGCACCTTGGGTTTGCCCCATCAGGCAGGGCGGGCGAGAATTGCGGTTTCCCCCATCTTTGCGGAGCTGATCCTGCCATGTCCATCGTTCGCATGACCGACCTCGACCTTTCCGGCAAGCGCGTACTGATCCGCCAGGATCTGAACGTGCCGATCGACGAGAGCGGCAAGATCACCTCCGAGCAGCGCATCACCGCCTCGCTGCCGACCCTGAAGCTGGCACTGGAGAAGGGCGCCGCTGTACTGGTGACCTCGCACCTGGGCCGTCCCAAGGAAGGCGTGTGGAGCGAAGCCGATTCGCTGGCGCCGGTGGCCAAGCGTCTGTCCGAGCTGCTGGGCGTGGACGTGCCGCTGGTCAAGGACTGGGTGGACGGCGTCGACGTGGCCCCAGGCCAGATCGTGCTGCTGGAGAACTGCCGCATGAACGTGGGTGAGGGCAAGGACGATGAGGCCCTGTCGCAGAAGTACGCCGCGCTGTGCGACGTGTTCGTGATGGACGCCTTCGGTACCGCACACCGCGCACAGGCCTCGACCCATGGCGTGATCCGCTTCGCTCCTGTCGCTGCCGGTGGCCCGCTGCTGATGGCCGAGCTGGACGCGCTGGACAAGGCGCTGGCCAACCCGGCGCGCCCGTTGCTGGCGATTGTTGCCGGCTCCAAGGTCTCGACCAAGCTGGAACTGCTGTCCAGCCTGGTAAGCAAGGTCGACCAGCTGATCGTCGGTGGTGGCATCGCCAACACCTTCATCGCGGCCGAAGGCCATGGCGTGGGCAAGTCGCTGGTCGAGAACGACCTGCTCGACACCGCGCGCAAGATCGATGCCGACGCCAAGGCCCGCGGCGCCGAGATCCCGCTGCCGACCGACGTGGTGGTGGCGCCCGCATTCGCGGCTGACGCTCCGGCCACGGTCAAGGCGGTGGATGCCGTCGGCGCCGAGGACATGATTCTGGATATCGGCCCGCAGACTGCCGCCCAGTACGCCGAACTGATCGCCAAGGCTGGCACCGTGGTCTGGAACGGTCCGGTCGGTGTGTTCGAGTTCGACGCGTTCGGCAAGGGTACGGAAGCGCTGGCCAAGGCCATCGCCAGCTCCAATGCGTTCTCGATTGCCGGCGGTGGCGACACCCTGGCCGCGGTCGACAAGTACGGCATCGCCAAGCAGGTGAGCTACATCTCCACCGGCGGCGGCGCGTTCCTGGAGTTCCTGGAAGGCAAGACCTTGCCGGCGGTTGCAGCGTTGGAGGCTCGCGGCTCGTGAGCCGCGACGTTTTCTTCTTCGATCTCGACGGCACGCTGATTGATTCGGCCGTCGGCATCACCCGCTGCGTGGCTTTTGCACTGGAACAGATGGAGCATCCGGTGCCCGGCGATGCCGAGCTGCGCAAGTGGATCGGCCCGGCGCTGCGTACCAGCTTCAAGCCCTTGTTCGGCGACGCCCTGCGCGTGGAACGGGCGGTGGAGTTGTACCGCGAGCGTTTCGATGCGCATGGCTGGAAGGAACACGATATCTACGCCGGTATCGGTGATGTCGTGCAGGGCCTGCACGCGGCCGGCCATCGGCTGGCCGTGGTCACCGCCAAGAACGAGCCGCATGCGCGGCGCATCGTCGAGCACCTGCCATTTGGCGGCTGCTTCGAGGACATCATCGGTGCGACCGAAGATGGTTCGCGCAGCCACAAGCCGGAGTTGATCGCCGAGGCTTTGCAGCGTCTGCAATTGCAGGCGCCGCAGTGCTGGATGATCGGCGACCGCCGCATGGACATCGAAGGCGCGCGTCACCACGGCATGCGCAATGTCGGTGTGTTGTGGGGCTTTGGTGGTCGTGAGGAGCTGGTTGCTGCCGGGGCTGGCGCGTTGGCGGCTACGCCGGATGCGTTGGCGGCGGTGTTGCGCGGTTGATTGAAAGGCTTTGGTTTTCGCGGCTCCTGCAGCCGGAGCCGCGATGGTTCCAGTACACATAAAAAGCTGATTCGTCATTCCCGCGCAGGCGGGAATCGCTCTTGGCTTTTTGGCTTTGATGTGGCTTGGGTACGAGCGGCGTAGTTCAAGGTGAAGAGCGGGGAGCGATGACCCGACATTCGTCGGTTGAAAACCCCGCCTGCGCGGGAATGACGATCGGAAGGGTCTCTGGGAAAGCCTCCTGGCCTTCGCTGCCCACCCGCTTCACTTGTCACCCGATGTCCCCGGCATGTCTCCACTGCCAACTTTCCTTGCTGCAAAGCAGCACAACTTCCCCTCCAGCCAACACGCAACAGCAACATCCGCGTGCTGAGCTATCACCTTGGCTTATCGACCTATGCAAGTCAGCTATAGGTCCCGCGTTGTCATACCGTACGGTATGTCCAGATCGACTGTCTGGCCTGTCTTTGGGACACAGCAGAAAGTGTCGTATGAAATCGTATGCGACATCGTTGTCATGCAATGGATGTGCTACTTTCGGCGGTCTATCAGGGAGACCACGCACAATGATTGAACGTCAGCGCCGCACCAAGATCCTCGCCACCCTCGGGCCGGCAACTGACGCGCCAGGGGTGCTGGACGATCTGTTCCGCGCCGGCGTCAACGTTGTGCGTTTGAATTTCTCCCACGGCGACCCGTCCGGCCAGGCCAAGCGTGCCGCCGACGTGCGTGCCGCCGCCCAGCGCGTGGGTGTGGAAGTCGGCATCCTGGCCGACCTGCCGGGCCCGAAGATCCGCATCGAGCGTTTTGCCGAAGGCAAGATCACGCTCAAGGCTGGCGACCGTTTCGACCTGATCGCCAGCACCTCGGCACCGGCCGGTGACACCAGCCAGGTGGGCGTGAGCTACCTCGGCCTGCCGCAGGACGTGGCGCCGGGCGACGTGCTGCTGCTCGACGATGGCCTGATGCAGCTGCAGGTCGTGGAAGTGCAGGGCGAGCGCATCATCAATACCGTGCTCAACGATGGCGTGCTGTCCGACCGCAAGGGGTTGAACAAGCAGGGCGGTGGCCTGTCGCTGGGTGCGCTGACCGAGCGCGACAAGGAGCTGATCGGCATCGTTGCCAAGATCGGCGTCGACTTCATCGCCGTCTCGTTCTGCCGCAATGCGCAGGATATGAATGACGCGCGTGAGATCGCCGAGTCGCATGGCTGCTACGCCGCGCTGGTGTCCAAGATCGAGCGCACCGAAGCCATCGAGAACCTGGAAGAGATCGTCGACGCCAGCGATGTGGTGATGGTGGCGCGTGGCGACCTGGGCGTGGAAATCGGCGACGCCGAGCTGCCGGGCCTGCAGAAGAAGATCATCAAGGCCTCGCTGGCGCAGAACAAGGTGGTCATCACCGCCACCCAGATGCTGCAGTCGATGGTCGAAAGCCCGATCCCGACCCGCGCCGAAGTGCTGGACGTGGCCAACTCGGTCATCGACGGTACCGATGCGGTGATGCTGTCGGCCGAAACCGCGGCCGGTGCCTATCCGGTCAAGGCGGTCGAGGCGATGGCCCGCATCTGCCTGGGCGCCGAGCGTCAGTTCCAGACCGAGACCGACTTCAATGCCTCGCCGCGCAACCTGGAACGCGCCGACCAGGCCATTGCCATGGCCACCATGTTCCTGTCCCAGCACGTGGGCGTGCGCGCCATCGTGGCGATGACCGAATCCGGTGGTACCGCGCGTTACCTGTCGCGCTTCCGCGCCAAGTCGCCGATCTACGCGGTCACCCGCCACGACGGTGCGCGCCGGCAGATGGCGTTGATGCGTGACGTGTTCCCGATCAACTTCGACAGCCGTGGTTTCACCCCGCGCGAAGCCGCGCGCGGCAGCATCCGCCTGCTGGTCGAGTCCAACCTGCTGCAGGCGGGTGATCGCGTGGTGTTCACCAGTGGCGAGCACATGGAAACCCATGGCGCCACCAACACCCTGCGCCTGCTGGAAGTGGGTAACGACGGCCGCGCCAGCGGTCTGGGCGACCTGTAAGCGACGCCAGCAACAAGCCACCGCTCCGGTCAGAAGTTGATCGGAGCGGACAGGTTTTGTCCTGACCTGACAGCCTGAAACCGATTCCAGACCTTGCGGGCAGCCAGCCGGTGAGCGTGCCGGGCTATAATCCGGGTTTTCCCGCACGCTGTCACAGGAACCTCATGAGCATCGAACTGCTGGCTGAAACCGCCCAGGCCATGGTCGCCCCGGGCAAGGGCATCATCGCCATTGACGAATCCACCGGTACGATTGCCAAGCGCTTCGCAAGCGTCGGCATCGAGAACACGGAAGAAAACCGTCGTGCCTACCGCGAACTGCTGCTGACCACGCCGAAGCTCAACGAGCACATCTCCGGCGCCATCCTGTACGACGAAACCATCCGCCAGTCGACCAAGGACGGCGTGCCGTTCGCCAAGTACATGGCCGACAACGGCATGATCCCGGGCATCAAGGTCGACAAGGGTGCGCACCCGCTGGCCGGCTGCCCCGGTGAGCTGGTGACCGAAGGCTTGGACGGCCTGCGTGAGCGCCTGCAGGAGTACTACAAGCTGGGCGCCCGTTTCGCCAAGTGGCGTGCGGTGATCAACATCGGCGAAAGCATGCCGTCGGGCACCTGCATCGAGTCCAACGCCCACGCGCTGGCCCGTTATGCCGCCCTGTGCCAGGAATGCGGCCTGGTGCCGATGGTCGAGCCGGAAGTGATCATGGACGGCGACCACGACATCGAGACCTGCTACGAAGTCACCGAAGCCACCCTGCGTTCGCTGTTCGACGCCCTGTACCAGCAGAACGTGGTGCTGGAAGGCACCATCCTGAAGGCTTCGATGGTCATTCCGGGCAAGACCTGTGACGAGCAGGTGGATGTCGAGGAAGTGGCCGAGTCCACCGTGATGTGCCTGAAGTCGACCGTGCCGGCGATCCTGCCGGGCGTGGTGTTCCTGTCCGGTGGCCAGAGCGATGAGCAGTCCACCGCTCACCTCAACGCCATGAACCAGGTCGGCGCCTTGCCGTGGCCGCTGAGCTTCTCCTACGGCCGCGCCATGCAGCAGGCTGCACTGAAGCTGTGGGCCAAGGACATGAAGGGCAACTACGCTGCTGCACAGAAGACCGTGTTCGAGCGTGCCAAGGAAAACGGCCTGGCAGCACAGGGCAAGTGGGAAGGCTGATAAGCCAACCTGCGTGAGTTGAACAGAACGCCGGCCAACAGCCGGCGTTTTGTTTTGCAGTGTTTTTGTAGGAGCGGCGTAAGCCGCGAAGCCGGTGCAAACAAAACCGCCAGGGTGGCTGCAATTGCATGCATTCCAGGCAACCTGGGAATTTCCAGCTTCGCGGCTTACGCCGCTCCTACAAGCTCGACGCCCTACAATCGGCTTTTTCCTCAGGGATGATCCGATGCACCGCAGAATCGCGCTGGCACTGTTTGCATCGACCATGACCGTGTCTGCCTTCGCTGCGGAGCCACGCGATTTCGATATCCAGCACTACGCAACCACCCTGGATCTGGATATCGCCGCCGGTCAGCTGCAGGGTGAGACCTTGCTGCGTTTCGACGCTACAGGCCCACTGCAAAAGCTGGTCCTGGACAGTGGTGAGCTGGTCATCGATTCGGTTACGCAGGATGACAAGCCGCTCAGCTTCCAGCAGGCCGATGGAAAGCTGGCCATCAGTCTTGCAACGATGCTGACGGCGGGCCAGCAAAGCAGCATACGCGTGCACTACCGCGGCAAGCCACGCTTTGGCCTGGAGTTCGCCGCCGAACGCAACGAGGTCTACACGATATTCTCCACCAGCCAATGGATGCCGTCGGTGGATGCGCCGGACGAGCGCGCTACGCTGCAGTTGGCGCTGCGCCTTCCTCGCGACCTGCATGCGACGGCGGTTGGCGATGAACTGCCATCGCGCCTGCTCGGTGATGGGCGCATCGAACACCGTTGGCAGCTGCGCAAACCAACGCCCGCGTTTGTCTATGGCTTTGCTGCCGGCCCTTATCAGCACGCGCGGCAGGGGCGCTTGCAGTTCTACTCGAAGGACCGCTCCGAGGCCGAACTGCGGCAGGTGTTCGCGGCCACCGACGACATGCTCGACTTCTTTGCCGCCCGCGCAGGCTTGGCCTATGAAGGCGACTATCGGCAGGCGCTGGTGGCCAACACCATCGGCCAGGAAATGGCTGGTCTGTCGGTGATGTCGGAGGCCTATGGCAAAGGCGTGTTGGATGATCCCACCCAGACTGGCTTGATCGCCCACGAAGCCGCGCATCAATGGTGGGGCGTACGCGTGACCTGTGCCAGCTGGGAGCATTTCTGGCTCAACGAAGGTTTCGCCAACTTCATGACGGCGGCGTGGTTGCAGCAGGCGCAGGGCGAAGCCGCCTACCAGGCGATGGTGCAGGGCTGGGAGCAGCGGGTATTGGCGCTGCGCGAGAAGGGTGCTGATCGGCCGTTGGTGTATCCGGATTGGAACAAACCCAGCGCCGATGATCGTGCGGTGGTCTACAAGAAGGGCGCGTACGTGCTGCACCGCTTGCGCTTGGAATTGGGCGAAGAGCTGTTCTGGCGTGGGTTGCGCGAGTACACACGGGCCAATGATGGGCGCTCGGTGGTGACGGCGGATTTCCAGCAGGCGATGGAGCGTGCGGCGGGGCGCTCGCTGCAGGGGTTCTTTGATGCCTGGGTTTATGGGGTGAGTGGTGCGCTGGGGTGATGGGCTTGCTGCCAAGAGCTACCCCACCACAGGCCTCCCCTTCGCTGCGCGAAAGGGAGGGGTAAAAGCGGCTACCTGTGATCTGCCCGACCTGCACAAACGGCCCCCTCCCTTTGCCGCAGGCAAGGGGAGGGCTGGGGAGGGGTAGGTTTTGATTTTGCTCGGCTCGAACAGCCAAACACCTCAATGCGCAGGCGCAAACCCACCCGCAAACGACGCCAATACCGAGCCCGCCTGCTCCTGCGCCGGTCCAGCGCTGGCCAAGGCCTGCTGGTAGATCTTGAACGCCGCCGCGTTGTAAGCCACCAACACGATCCGCGAAGGCCGCGCATGGCTCTTCTGCCAGGTCATGGTTTCGGTAGCTGCAATCACCGCCGCCTGGTGCAGCGGGTAGCCATAAACCCCGCAGCTGATCGCCGGGAACGCAATCGACTCCAGGCCCGTCTGCTCGGCCAGCCGCAGTGACTGCCAGTAGCAATTGGCCAATAACGCCGCTTCATCATGGCGACCATCGCGCCACACCGGGCCGACGGTATGGAACACATGCTTGGCCGGCAGATTGTGGCCGCCGGTGGCGCGCACTTCGCCGGTGGGGCAGCGCACGCCCGCGCGCAGTTCGGGCAACTGCTCGCATTCGCGCAGCAGGCCGGGGCCTGCGGCCCGATGGATTGCACCGTCCACGCCGCCGCCGCCAAGCAAGGTTTCATTGGCCGCGTTGACGATGACGTCAACGGCCAGTTCGGTGATGTCGCCCTGCCAAACTTCAATGTTCATGGCCGTGATCTTCCATTGCGATGTATGAGAAAAGCGTGACGGCTGCCGCCAGGCCGGAACATCCACAGTCTGCGCCCGTCCAGTCTCACCTGCTGTGATTTAAAGACGCGGAAACGCGTGAAGGCCGCACTGGACGGCCTCCATTGGTTGCTATGTAATGAAAATTACGGCCCTGCGCCAACCCGGTTCCGGCGCTGGAGGATCAGGGTGGATCCCACCCCTTCCTTTGGTAAACGCGCTCGCCATTAACGAGTGCGTACCAGAGCAGACCTAACACCGTGAAGGAAGAAGCTGCCAGTGCGCGCTCACGCCTGCCTTTGGCGTTGTACCGGTAGTAGTTCTCGCTATTCCTGCGGCTTGCATTGGCCAAAAACGAGAAAACCATGAACGCGGCGACAAAAGCCTTTCCGCTGCCAACCAATAGGCCTACAAACAGACTCCGGTTGTATCGAATGGCGTTGCGGTAAGCAATCAATACACCAGCCAGCGCGGCAACCGCGCCAACAGCCAGTACCGTTATCTGTGTTGGGTTCAGGGGGGCGCTGTCCAGCTCGCCTGAACGTAGAACGGCCACGCTGCACAATGCCAGGGTCGTAAACAATGCGGGGGACAGGCTCCAGCCGAAATCGCGCACATCGTAGTAGAAAACTATTTTTCCAAAGGCCGAGAGGGCAAGAACAATGCAGCAGAGCAGGACGCTGGCCAGGACCAGGAGCAGCATGGCTTTCCCGGCAGGCGTTATCTGCGATTTTGTGGCAGTGGAAGGCACTGGTTGGGTGGGGGTCACATCGTCGGCCGCTGCGTTGGTGTCTGCACGGGGCTTGGTGGCCAACCGTGTTGGGGCAAGCGCAGCTTCCTGTTCCTTGTCGACGACCTGAGCTTCCACGTCATCGCTGGCGTAGGCCTGGTCGTCGGTCGCTGCAGCCCCCGTTTGGATTGCTGTGGCGGTAGCTTCTTCCTGTTTCACGATGCCATCCAGATGGATGTGGCGCTGAATGAGCGCGTTGCCCAGGCACTCCAGTTCATTGCGGCATTCGCGCTCGATTGCCGCCAGCCAGGCGGATTCGTCCTGCTGCAGTGCGCCGACGTCGGCAACACGCCTGAGCGCATCGCCGAGCAAGCGCTCATGTTGTTCTGCCCAGAAGCGGGCATTGGCCTGACACACCCCGTCGTCAATGCCTGGCGAAGGGCAGTACATTGACGGATCGATGGTGCTGGCGGTCGAAACGCCAGGATCAAACGAGACACGACCAAGACTGGCCTGAGCGAGCGAGGTAAAGAGCAGCAATCCCACTGCGGAGGGGAAACGCCGAATACTGGAGCTCATTCGATCGGTTTCCAAACAATGCCACACTCGGAATAGCGGGAAAATTTGTCCTGGCCATCCCAGCCTGCAGGCATACGGTCGTGCAGTTTGCGTTCGCGTAGCAGCTGGTCTTCTTCCTTGGTGATGTAGGCCAACAGCGTCCATTGCTGAAGGATCTGCGCGATCTGCCATGGGCGAGGATTGCCGAGTGCGAGGGTGCTCTGGCCTGCCCGCAGCTTGATTCTGCCCTCGCTGACCGGCATGAAGCCCGGGGGCTTGCCAAGGTCATTGTGAATGATCGGAAACGCAAGTGAACGGAAGACCTTTTCGTAGACTTCGCCGATGGGTATCACGTGCTCCCTGATCAAGCCGCACTTGTCCCAGTTCTTTGCAGACAGTGCCTTGGTCTGGTGGGCACGTTCGCTGGCGAAGCCAACACCTTTCGGGCCGGTGGCTGCCAAGGTGGCCATGCGCAATGCGTTGCGCACATGGTGCTTTGTCGCGGGATTCCCAGGTAGCGTGTTCAGCACCAACGCGGCGACTTCACAGTGCCAATAGAAGTAGTCCGAATTGACTTTGTCGTCCATGCAGTCCTTGCCCATCGCCTCATTAAGTGCGGACGATGGTGGAATGGCCGGTCAGCCGATTCCATCTGAAATTTTCAAGCGCTGAGTGACTGTTGGCCGCTGCATGCTGATGCCAAAAGTTGCTTAGGGGTAGGGATGTTGCGCGGGTCAAAAGTTGTCGCCGGGCCGACGATGGGCCGGCAGGTCATGGTCGGCAAGTGGAGTGATCGGGGGTGTACGCTGACGCCGCCATTTGCCTGCCGTTACTTCTTTTCGTGGACAGAGTTGGGAAAAGGACGGATCGCCGGGTATTTTGCCGGCTACATGGGCGGTGGAAATTTCCATGATGATGCTTTCCATGCCACCTTCAAGCGGAATGGTCTCGTTGAATTTGTCTTTGCTCAACGGGATTGGGTTGGCGGAAGCGAACGCTCGACGCCTTGGCCACTGGACGCGGAAGCGTGTGCGCGGGAGCACTTCCAGGTTTTTTGCCAATGGTTGGACTTCCCGTTGCTGGAAGCATCCGGTGGTCTGTGGATGGCGCCACAGCGTGTGGCGCAGGCAAGCAGCGATGGCTGGAAGCACTGGCAGCTTGGGCCGGAACATCTGCTCATCACTCCGCCCGGAACGGGGGGTGTGAACGCATTACGCAAGGCGCTGCAGCTGGCGAGCTTCGCGGGCCTTGCCAGTTCAACTGGCTTGCAAGCGGACGAGTAGCCAGGTACCCCTGTTGTCGCTGCGCAGGCGCAGCGTTCCACCTAGCGACAGCACCCGATCGCGTATCCCCTGCAGGCCGAGCCCACCTTGGCGCGGGGCGGTTGGGAAGCCACTGCCATCGTCGCCAATCAACAACGAGATGCGTCCGCTCGAGGTACTGCGTATGCGGACCATGAAGTTGCGCGCCTGAGCATGGCGTATGGCGTTGGTAGCAGCCTCTTGGGTGATGCGATACAGGCTTGTCTGGGTGCGATCATCGAGTCTTCCCAGCTGCTTGTCGTGGTCCAAGACGTGCAGGTGATATGACAGGTCTCCCTCTTCAAGCAGGGTGCGGATAGCGCCGTTGCCGAGTGTGGAGACAAGGCCGAATTCGTCCAAGCCTGCCGGCCGCAGGCTCGACATTAGGCTGGAAACGGAATGCCGCATGTTGCCTATGATTTCCCAGGCGGGCTGCAACAGGCCGCCAGTAGGCGTGCGCCGCTCAAGCAGTACCAGTCGCGTTTGCAGCGCAGTCAGGTTCTGGCCAAGCTCGTCATGCAGTTCTGCGGTAACCCAGCGGCGGACGTCTTCAGAAAGGTCCAGGTTACGCTGGGCAGCCTCTCGCAGCGCACCGGTCAAAGCATGCAGCTCTTCGTTCCGGCGGCGCAGCTCGTGCTGCGCTGCGCGTTGGGATTCGCTCGCGGCACCAAGTAGCAGCAAGGTAGTGCCGACCAGCGCCAGCAACAATTGGACCTCGATGGTCTCGGGCAGGTCTTGCCGATGCCAAGCCACGAGCCCGATCAACAAGCTGATTGACCCGATCGACAGGGTTACTCCCCGCCAGCCACTGCGCAGGGCCATGTGGATTGCGATGGGCAGGCATAGGCCGGCAGCAAACAGGTAGGTCCATGGCTGCGGTGCGTACAGCAGAACGAGCGCGCTGATCACCAATAGAGGCAGCAGCAGGCGGGGGATATCGGCTCGCCAGCTGCGGAAGTGAACGGTGGAGGGGCGATGGAGGAATACGATGAAGATCAGGGGCACCATCAACATCATGCCAACGTAGTCACCAAGCGTAATCCGCAGTAGCAGTTCGGTGGCTGGCATGTCGGCCACCCATGCAGGAGGCCAGAGGGTGATCTGCAAGGCATTGCCGGTGGCCGAAAGCATCATTGCGACAAACAACCAGCACCACGACCGGGTATCGGCAAGGGTAAGAGCGCCACGTTGGCGTAACAGCCAGGGGCCGCTGCATATGGCTACGAAATGCGCCGCAGATGCGGCCAGCCCGCGCCACTCGCCACCTGTTCCCAGAAGGCGGTACCAGAGCTCCAGCCCAATGGTCATCGGCAGCCACCAGCGCATGGGCAACAGCATCAACAGCGCAAAGCGCAGGCCGGCCGGTGGGTGCCAGACCATGTTGGCGGGTAGCATCAGCAAGCTGTGCAGCAGTGGATAGCTTGCAGCCAGCAACAGGTTCCTGGCAGAGGGCGGCAGTGGTCGCGTCATCCAATAATGGTATCGGCTTGGCGATGGCACGTATCCGACGTCCAGAAATTTTCAGGTTGGGCGTTGTTCCATAGCTGCTAGCATCTGCCGATGATCCGAATTGTCATGGCTGACGATCACGCAATCGTCCGTACCGGGTTCCGCGCGTTGATCGAGGAGGAAGCCGGGTTCTGCATCGTTGCCGAATGCGATGACGCGGCTACTGCACGCGTGGCGGTGCAGGGACTGCTTCCCGATGTACTGGTTTTGGACCTTTCACTGCCTGGCGGTGGGCTTGGTTTGATTTCCGAGCTGCGGATCGCACAGCCGCAGGTGTCTGTGTTGGTGCTGAGCATGCACGACAGCGAACCCTGGCTGTCCGAGGCGCTCGGCCGGGGGGCCGCTGGCTACGTGAGCAAAGGTGCCGCGCCTAGGGAGCTGCTGGAGGCGCTGCATGCGGTGGCTTCCGGGCAGAGCTACCTGAGCAGTGACCTGAACCGTGCCTCGTCCCCCGCAGGATTGGAATCCCTGACCGAACGTGAGCGCGATGTATTTTTTCGGCTTGCACGTGGCCAGACACCAAAGCAGATAGCGCTGGAACAGGGGGTCAGCGACAAAACCGTGTACCAGCAACGGACATCATTGCGCGCCAAGCTCGGAGTCAAGAGCGACCTGGAGATTCACAGGCGGGCGCTGGAGCTGGGTTTGTTGAGCCGGCAATAGTGGAGTGCCCTGCGCTGTTGCGCGGTGTCGAGAGCAGAAGGGCCGCACATGGCGGCCCTTCTGCTTGAAGCGGGTAGTGCTGCACTTACGGAAGGCCGGCCAGCCAGTCGTCGTCGGAGCCGTCGTTGATGTCGGCAAACAGCGGCGTGGAGAAGTAGCGTTCGCCGGTGTCGGGCAGCATCGCCAGGATCACCGAGCCGGCCTCGGCAGTGGCGGCCACATCCAGCGCGCTGGCAACCGTGGCGCCAGAGGAAATGCCGACGAAGATGCCCTCTTCGGCGGCCAGGCGGCGCGAGGTCTCAATCGCACGTTCGTCCTGGATCGACAGCAACTGGTCGTAGACGTTGCGGTTGAGTACTTCCGGGACGAAGTCCGGGGTCCAGCCCTGGATCTTGTGCGGGGTGAAGTCCTTGCCGGCCAGCAGCGCGGCGCCGGCCGGCTCGGTGGCGATGATGCGGGTTTCCGGCCGGGCCAGCTTCAGCACTTCGCCGACGCCGGTCAGGGTGCCGCCGGTGCCCCAACCGCTGACGAAGTAGTCCAGGCGCTTGCCGGCGAAGTCGCGCAGGATCTCGGCGGCGGTGGTCTGGCGGTGATAGGCCGGGTTGGCCGGGTTGGCGAACTGGCTGGCCAGGAACCAGCCGTGCTGCTGCGCCAGTTCCTTGGCCTTGCGCACCATGCCGCTGCCACGCTCGGCGGCCGGGGTCAGGATGACCTTGGCGCCATAGGCGCGCATCAACTTGCGGCGCTCGATGGAGAAGGTCTCAACCATGGTGGCGACGAACTTGTAGCCGCGCGCGGCGGCCACCATCGCCAAGGCGACGCCGGTGTTGCCGGAGGTGGCTTCGACGATGGTGTCACCGGGCTTGAGCAGGCCCTTCCTCTCGGCGTCGAGGATGATGGCCAGGGCCAGGCGGTCCTTGACCGACCCAGCCGGGTTGAACGACTCGACCTTGACGTAGATGTCGACGCCGGCCGGGGCCAGGCGGTTGAGCTTGACCACCGGGGTATTGCCGATGGTGTCCAGGATGCTGTTGTACAGGGCCATTGAAATCTCCGGGGAGGTGGTCAGGCGGCGTCCGCCAGTGTGGGCGGTGCCGTCTTTGCGGAAAGTGAGGAAACAGTAGGCGTTGCGTGCAGCGGCGCGTCGCCGAACCAATGCAGTTCATCGGCCAGCGCCGCCACGTCGCCGAGGATGAGCAGCGCCGGTGACTTCACCTGATGCTGGGCAGCGGCCTCGGGCAGCTGGCGCAGTTGGCCGCTGACCACCCGTTGGTCGGCGCGCGAGCCGTTTTCGATCAGGGCGAATGGGGTGCTGGGCGTCAGCCCGGCGCCGAGCAGGTGGCTGCGGATCTGCGCCAGCGCGGCCACGCCCATATAGAACACCAGCGTCTGCCGCGGCTCTGCCAGCGCCGGCCAATCCAGCGTGTCTAGCGAGTCCTTGCAGTGCGCGGTGACCAACCGCAGCTGCTGGGCGTGGTCACGGTGGGTCAGCGGGATGCCGGCGTAGGCGGCGCAGGCCAGTGCGGCGGTGATGCCGGGCACCACTTCAAAGGCGATGCCATGGGCGCGCAGGAACTGCAGTTCCTCGCCGCCGCGGCCGAACACGAAGGCGTCGCCGCCCTTGAGTCGCACCACCCGCTTGCCGGCGCGGGCATGCTCCAGCATCAGCGCGTGGATGTGCTCCTGCGCGGTGCTGCGGCCCTGTGCGGATTTGCCGACCTCGATGAAGTCGGCATCGCGTCGCGCCAGCTGCAGCACCTCGGCACTGACCAGGCGGTCGTGCAGGATCACATCGGCCTGGTTGAGTGCGCGCAGCGCGTTGAGGGTGAGCAGGCCGGGGTCACCGGAGCCGGCACCGACCAACACCACCGAGCCGGCATGAGCCGGCGGTTCGGCGCCCATGTCCAGCAGCAGCTGGGTTTCGGCAGCAATGGACTGGCGTGCGCGCAGCAGGCCAAGCAATGGCCCGTCGATCAGCCGGTCGAAGAAGCGACGGCGCGCGGCCAGCTCGGGGAAGCGCTCGCGGATAAGCCCGCGCTTGCGGCTGACCAGCTGCGCCAGTTGTCCCCAGGCCTGGTCAAACAGTTCTTCGATCTGGCGGCGCACATGGCGGGCCACCATTGGTGCACCGCCGCCGCTGGAAATGGCGATCTGCAGCGGCCCGCGTTCGACCACTGCCGGCACGTGGAAGCCAGACAGCGCCGCGTCATCGACCACGTTGACGAACAGCCGGCGCGCTTCGGCGGCCTCGGCTACCGCGCGGTTGATGGTGATGTCGTCGGTGGCGGCGATCACCAGCCAGATCGCCTGGTCCAGCCAGGCTGGATCGAACTGACCATTCAGCCATTGGATGCGTCCGGCATCGGCCAATTGCCGCAGTGCCTGGCTCAAGGCCGGTGCGCCGACCCGGGGCAGGGCACCGGCACGCAGTAGCGCCTCGGTTTTTCGCTCGGCCACCGCGCCCCCGCCAACGACCAGCACGGCCCGACCCTTGAGGTCGGCAAACAGGGGGAACAAGGGGCTGTCCAAGGCGATGACGGAGGTAGTCGGAGTTAGGTCCGTGACCGTAGCGCCGGCCCCGCAGCGCCGGAAATGAAAAGCGCCCAACCTCAGATAACTTTAGGTTATAAGTATCGAGACCATTTTGGCCTACATTCTTCACAGTTCCTTACCGAAGATCTCTCTCCAACACTGCGATGACCCTTACCCAACTGCGTTACCTCGTTGCTATTGCCGATGCCGAGCTGAACATCACGCTCGCCGCGACACGGGTGCATGCCACCCAGCCGGGGTTGTCGAAACAGCTCAAACAGCTTGAAGACGAGTTGGGTTTTCTGTTGTTCGTGAGAAAAGGAAGAAGTCTTGAATCGGTAACGCCTGCAGGCGAAGAAGTGATCAACCGTGCGCGCAGTGTGTTGGCCGAAGCCAACAACATTCGCACCTACGCTGCGAACCAGCGTCGCGAGAGCCACGGCCAGTTGATCTTGACCACGACCCACACGCAGGCACGTTTCGTGCTGCCACCAGCGGTTGCACGTATCAAGCTGGCTTATCCGCAAGTGAGCGTGCACCTGCAGCAGGCCGCTGAAAGCGATGCACTGGATCTGCTGAGCCAGGGCGATGCCGACATCGCCATCATCAGCACTGCAGGTGGCGAACCGAGCACCGGTATTGCCGTGCCGCTGTATCGCTGGCGCAGGCTGGTGCTGGTGCCCAAGGGCCATCCGCTGGATCGTGCCGGGGTAACGCCGGACATGGCCGCATTGGCAAGCCATCCCTTGATCAGCTACGAGTCTTCCACCCGCACCAGTTCATCGCTGCGTCGCGCCTTCGCTGCGCTGGATCTGGAACCGGACCTGACCCTGACCGCGTTGGACGCGGACCTGATCAAGACCTATGTGCGCACTGGACTGGGCGTTGGCCTGCTCGCGGAAATGGCGGTAAGCGCCAACGACACCGACCTGCGCGCCTGGCCGGCACCGGCATCGATTCCCGAGTGCATCGCCTGGGCGGTGTTGCCGCGTGATCGCGTGCTGCGTGATTACGCCCTGGAACTGGTACACGTGCTTGCGCCGCAGATCGACAAGCGTGATCTGCGCCGCGTGTTGGACGGCAACCAACAGGCCGATTGGCCGGTACCGCCGACCTGGGAATCGTTGACGCAGACGATTACCGTCTAAGCGCAGGCATCCCCGTAGTGCCGAGCCACGCTCGGCAAGGGCTTCAGGCATGGACCATGCGGGATCCCGTGGGATCTTGTGGGAGCGGCGTAAGCCGCGAAGCTGATGGTCCGTCGGATTTCGGGTTGTTTGGCGATTTCATTGACATCAGCTTCGCGGCTTGCGCCGCTCCTACAAACGCTGCGTGGGTGATGCATTGCCGGGAAGGCCTCTGCCGAGCATGGCTCGGCACTACGGTCTGCGTCTGTGAACAGGATGTGCGGCAAACGGTCGCACCTTGCGTGGCAACGTCGGCATTGTCGTGCCGATAAAATGCGCGGGTCATGCGTTCGCTTCGCTTCCAATCCTTTGTGCTTGTACTGGCCTTTGCTGCAGCCTTGTTGATGGCAGTGGCGCCGGTGGTCAGCCGCTGGCTGCAGTCCCAGCCGCTGCCGATGAGCGCAATGGGCCATGCCGCGCATGAAGTAGCGATGCCGGTGTCTGCCGATGCGCACGCTGGGCATCACGACATGCAGCACATGTCGCATGACGCGCCCGCGTTGGCGGCGAGCGACCTGAAGCCAACGCCGCCGGCCGACCCCCACGCTGCCCACGGTGAGGCCTGCGACTACTGCACCATGGCCTCGCGCCTGCTGCCCTGGCTGGCGGTGATCCTGGTACTGGCGCCGTTGCTGTATCGGCTGGCGCCTGAATCCCCCCGCAAGACCCATGTTCGCGCCAGCCTGCGCTGGCCTGCGCACCCGCCGCGCGGGCCGCCGATGCTCTCCAGATAACGCCACCTTTCCTGTTTGCCGTGCGCTGCCGTTGGGCGGTGCGCGGACGTGTCGTATTGGAGAACCAAATGAAATCCCTTTCCCGTATGCCGGGTGCTCCGGCATGCCTGTCTGTCTGCGTCTGCTTGGCGCTGTTCCCCCATGTCGGCCAAGCCGCCGAGCGTGATCTGACCCAGACCCTGGACACACTGGTGGTTACCGCCGCGGCACCCTCTTCGCCGCTGCAATGGGTCACCGATCCGCGCCTGCCACGGCAACCGGTGCCGGCCAGTGACGGCGCCGACTACCTGAAGACCGTGCCGGGTTTCTCGGCGATCCGTAACGGCGGCACCAATGGCGACCCGGTACTGCGCGGCATGTCCGGCTCGCGACTGAACATTCTCAGCAATGACGGCAACCTGATCGGTGCCTGCCCGTCACGCATGGACAATCCGCTGTCGTATATCGCGCCGGAAACCTATGACCGCTTGACCGTCATCAAGGGACCGCAAAGCGTGCGTTGGGGCGCTGGTGCCTCCGCGGGAACGGTGCGCTTCGAGCGGGAGACGCCGCGCTTTGACAGCCCCGGCATGGAGCTAAAAGCCAGCGCACTGGGCGGATCCAACAACCGCAACGACCAGATGCTCGATGCCACGTTCGGCAGCACGCCCGGGTATGTGCGGGTCAACGGCAACCGTTCCGAATCCGATGACTACCGCGACGGCAATGGCGACGTGGTGCCTTCGCGTTGGCGCAAGTGGAACGCTGATGCGGCCATCGGCTGGACGCCGGATGCTGACACGGTTGTGGAGCTCAGTGCCGGCACAGGCGATGCGATTGCGCGCTATGCCGGCCGTGGCATGGATGGCGCCGCGTTCAAGCGCGATAGTTATGGCCTGCGCTTCGAGCGCGACAACCTGCCCGGCGCCTGGGACAAGTTGCAGGCCAATCTGTATTACAACAACGCAGATCACCTGATGGACAACTACACGCTGCGCACGCCGAACCCGGCCAGCAGCATGCCGATGCCGATGGCCTCGAATGTTGAGCGGCGCACCACCGGTGGCCGTGTCAGCAGCGAATGGCGCTGGCAGGAGGTGGCAGTCGTCGCCGGCTTCGATGCGCAGGACAGTCGCCATCGCAGCCGCAATGGCATGGGACGCAATACCTGGCAGCAGTCGGCCTGGAAGCGTGATGCCGACTTCAGCAGCCAGGGGGTGTTCACTGAGTTGACCTTGGGCGAAGGCACGCCACAGCGCTGGATCAGCGGCCTGCGTCTGGACAAGGCGACGGTCAAGGACCGACGCGCGACCACCGGCATGATGAGCATGCCGAATCCAACTGCGGGGCAACAGCGTCAGGAGGATCTCGGCAGTGGCTTCGTGCGCTATGAGCGTGATCATGGCCAGGCCTGGACCTGGTACGGAGGTATCGGACACAGCGAGCGCATGCCGGATTACTGGGAGTTGTTCTCGGCCAATGCCGGGCCGGTCGGCAGCGTCAATGCGTTCTCGGGCGTGACGCCGGAAAAGACCACACAGTTGGACCTGGGCTTGCAGTTCCGCAGTGAGCGGCTTGATGCGTGGGTGTCGGCGTATGCCGGTCGCCTGCAGGATTACATCCTGTTCCAGTACCGCAGCGGCGGAATGATGGGCAGCAGCACCCAGGCCCGCAATGTGGATGCGCGCATCGCCGGGGCCGAGGCGGGCTTGGAATGGCGGCCGACGCAGGCATGGAAGCTTGGCAGCACGCTGGCTTACGCCTGGGGCGAGAACCGCAGCGAAAACCGGCCGTTGCCGCAGATTCCACCGCTGGAAGGGCGCTTCTCCGCCTCCTATGAACAGTCGCGCTGGTCGGTGGGTGCCTTGTTGCGCGCGGTCAGCCGGCAGAGCCGGGTGGCGCTGGATGAGGGCAATGTGGTGGCGCGGGACCTGGGCCCGAGCGTGGGCTTTGCGACCTTGTCACTCAATGGTGCCTATCGGATCAATGACGGGCTGCGTGCCAGTGTGGGTGTGGACAATCTGTTCGATCGCGCATATGCCGAGCATCTGAATCTGGCCGGTAGTGCGGATTTCGGGTTTCCTGCTGACCCAGTGCGGATCAACGAGCCGGGGCGTTCGTTCTGGTTGAAGCTGGACTACCGGTATTGAAGCAAGGACGCCCGCCTCAGTGAGGCGGGCGTCGATTTCGCTTTTGTAAGAGCGGCGTGAGCCGCGAAGCAGGCGATCTAGGTCGAATTGCACGCATGACCTGATACAGCAATAGCTTCGCGGCTCACGCCGCTCCTACAAAAGGCGGTATTGCGGCTCAAATCTCTTCGTGCAGCCCGCATTCGCGCTTCAGGCCGAAGAAGCGGGTGTCTTCTTCGCGCATGCCGGCTTCCCAGCGGCGGGTGGTGTGGTAGTCGCCGATGGAGACGTAGCCCTGTTCCCACAGCGGGTGGTAGGGCAGCTTGTGCTCCTGCAGGTATTTCCACACGTCGCGATCGCTCCAATCGGCGATCGGGTTGACCTTGAAGCGTTCGCCACGGCGCTGCAGCACTGGCGTGTTGGCGCGACTTGCCGACTGGCTGCGGCGCAGACCGGTGAACCAGGTGCCCACCTGCAGGTCATCCAGGGCGCGCTTCATCGGCTCGACCTTGCGCAGGTTGTTGTACTGCTCGATGCCGACTACGCCTTGTTCCCACAGGCGGCCATGGCGTGCTTCCATCCAGGCGCGGCTCACCTGCGGGCGGTAGACCTTGAGGTTGAGCTTGAGCCTGTCGGTCAGTTCGTCGGCGAAGCGGTAGGTCTCCGGGAACAGATAGCCGGTGTCGATCAGGATCACCGGAATGTCCGGGCGCTGGCTGCTGAGCAGGTGCAGGGTCACCGCCGACTGCGCGCCGAAACTCGACGACAGCACATGCGCGCCGGGCGCGTTCTGCAGTGCCCATTCCACGCGTTGCTGCGCATCCATCGAATCGAGCAGGGTATTGAGCGGGCCCAGGTCGTCAGGCAGGGGTACCGACGGGTTGTGAGAGGTCTTGGGCAGGGCGCTCATGCTTGCAGTTCCACGGATATCTGGCGGTGGGTGGGGTAGGGAGGAAGGGCGACGATACCGGTCCGGTGCAGGAAGTCACCGAAGCCTTCGCTGCCATCGCGCTCACCGGAATAGCGGGCAAACAGTGGCGCAAGTGCGTCGAGGATTTCCGGCTCGGTGATGTTCTCGCCGTACAGCGTGTTGAGGCGTTGGCCGCGGTGATCGGCGCCCAGCATCAGGTTGTAGCGGCCGGGTGCCTTGCCGACCAGGGCGATCTCGCCCAGGTAGGGACGCGAGCAGCCATTCGGGCAGCCGGAGATGCGCAGCAGGATCGGTGCGTCGGTGAGCTGATGCTGTTCCAGCAGCGGCTGCAGCTTGGCACTGAACTCGGGCAGGTAACGCTCGGCTTCGGCCATCGCCAGGCCGCAGGTGGGCAGGGCGACGCAGGCCATGGCGGCGCGCGCCAGTGCGGTCGGGGCGCGGTTGCCGATGTCCAGTCCCGCGTTTTGCACGATCGCATCGATCTGCGCGCGCTGGGCGGCAGGCACGCCGGCGATGACCAGGTTCTGGTTGCCGGTCATGCGGAACTCGCCGTCGAGGATGCGGGCGATTTCGCGCAGGGCGGTCAGGTGCGGGGCACCGGCCACATCGGCGATGCGCCCGGCCTGCAGCGACAGGGTCAGGTGCCAGCGGCCGTCGTCGCCTTCCACCCAGCCATAGCGGTCGCCATTGTGGGCGAACGCCTGCGCACGCGATGGTGCGAAGCGGATGCCGGCGCGGCGCTCGATCTCGGCCACAACAGTGTCCAGACCGTGATCATCAATGGTGTACTTGAAGCGCGCACGCTTGCGCAGTTCACGGTTGCCCAGGTCGCGCTGGGTGGTGACGGTGGCGGTGGCGACATCGAGCAGTGCCTCGCGCGGAACGAAGCCGACGTTGTTGGCGATGCGCGGATAGGTTTCGGCATCGCCGTGGGTGGCGCCCATGCCGCCGCCGATGGTCACGTCATAGCCGAGCAGTTCGCCGTCGGCATCAAGCACGCCGATGAAGCCCAGGTCATTGGCATAGACATCGACGTCGTTGAGCGGCGGCAGTGCAAAGCCGATCTTGAACTTGCGCGGCAGGTAGCGCTCGCCGTAGATCGGCTCTTCCTCGGTGCCGCTGCCGGCCACGCGCTCTTCGTCCAGCCAGATTTCGTAATAGGCGCGGGTATTGGGCAACAGGTGTTCGGAAGTGCGCGCAGCGTCGGCGTACAGGGTGGCGTGTGCGCTGGACAGCAGCGGGTTGGCGGCAACCAGGACGTTGCGGTTGACGTCACCGCAGGCGGCCAAGGTGTCGATCAACGCGGCATTGATCGCCTGCATGGTCGCCTTCAGCTCGCGCTTGATCACGCCATGGAACTGGAACGCCTGGCGGGTGGTGATGCGCAGCGAGTGGTTGCCGTATCGGGTGGCGATGCTGTCCAGTTTCAGCCACTGCTCGGGACTGATCACGCCGCCGGGAGTGCGGGTGCGGATCATGAACTGGTAGGCCGGCTCCAGCTTCTGCCGACGGCGCTCATCGCGCACGTCGCGGTCGTCCTGCTGGTAGCTGCCGTGGTACTTGATCAGGGTCTGGTCGTCTTCGCGCAATGCGCCGGTAACAGGGTCGGCCAGGCTTTCCAGCAGGGATCCGCGCAAGCGGTTGCTGTCGGCCTTGATGTTCTCAACGGAGTGGGTGCTCATTCTGTTCGCTGTCAGGAGTCGGAGTTGTGGGAGCGGCGTCAGCCGCGAAGCCAGCGCTGGATCACATCGCAGCGTTCAAGCCTCAATACACATCCCGTCCATAGCGCCCCTCCGTGTGCAGTCGAGTCAGATAATCGCGGGCATCGTCTTCATCCAGCCCGCCGTGTTCGCGCAGTACATCCAGCAGTGCTGCATGCACGTCCTTGCCCATGGCGATGGCGCCGCACACATACAGGTGTGCGCCGTTCTGCAGCCAGTCGTAGAGATCACGGCCGCGGGTGCGCAGGCGCTGCTGCACGTACACCTTGTCGGCCTGGTCGCGCGAGAACGCCAGGTCCAGGCGATCGAGTTCCTTGCGCCGCAGCGCGTCCTGCCATTCGGTCTGGTAGAGGAAATCGGTATTGAAATGGCGCGCACCGAAGAACAGCCAGTTGCGGCCTGTAGCGCCGGTCTCGGCACGCTCCTGCACGAAGCCACGGAACGGTGCGACGCCGGTGCCCGGGCCGATCATGATGATGTCGCGGCTGCTGTCAGCCGGTACCCGGAAGCGCTCATTGGCTTCGATGTAGACCGGCAGCTGCGCACCTTCTTCCAGTGCGCTCAGGAAGCCGCTGGCTGCGCCCAGGTGTTCGCTGCCATGGGCGTGATAACGCAGTTCGTCGACGGTCAGGTGCACTTCTTCGCCGACGCGTTTGCGGCTGGAGGCGATGGAGTACAGGCGCTGCGCGGCGGGGCGCAGGGTGCCGAGCAGGGCTTCGGCATTCCACTCGGCCGGCCAACGGCGCAGCACGTCGACCAGTTGATGATCTTCGAATACCGAGGCCAGTTCCGTCTTCTGTGCCGGATCGAGCAGTCGAGCAAGTTCCGGATGCGCGCTGCGCTCGGCCACCGAGGCCAGCAGGGGGCGCGAAATGCGGGTCAGCTCGCGGTGCTCGCCCAGCCATTGCGCCAGCGGCCGGCTGTGGCCGTCATGCTCGATCTCCACGCTGCCGTCCAGGCCGGTGACATCCAGCACGGCTTCGACCAGTTCGGCAGGGTTGCGGTGGACGATGCCCAGCGCATCGCCGGGTTCGTAGTGCAGGCCGCTGCCTTCCAGCGAAAGCTCAAGGTGATGCACGGACTTGGCTGCATTGCCGTACTTGGCATACGCCGGGCCCTTGAAATCGCGGCCACTGATGAGCTGGCGCGACAGCAGCTCTGCGCTGAAGGGATGTTGTGCGGTCCAGGCGCCGGCATGGCGCAAGGGGGTGACATTGCTGGGCGTGGCGACCACCGTCTGGCCGATCACGTCGCGCGCATTGAGCAGTGCCTGTGCCTGCCATGGAGCGGCCACGGTATCGATGTCCAGGTCGGCCTCGCCCACGGCCTGCAGTCGGGTGGCGCCCAGTTCGGCCAGGCGGCTGTCGAGCTTGCGGGCGATGCCGCAGAATTCCACGTAGCTGGAGTCGCCCAGTCCAAGCACGGCGTACTTCAGCTCTGGCAGCTTTGGCGCACGCTTGCCGGCGATGAACTCGACCAGGCCGATGGCGTCGTCCGGCGGATCGCCCTCGCCCTGGGTGCTGATGACGATGTAGAGCAGGCGCTCATTGGCCAGCTCGCGGGTGGCGTAGGCATCGGCGCGGACTACCCGCACCGGCAGGCCGGCGGCTTCGGCCTCGGCAGCGAGCTGCTCGGCGGCGCGGCGGGCGTTGCCGGTCTGGCTGCCATAGACCACGGTCAGCCGGGTCTGTGCTGGCTGTGCGGCTTGGCCGCCGGAGATGACGGTAAGGGCAGTGGGAGAGGTACCCTGCGCCAACCCGGCGGCAAACCCGGACAGCCACCACAGACTGTTCCCATCCAGACCGGCTACCAGTTGCGACAGCAGGACCCTGCGGTCTTCAGGCAAGGGGCTGGGTGGCACGGTGGCGGCGGCGGTCATTTCCATTCCGGTCTAGGTAGGGATGACCGATGCTAGGTACAGCGCGCCATCAGGGGAAAGGAGCAGCGGTTATCGCTTCATGCCCTGCGTTTATTTCAATCGGCGCAATGCCCCCTCCACACTCGGCGGACAGTCCGGAGTCCCGCCCGGCTTCGCTGCTACTCTTGCCCTCGGGCCCCGCCTCCTTATTCCGGCACGCAATGACCGTCACTGCACCCCTGTCCCACCTCGACCGCCTGGAAGCGGAAAGCATCCATATCCTGCGTGAAGTCGCCGCCGCCTTTGACAACCCGGTGCTGATGTACTCGGTGGGCAAGGACAGCTCGGTACTGCTGCACCTGCTGCTGAAGGCGTTCGCGCCGGGCGTGCCGCCGATCCCGCTGCTGCATGTGGATACGCGCTGGAAGTTCGGCGAGATGATCGCCTTCCGCGACCGCCGCGTTGCCGAGACCGGTACCGAGCTGCGGGTGCATATCAACCCGGACGGTATCGCCCGCGACATCGGCCCGGTCAGCCATGGCCCCAGCGTGCACACCGATGTGATGAAGACCCAGGGCCTGAAGCAGGCCTTGGACAAATGGAAGTTCGATGCCGCCATCGGTGGCGCGCGCCGCGACGAGGAGAAGTCACGGGCCAAGGAACGGGTGTTCTCGTTCCGCAATGACCGCCACCGCTGGGACCCGAAGAACCAGCGACCCGAGTTGTGGAACCTGTACAACGCCCGCATCCATCAGGGCGAGAGCGTGCGCGTATTCCCGCTGTCGAACTGGACCGAGCTGGATATCTGGCTCTACATCTACCGCGAGAAGATCCCGGTGGTGCCGCTATACCTCGCCGCCGAACGACCGGTCGTCGAGCGCGACGGCAGCCTGATCATGGTCGATGACGAGCGCCTGCCGCTGCATCCGGGCGAAGTGCCGCAGCTGCGCAAGGTGCGTTTCCGCACGCTGGGCTGCTACCCGCTGACCGGCGCGATCGAGTCCGAAGCCGACACCCTGGAGAAAATCATCGCCGAGATGCTGGTCTCCACCAGCTCGGAACGGCAGGGCCGCCTGATCGACCACGACCAGTCCGCGTCCATGGAGAAGAAGAAGTTAGAGGGGTATTTCTGATGAGCGCCGTGACCACTTCCTCCGACATCGCTGCCTACCTCAAGACCCACGAAACCAAGCCGCTGCTGCGCTTCATCACCTGCGGCAGCGTCGACGATGGCAAGAGCACCCTGATTGGCCGCCTGCTGTACGAAAGCAAGCGCTTGTTCGATGACCAGCTGTCCGCGCTGGAGGCTGACAGCCGTCGTCATGGCACCCAGGGCGAGCGCATCGATTACGCATTGCTGCTTGATGGCCTGGCCGCCGAGCGCGAGCAGGGCATCACCATCGACGTGGCGTACCGCTACTTCGATACCGACCGCCGCAAGTACATCGTTGCCGACTGCCCCGGGCATGAGCAGTACACCCGCAACATGGCCACCGGCGCCTCGACTGCCGACGTGGCGGTGGTGCTGGTGGATGCGCGCAAGGGCCTGCTCACGCAGACGCACAGGCACAGCTACATCATCTCGCTGCTGGGCATCGGCCAGGTGGTGCTGGCGGTGAACAAGATGGATCTGGTCGATTACGACCAGACCGTATTCGAGCGCATCGTCGCCGACTACCTGGCGCTTGCGGCGCAGTTGGGTATTGCCAACGTGCAGGCGATTCCGTTGTCGGCGCTGGAAGGGCAGAACCTGTCCACGCGTTCGACGGTAATGCCCTGGTATGGCGGTCCCAGCCTGATCGAGCACCTGGATACGGTCGAACTGAGCGCGCACGACGCGGTCAGCGGACTGCGCCTGCCGGTGCAGTGGGTCAACCGTCCGAACCAGGATTTCCGGGGCTTTGCCGGCACCATTGCTGCTGGGCAGGTGCGCGTGGGTGACGAGGTGGTGGTGCTGCCCTCGGCACGCCGCTCCACGGTCAAGCAGGTGTTGGGCCCGGATGGTCCGCTGGCGGTTGCCGGCACCGGGCAGGCAGTGACGCTGACCCTGGATGACGAGGTCGATGTCAGCCGCGGCGATGTGATCGCCGCAGCGGGTGATCCGCCGGAAGTGGCCGACCAGTTCGCCGCCCATGTGCTGTGGATGGACGACGCGGCCTTGCTGCCGGGCCGACCGTACTGGCTACAGATCGGCAGCCGCACCGTGGCCGCCAATATCAGTGAGATCAAGCACCGCGTTGACGTGAATACGCAGGAGCGACTGGCGGCCAAACGACTGGAATTGAACGAGGTTGGCTACTGCAACCTGTCGCTGGATGAGCCGGTGGCCTTCGCGCCGTATGCGCAGAACCGCGCATTGGGCGGCTTCATCCTGATCGACCGCCAGAGCAACGCCACCGTCGCCGCCGGCACTCTGGATTTCGCCTTGCGCCGCGCCGGCAACGTGCATTGGCAGCATCTGGACGTGGACAAGGCCGCGCGGGCACGGATCAAGGGCCAGCAGCCCCGGGTGCTGTGGTTCACCGGCCTGTCCGGTGCGGGCAAGTCCACTGTCGCCAACCAGGTGGAGAAGCGGCTGCATGCGCAGGGGGTACATACCTTCCTGCTGGACGGCGACAACGTCCGCCATGGCCTGAACCGCGACCTGGGCTTCACCGACGAGGATCGCGTGGAGAACATCCGCCGCGTCGCCGAGGTGGCAAGGCTGATGGTTGATGCCGGGCTGGTGGTGCTGGTCAGCTTCATCTCGCCCTTCCGTGCCGAGCGGCAGATGGCCCGCGAACGGTTCGAGGATGGCGAGTTCATCGAGGTATTCGTCGACGTGCCGCTGGCAGTGGCCGAAGCGCGCGATGTGAAGGGCCTGTACCGCAAGGCGCGTGCCGGACAGATCCCCAACTTCACCGGCATCGATTCGCCGTATGAAGCCCCGGAAACGCCGGAGCTGCACCTGCGGGCGGATACCGACAGCGTGCCGGCCATGGTCGAGCAGGTGTTGCAGGCGCTGCGCTGAGTTGTTTGTGGGTTGGCGGTTGCAGGTTGTGGGAGCGGCGCAAGCCGCGAAGCCACCGCACCGCCAGCCCCAAATTCATCCGCACTACAGCTTCGCCCCCTCCCTTGCGCCGAAGGCGGAGGGGAGGGTTGGGGAGGGGTAGGTTCTTCGCATTACGGGTGAAGTCCCCTGCCGAGCATGGCTCGGCACTACAGGGGTTCCCACAATAGGGACGTTCCCCCCCTAACGGCACATCCGGCCGTCATCTGACACCGCTAGACTGCTTGATCGTGTATCAGATGGGACTGCGTATGTTCGGGCGATTTGCCGTCACCGTTGTCGGTGGCACTGTCTTGGCGCTGGCGTTGGCCGGATGCAACCGCAAGAACGCAGAGGCACCGCGGCAAGCCGCCGGCGCGGTGCTGGTCACTACGCAGGTCGTCGAAACCGCTCCGTGGAGCGATACGCTGCAGGCCAACGGCACCGCCAAGGCACGCGAATCCATCATCGTCACCGCCAAGGTCAGCGAAATCATCGACAAGGTGCATTTCGAGAGTGGGCAGCAGGTTGCCGCCGGTGCGCCGCTGGTGACCCTGCGCGGCCAGGCCCAGCAGGCCGCATTGGCCCAGGCGCAGGCGACCTTCGCCGAGGCCGACCGGCTGTACAAGCGCCAGCGCGAACTGGCCGCACAGCAGCTGGTTGCGCATTCAACCCTGGATACCCAGCAGTCGATCCGTGACGCCGCCGAGGCCCGCGTGCAGCAGATGCGCGCCGATATCGGTGACCGCAGCGTACGCGCGCCATTCGCAGGCGTATTGGGCATCCGCCAGGTCAGCCCGGGTTCGCTGGTCACCCCGACCACCGCGATCGCCACGCTGGACGACATCTCCCGCATGCACGTGGATTTCCAAGTGCCCGAGGCACAGCTGGCCTCGCTGCAGAACGGCGACAAGGTCAGCGGCAGCAGCATCGCCTACCCGGGCCGCACGTTTGAAGGCACGGTCAGCACCATCGACGCCCGCGTCGATCCGGGCAGCCGCGCGATTACCGTCCGCGCCGATTTCGACAACGTCGACCATGCGCTGCGTCCGGGCATGCTGCTGGACGTGCGCCTGTACCGTCCCGAGCGCGATGCGCTGGTGATTCCGGAAATCGCGGTGGTGCAGGTGGGGCGCGACTCTTACGTGTTCCGGGTCAAGCAGGATGAAAGCGTCGAGCGCGCCGACATCAAGGCCGGCACCCGCCGCGCCGGTGTGGTGGAAATCGTCGAAGGGCTGAAGGCCGGTGACCGCATCGTCGTCGATGGCACCGGCAAGCTGCGCCCGGGCATCCGCATCCAGGATGACAAGCCGGCCAAGGCCGCCGACGCGGCCACGCCGCTGAAGCCGGCCGATGTTGCAGTACCGGCCAAGATGGCGACCGCCGGATGAAGCTGTCCGATCTTTCGATCAAGCGGCCGGTACTGGCCGTGGTGATGAGCCTGCTGCTGCTGGTGCTGGGCATCATGTCGTTCACCCGCCTGACCCTGCGCGAGCTGCCGGCGATTGATCCGCCCATCGTCTCGGTGTCGGTGGATTACACCGGCGCCTCGGCGGCGGTGATCGAAAGCCGCGTCACCCAGGTGCTGGAGGACGCGCTGGCTGGTATCGAGGGCATCGATACCATCAACGCACGTAGCACCAACGGCCGTGCCTCGGTCAGCATCGAGTTCAACGCCAACCGCGACATCGAGGCAGCGGCCAACGACGTGCGTGATGCGGTCAGCCGTGTCGCGGATCGCATGCCGGAAGAGGCGCGGCCGCCGGAAATCGCCAAGGTCGAGAGTGACGCCGACCCGATCATCTGGTTCAACATGTCGTCCTCGGTGATGGATACGCTGGAACTCAGCGATTACGCCGACCGCTATGTGGTGGACAGGTTCTCCAGCATCGACGGTGTGGCCCAGGTGCGCATCGGTGGTCGCCAGCGTTACGCGATGCGGGTGTGGCTGGACCGCGACCAGCTGGCTGCACGTGGGTTGACCGTCAACGAAGTTGAAACCGCGCTGCGCAACGAGAACGTGGAGCTGCCGGCCGGCCGGATCGAATCGGCCGACCGCGATTTCACCCTGCGCGTGGAGCGCAGCTACGTGGCCCCGGCGGATTTTGCCAGCATTCCGCTGGGCAAGGGCAATGACGGTTACGTGGTGCGCCTGGGCGATGTGGCCAAGGTCGAACTGGCCTCGTCCGAGCGCCGCGCCTATTTCCGCAGCAACGGCGAGCCGGGTATCGGCTTGGGCATCGTCAAGACGTCGACGGCCAATGCGCTGGATGTGGCGCGTGACACCCGTGCCGAAGCCGAGCGCATCGCCCAGACCTTGCCGAAAGGCACGCAGATCTTCGTCGCCTTCGACAACACCACCTTCATTGAAGCCGCCGTGGAGCGCGTTTACGCCACGCTGGTCGAGGCAATGATCCTGGTGCTGATCGTGATCTGGCTGTTCCTGGGCAGCCTGCGCGCGGCAGTGATTCCGGCGGTGACGGTGCCGGTGTGTCTGGTTGCGGCCTTCATCGCGCTGTTCGCGTTCGGCTTCTCGATCAACCTGTTCACCCTGCTGGCGCTGGTGCTGTGTATCGGCCTGGTGGTGGATGACGCCATCGTCGTGGTCGAGAACGTGCAGCGACGCATCGATCTGGGCGAGCCGCCGTTGGTGGCCGCCAAGCGCGGTACCGCGCAGGTGGCGTTCGCGGTGATCGCCACCACGGCGGTGCTGGTGGCGGTGTTCCTGCCGGTGGGTTTCCTTGAGGGCAATACCGGCCGCCTGTTCCGTGAGCTGGCGGTGGCGTTGGCGGCAGCGGTGGCCTTGTCGGCCTTCGTGGCACTGACGCTGACGCCGATGATGGCCTCCAAGCTGCTCAAGCCGCATAGCGAGCAGAAGGTCAGTCGCCTGCATGGCTTCATCAACCGCCAGCTGGAGCGGCTGTCGGCAACCTATGGCCGCGTGCTGGATCGCCACGTGCAGCGCAGCGGGGTATTCGGGCTGGTGATGCTGGGCGCGCTCGGCGCCAGCTGGGGCCTGTTCAAGCTGATTCCTTCCGAACTTGCGCCGGCCGAAGACCGTGGCTCGTTCCAGATCATGATCGATGGCCCGGAAGGTGCGGGCTACGACTACACCGTGGAGCAGGTGCAGCAGGTCGAGAAGATCGTCTCGCGCTTCGTCGGCCCGGATGAACCCATTGTCCGCGCCAATCCGCGCGTGCCCGGTGGTTGGGGCAACAGCGAGGAAATGCATACCGGCCGCATGAGCGTGTTCCTGCAGCCCTGGCGCAACCGCAGCGAAGCCACGGTGGATGTGGCCAATGACCTGCAGAAAGAACTGAACGACCTCAGCGGCGTGCGTGTGCGCACCATGGTCGGTGGCGGTCTGGTGCGCAGCATGGGTCAGCCGTTCCAGATCGTGCTGGGTGGGCCGGAATACGCGGAAATCGCGCAGTGGCGTGATCGCCTGCTGGAGCGCATGGCCGATTACCCGGGCCTGGTCGGCGCCGATTCGGACTACAAGGAAACCCGCCCGCAGATGCGCGTCAACATCGACCGCCAGCGTGCGGCCGACCTGGGCATCTCGGTCACCGACATCGGCCGCGCGCTGGAAACCATGATGGGCTCGCGCCGCGTCACCACCTTCGTCGACAACGGCGAGGAGTACGACGTGCTGGTGCAGGCAGGCCGCGAAGGCCGTGCGTCGCCGGCCGACCTGTCGGCGATCCAGGTGCGCGCACGCTCGGGTGAGCTGGTGCCGCTGTCCAACCTGGTCACGCTCAGTGAAGTGGCCGAGGCCGGCAGCCTCAACCGTTTCAATCGCCTGCGCTCGATCACCATCAGCGCCAACGTCGCGCCGGGTCATACGCTGGGCGAAACCATCGACTGGGCCAAACAGGTCGCCGCCGAGGAACTGCCGGAGTACGCGCAGATCGACTGGAAGGGCGAATCGCGCGAGTACCAGAGCGCCGGCAGCGCGGTGCTGCTGACCTTCGCCATGGCCTTGCTGGTGGTTTACCTGGTGCTGGCCGCACAGTTCGAGAGCTTCATCCATCCGCTGGTGATCATGCTGACCGTGCCGCTGGGCGTGCTCGGTGCCTTCGTCGGCCTGTACCTCAGCGGCGGCACCCTCAACCTGTTCAGCCAGATCGGCATCGTCATGCTGGTGGGTCTGGCGGCGAAGAACGGCATCCTGATCGTCGAGTTCGCCAACCAGCTGCGCGACGAGGGCCGCACTGTGCACCAGGCCATCGTCGAGTCGTCGATGGTGCGGCTGCGGCCGATCCTGATGACCTCGATCGCCACCGTGGTTGGTGCGATTCCGCTGGTGGTCGCCGGTGGCCCGGGCTCGGCCAGCCGCGCCACCATCGGCATCGTGGTGATCTTCGGTGTCAGCGTGTCCACCTTCCTGTCGCTGTTCGTGGTGCCGGCGTTCTACGCGCTGTTGGCTCCGTACACCAAGTCGCCGGAAACAGTGGCCAACGCGCTGGAGAAGCTGGAGCGTGAGACCCCCGCGGTCGGTGGCCATGCGTGAGCCGCTGCTCGGCGGCCGCGTCCGGTTACGCCCCTGGCAGGCAGGGGACCTGGACGCGCTGCTCGAGCATGCCAACGACGCAGCGGTATCGCGGGGGCTGAGCACGCGCTTTCCCTATCCGTATACCCGCGCCGATGGCGAGGCCTTTCTGGCGGGGCAGGTGCTGGACCTGCGGGGGCAGGTATTCGCACTGGAAATCGATGGCCTGGCCTGTGGCGGTATCGGGGTAACCCAGGGCAAGGACGAACGGCGTCATTCGGCGTCGCTGGGGTATTGGCTGGGCCAGCGCTATTGGGGGCAGGGCATCATGACCACGGTGGTCGGCGCCTATGTGCCGTGGGTGATGGATACCCTGGCACTGGCACGGCTGTCCGCGCAAGTGATGGCTGGCAATCCGGCCTCGGCGCGGGTGCTGTTGAAGAATGGATTCGCAGAGGAGGGCACCGAGCGCCAATCGGTGTTCAAGGACGGGCAGCTGCATGACATGCGCTGCTTTGCCCTTATCAGGACTTGGATGCAATCCACGTAGTGGCCCTGCACAACCGGGCGTAATCGTGGAAAAATCGGCCAGCCCCGGAATTCCGGGCTTTGGCTACCTTTCAGCTTTCCGGGGAATTACGTGGAATCCATCGTCGAATACGTAAACGGCATCATCTGGAGCAATGCGCTCATCTTCATGTGTCTTGGGGCGGGCCTGTGGTTCAGCCTGCGCACCCGCTTCATGCAGATCCGCGGTTTCGCTGAAATGTGCCGGCTGACGGTGCGCGGCGAGAAATCCGAGGCCGGCGTGTCCTCGTTCCAGGCCCTTGCCATGTCCATGGCTGGTCGCATGGGTATCGGCAACATCGCCGGTGTGGCCACGGCCATTGCCTACGGCGGCCCGGGTGCGATCTTCTGGATGTGGGTGATGGGCTTCCTCGGCGCCTCCACCTCCTACGTGGAATCGACCCTGGCGCAGATCTACAAGACCAAGGATGCCGAAGGCCGCTACCGCGGTGGCCCGGCCTATTACATTGAAAAAGCGATGGGCCTGAAGTGGTATGCGGCCGTGTTCGCCGTCGCCACCGTGATCGCCGCAGGCTTCCTGCTGCCAGGCGTGCAGGCCAATGCCATCGCCGACAGCGCGGTCAACGTGCTGTGCACCGGCGTCAATGCCTGCGCATCGGTTGGTGGCGCCGCCAGCATGAAGCTGTGGATCGGCCTGAGCGTGGCGGTGCTGCTTGGCATCATCATCTTTGGTGGCGTCAAGCGCATTGCCAGCTTCGCCGAAGTGATCGTGCCGTTCATGGCGCTGGGCTTCATCCTGATGGCGATCGTGGTGATGATGCTCAACGCCAGCAAGGTGCCGGCGATGTTCTCGGACATCTTCTCCAGCGCCTTCGGTGCGCATGCGGCCTTCGGCGGCATCATCGGCCAGGCCATTGCCTGGGGCGTCAAGCGCGGCATCTACGCCAACGAAGCCGGCCAGGGCACCGGCCCGCACGCCGCCGCTGCCGCCGAGGTCTCGCACCCGGCCAAGCAGGGCTATGTGCAGGCCTTCGCCATCTACTTCGACACCATGCTGGTCTGCACCTCGACCGCCTTCCTGCTGTTGTCCACCGGCATGTACAACGTGTTCCGTTCGGTCACCGAAGGTGGCGTGACCAAGCTGGAGGCCATTGTCACCGGCGTGCCGGGCGTTCAGCCCTCCGAAGGTGCCTTGTTCACCCAGGCCGCGGTGGAATCGGTGCTGCCGGGCTGGGGCGCGGGCTTCGTGGCACTGGCGCTGTTCTTCTTCGCCTTCACCACGATCATGGCCTATTACTACATGGCCGAAACCAACCTGACCTACCTGGCCGGCAGCAACCGTACCCATCCGGCGGCGATGCTGGTGCTGCGTCTGGGCATCATGGGCATGGTGGTGTTTGGTGCCTACCACAATGCGAAAATGGCCTGGGCGTTGGGCGATATCGGCGTGGGCTTGATGGCCTGGCTGAACGTGGTCGCCATCCTGATCCTGCAAAAGCCTGCCATGCTTGCACTGACCGACTATGAGCGGCAGAAGAAGCTGGGCCTGGACCCGGTCTTCGACCCCGATGCACTGGGCATCAAGAATGCCGATTTCTGGCGTAGCAACAAGTAATCCAAAGGAACCGCTGTGAGTAACCCCTGGAACAACCGTCGCCCTTCCTCGCGGCCACCCCGCGCAACTCCGGCTGCACCCTCGGCCGCACGTGAAGGCGACGGTGTCCCGGTACGCGGCGGCGATGAAATGCGCCTGTACGGCTTCAATGCCGTGCAGGCGATGTTTGCCAAGCGCCCGCAGGCGCTGCGCAAGCTGTACCTGGCCGAGGACATGATCCCGCGCCTGCAGCCGGTGCTGAAGTGGTGCGTGGCCAACCGTGTGGGTTACCGCGTGGTCGGCGACGGCGATCTCAACAAGCTGGCCGCCACTACCCATCACGAAGGCCTGGTGGCCGACGTGCAGAAGCAGGAGCCGTTGCCCTTGGCGACCTGGCTGGCCTCGCTGACGGACGGTCCTGCGCTGGCCTTGTGGCTGGATGGCGTAGGCAACCCGCACAACTTCGGCGCGATCCTGCGCTCGGCGGCGCATTTTGGGGTCAAGGCAATCCTGTTGCCGGCGGACTCGACGCTGGCCCTGTCCGGCGCCGCCGCGCGCGTGGCGGAAGGTGGCGCCGAGTCGGTGCCGCTGGTGCGCCTGCCGGCCTTGCCACAGGCCGTTGCACAGCTGCGTGATGCCGGCTTTGGGCTGGCTGCGACCCTGGTTGCCGATGGCGACAATGTTTTCACCACCGAGTTGCCGGATCGCATGGTGTATGTGATGGGCGCTGAAGGCGAAGGCATGGACCGCGATTTCGCCCAGAGCTGCGATCTGCGCCTGTCGATCCCGGGCAGTGGCGCAGTGGAAAGCCTCAACGTGGCCTCGGCCACCGCAGTATTCCTGGCCAGCTGGAACAGCCGCAAACAGCACTGAAAAACACGGTAGTGGGGGGGGGGGGGGGGGCGGGGGGGGCCGGGGGGGGGGCCCGCCGGCCGGGCGGGGGCGCGGGTGGCGCCCCCCGGGCGCGGCCTGGCCCGCCCCCCCCCCCCCCCCCCGCCCCGCCCCCCCCCACTACAGGAAGCCCGCTTGCTTTCAGCGCTTCTCGCGGTCCAGCCAGCAGGCCAGGCCCTGCGCGTTGAGTTCGATATCCATTGCCAGCACCCGCAGCACTTCAGATGCATCCAGCGGGCTGCCCTGCAATCTCAATCGCGCTACATACAGCGCACCGAGCGCATCCACCAGCAGGCGATGGCGCTCCGGTTCGCCGTTGCAACGCTCAGCGATCGCCACCATCGCGTCGATCTGCTCGTGCAGTTCCTGCGCCAATCGCGCCGTGCCTTCGACCCGGCCGTAATGGGTCAGGTACATGCCTTCCGGTGCTTCCTGCATCAAGCGCAGGATCGAGGCATGCATTGCCTCCGGCTCGAACTGCACCGGTGAGGAGGTGGGAATGATGAACGCACCGCCAGCATGATCCAGCTCGCGGTACGAGAGGCCAAACGTGTCGCCGGTGAACCAACTGCGACTGGCCGCATCCCACACGCAGAAATGATGCCGTGCATGCCCCGGCGTATCCACGCAGATCAGCTCGCGCCCCGCCAGTGATACACGATGCCCGTCCTCGGCAACCACCACGCGCTCGGCCGGCACCGGCACGATCTGGCCGTAGCTGCGCGCGATCTCGGCTTCGCCATACACCGCTGTTGCGCCGGCGATCAGCCGGGTCGGATCGATCATGTGCTGGGCACCACGCGGGTGCACGACCAACCGCGCATTGGGCAGCTGCTGCATCAGCGCACCGGCGCCGCCGGCATGATCCAGGTGCACATGGGTGATGATCAGCCAGTCGATATCCGCAGGCGCCAGACCCGCCTGCGCAATGCAGGCCAGCAGATTGGGCAGCGAGTGGGTGGTACCGCAATCGACGAACGCGCCACGTCCGTCCTGCACGATCAGGTAGGCCGCATCGAAGTGATCGCGCTGGAACGCGGTATCGATGGTGTGGATGCCATGGGCAAGAGACATGCGGCAACTCCGGCAGAAACTGGCTTCGATCCTGCCAGCCGCCCTGCCCGCACTCAACCCGGACTTTTGTCGCAGCCGCGTCAGCTCAGTGCTGCAGTACGCGCGGGCGCAGCAGCAATGCCAGCACCATCACCGCCAGGAAGCCGCCGTAGGCATACAACACGGCCAGGATCTGCTTCCACAGGCCTTCGGCCACCTCGGTGGCTCCCACGTGGTAACCCCACAACATGAAACCGATGCTGGCCACCAGGGCCAGCACCAGCATCGATGCATCAAACACGCTGCGCCGGCGATTGCGCGGCTGGCGCGGGAACCACCAGTACAGCGCTCCCATCACGCAGAACCAGGGGAGAAACAACAACAACGACAACCAGGCCATCGACGTGCTCCTCCGCAGGTGATTACTCCTTCGCTGCAGCCTCGCGCAGTTCGCGCAACGCCGCCAGCACCGGCTCCACTTCCGCTTCGACCTTGAACAACTCGCTCTGCAGCGCATCGCCCTGCTCGGCCTGCTTGAGCACTGCGATCAGCTGGCCGGCATCGCGCGGCGAGTCAAAGCCTTCGCTCTGGATCAGCAGCGTGCCTTCGCCATCGAGCAGCTTGAAGTAGAAGCGGCCGTCCTTCTCGCGGTACTGCTTGAACAGCGGCAGCGCCGCCTTGGCAGCGACCGCCGCCTGGGGCTTGTCACCGGCGGCAGACAGGTCACGCAGGCCAACGGCGTGGCGCAGTTCCTTCAACAGCGGGATGGCGAACTGCTCGCGCAGCTGCTGGCCACGCTTGCGCAGGATGGCTTCGATCTTCTCGGGCTCGGCCATCAGGGCGTTGTAGCGCTCGCGCAGCGGCGACAGCTCGGCGTCGATGCGCTCGAACAGCTGCTGCTTGGCATCGCCCCAGCTGATGCCCTCGGCAAAGGCCTTGGCAAAGGCTGCGGTCTGCTCCGGGCTGGCGAAGGCCTGGTACATCTGGAACAGCGCCGAGCCCTCGGTGTCCTTGGGCTCGCCCGGCAGGCGCGAGTCGGTGAGGATGGAGAACACCAGCTTCTTCAGCTCCTCGCGCGGCACGAACAGCGGGATGGTGTTGCTATAGCTCTTGCTCATCTTGCGGCCGTCCAGGCCGGCCAGGGTGGCCACCTGTTCGTCGATGATCACTTCCGGCAGGGCGAAATATTCCTTGCCGTAGACGTGGTTGAAGCGCTGGGCGAAATCGCGCGCCATCTCGATGTGCTGGATCTGGTCACGACCCACCGGCACCTTGTTGGCGTTGAAGATCAGGATGTCGGCGGCCATCAGCACCGGGTACATGAACAGGCCGGCGCTGACGCCTGCATCGTCGTCGAGCTGTTCCTCGCGGTTCTTGTCCACCGCCGCCTTGTAGGCATGGGCGCGGTTGAGGATGCCCTTGCTGGCAACCACGGTGAGGAACCACATCAGCTCGGTGGTTTCCGGGATGTCGCTCTGGCGGTAGAACCACACCTTGTCCGGGTCCAGGCCGCAGGCCAGCCAGCTGGCAGCGATCTCCAGGGTCGAACGCTGGGTGCGCTCGGGCTCCTGCGCCTTGATCAGGCTGTGCAGGTCGGCCAGGAAGAAGAAGCTCTCGATATCCGAGGCCTGGCTGGCGGCAATGGCCGGGCGGATCGCGCCGACGTAGTTGCCGAGATGGGGAGTGCCGGAGGGGGTGATGCCGGTGAGGACGCGGGTAGTCATGTAAACCAAGCTGACGAGCGGATGAACCGGGCCAGTGTAACCGCCCCAGCCTGTCCCCGCCCTCAACCCCGTTGCCCGCGCCCGGCCGTTTCATGCCACGTCCCCCGCCAAGGAGCCTGCCATGTACCGTTTTCTAGCCAGTGTGTTGTCGGTTGTCGCGCTATGCGGGTTCAGCCCGGTACGGCCCGCAGATGAGGGTCCGGTGCAGCTGTCGGTGATCGACCGCGATGACGGGCAGGAGCTGGACCTGCACCCTTACCGGGGCCAGCAATGGGTGGCCGGCAGCCCCGGCCACCGTTACAGCGTGCGCATGCAGAACCGCAGCGGCCAGCGTGTGCTGGTGGTGCTGTCGGTGGACGGGGTCAATGCCATCACCGGCCAGACTGCCTCACCCAGCCAGTCCGGCTATGTACTGGAGCCGTGGCAGAGCAGTGAGATCACCGGCTGGCGCAAATCCAATGCAGAGGTGGCGCAGTTCGTGTTCACCAGCTCCAGCGACAGCTACGCCAGCCGCACCGGCCGCCCGGCCAATGTCGGGGTGATCGGCATCGCGGTGTTCAACGAGGCACGCCGGCCGGTGTATGACGTGCGCCCACTGCCGGCGCCGAGGCCCATGCCGCGGCCGATGCCGCAGTACGAGGACCGTGCCGAGGCCAGTGCCAATGCAACAGGGCGCGCCGCCGAAGCCGCTGCGCCCAGCGCGATGGCCAAGAGCGAATCGCGACAGCGCTTGGGCACCGGCCACGGTGAGCGTGAGTGGTCGAGTTCGTCATTGACCAGCTTCGAGCGTGCCAGCCGTAACCCGGTACAGGTCAGCGAGGTGCGTTATGACTCGCGGCAGCGGCTGGTGGCGTTGGGCGTATTGCCGCGCGACCATCGTCGCGTGGACAACTCGCCGCAGGCCTTCCCCAGTGGTTTCGTGCCGGACCCACCGGTGCGCTGATCGCCGCGTCAGCCCGACACCGATCTTGTAGGAGCGGCGTAAGCCGCGAAGCTGACATTGCCCCAATGCTTGCGAGTTGCGCCACCTGATGATGCCCCTGCTTCGCGGCTTACGCCGCTCCTACAAAAAGCAAATAAAGAAACCGATGCCAGAGGACTGGCATCGGTTCCTGATTGAGGCGGGCGACTTCCCTCAGTCACCCGGCATCAGTGGTAATCGGGGTAGTCCTTGTGCAGCGCCTTCTGGAAGTCGCGCACTTCGGTTTCGGCGCGGTCCTTGGCCCAGCCGTAGCGCTCCTGCAGGCGACCTGCGAGGTATTCGGCGTTGCCTTCGGCCACTTTCATGTCGTCATCGGTGATGTCGCCCCACTTGGCCTGTACCTTGCCCTTGAGCTGGGTCCACTTGCCGGAAATGATGTCTTTGTTCATTACGCTGCTCCTTCGGGGGATACGCGTTTGATTCGCGTGGGACCACCTTCGCCCAAGCGCTGTTGGCATCAGGTCCATGTTTCGTTGTTCGCCACTGACCTTGGTGAACATCGCTTCAGCTAGCAAACTCCGCGCATGAAAAAGGCCGGCATTGCCGGCCTCTTCGTTCATCTGGGTGGCGCTACGGGATCAATGCCCCTTGGCAGCACCTTCAACTTTCTCGCCCACCTTCTGCACGTCCTTGCCTGCACCGGCAACGGTATTGCAACCAGCCAGCACCGCGACCGAGAACAGCGACAACATCATCAGGGCAACCAAACGCTTCATGTGTTTCTCCTGTGGTGGTTCCATCGGTGCGGTCCACAACGGACCGCGTGTTCATCAGCACTTGCCGTCTTTGCAATCCTGCGCCTTGTCTTCGACCTTTTCACCGGCCTTCTGCATGTCCTTGCCTGCGCCCGCCACGGTATTGCAGCCGCTGAGCATGCCAACCGAGAACGCGCCCACCAGGGCCAACATCAACAGTCGCTTCATCATTCGTCTCCTCCTCCCTTTCAAGGCAGATGCCGTGGCCGGTAACCGGCGGCAGGCACTTCGTGTGTGAAGACGAATCTGGCGGCTCGGCCGTGTGCTCCGCGTGAAGCCGCGCAGCACACGTTCAGTGATGTCGGCCGATTGTTAATCGCGCATCAGCGTGGATTTGCCGAACAGGCTCTCCACCAGGTCCACCGCCAGCTCGGCGGTGCGGTTCTGGTGATCAAGCAGCGGGTTCAGCTCGACGATGTCCAGCGAGCCCATCAAGCCGGTGTCGGCAATCATCTCCATCACCAGCTGTGCTTCGCGGTAATTGACGCCGCCGGGAACCGTGGTGCCGACGCCCGGCGCGATGCTGGGGTCGAGGAAGTCCACGTCGAAACTGACATGCAGGTGGGTATTGGCATCGATGCCATGCAGTGCGGCTTCCATCGTCCGCTTCATCCCTGCTTCGTCGATGTAGCGCATGTCGTAGACATCCACGCGGTGCTGCTTGATCAGGCGCTTCTCTTCCGGGTCGACCGAGCGGATGCCGATCTGGTGCACCTGCCACGGCGCGATCGCCGGGGCGCTGCCGCCCAGATTGGTCAGGCCTTCCGGGCCGAGGCCACACAGGCAGGCCACCGGCATGCCGTGGATGTTGCCTGACGGGGTGACATCGGAGGTATTGAAGTCCGAGTGCGCATCCAGCCACAGCACGCGCAGCTGCTTGTCCTGCTCACGGCACCAGCGCGCGACTGCGGTGATCGATCCAACGCCCAGGCAATGGTCGCCGCCAAGCATGATCGGCATGCGGCCTTCCTTCAGCTCGGCGTAACTCGCCTCCATCAGCGCGTGGTTCCAGGCGACTACTTCGTCGAGGTGACGGTAGCCCTGCACCGGGCCGGTCCATGGATTGCGCGGACCATCGAGGTTGCCGATGTCGCGCACGTCCACCCCGCGTTCGACCAGCGCCTCAGGCAAGCCGGCAATGCGCAGCGCCTCCGGGCCCAGCCGCGCACCGCGCGCGCCCGCACCCACATCGGTAGGCACGCCAATCAGCGACACCGGACGAAAACCAGCCATACGACCTCCGTTGCAAATGAAATCAGTTTAGCGAGCGGCCGCGCAAAGGCCTTGCGGCAGCGCGGCAAACCAAGGCAGGGCAAGCCTTTTGGCGGCTGCCAAGCAGGTCCGGGCGAGCTTACGCCGCGCATATGTCAGCCGTGCGCAGCCGGCTCAGGCAACGGCTACCTGCGCGGCGATCATGCCGCCGGGCCCTGCGGATCCCAATCGGCGGGCGCGACGATCTTCGGCAGCTCGGGGTCGGCAATGTAGTTGGGCGACATGATCTGCACCCCGGCCGCGTTGAACGCATCCTGGATGTTGGCATGCAGCGCGCTGAGGATCTCCGCGCGCAGCGGGAACTCAACGATATGCACGCGCAGCACATAGGCAACATAGAAGTCATTGAGCGCGGTCTGCAGCACATAGGCGGCAGGCGCGCTCTGCACATGTGCGGTCTTGCCGGCCGCATCCAGCAGCAAGCGCTGCACCTGCCGCCACGGCGTGTCATAGCCGATGGTGACGCCGGTCTCCAGCCACATACCCGCGGCCTGTGGATCGCGCGAGTAATTCAGCAATTTGCCACTGAGCACGTGCATGTTGGGAAGGCTGACTTCCACCCCGGTCAGGGTGCGGATGCGGGTGGTGAACAAGCCGATCTGGATCACCTGCCCCTCGACATCGGCCACCTTGACCAGGTCACCAATCGACATCGTCCGCGCATAAAGCAGGGTGAAACCCGCCGCTGCCTGGCCGACGATGCTGGAGCCGCCCAGCGAAATCATCACGCCCAGCAGCACGCTCAAGCCCTTGAAGGCGTCGCTGCCCGAGCCGGGCAGATAGGGATAGGCCATCACCAGCGCAAACAGCCAGATACCTCCCACGGTCAGCTTGCGACTGGGCTCGGCCAGTTGGCGGTCGATGCCAAACAACTGGAAGCGTCCGTTCTGCACGCCCCGGAACAACAAGCCGACAATCTGGCTACACAGCCGCGCCAGCAGAAAAATAACGATCGCGGTGACCAGCCCCGGTATCGCCGCCACGCCTGCCCACAGCCAGGCCTTGGCCTGGGCCGCAACCCAGGCCGTCATCGCCCTGGCCCAGGGCTGGGTGTAATCAAACTGATGGAAGACGTAGCGCAGCCATTCCTCTGCCAGCAACAACACCGCCACCAGCAGCAGCGCGCGCGACAGCCAATCGGCCAGTGCGTTGGCACCATGCAACATCTGCCGGACCGGCGCGCTGCGCAAGGTCCCCGCCCTTCGACCGACCCACGCCAGCATCGCCGCACGCAACCTGCGTGCCGCCCACGCCAGCAACCAGATCAACAGCCCTGCCAGCAGGGTGGCGACAAGACAATGCAGGACGCCACGGAACATCCGGCCCGGCGCACGCTCAGCCGCGACGACCGCGTCGTCGAGCCGGCTGCGTACCGCATCACGCACCTGGCCCAGCGTCTCGCCTTGCGCGGCATCCACATCGGCAGGCGTGATGAGGGTGACCACCTCGCCACCAAGCAGCAGGATCGCGCCATCAGCGGTGTCGTTGAAGGTGACCCTGGGCACGCCGGGCTCATCGACGATGCGCTTGATGTTGAACTCGGTGACCGCTGCACGCTGCGACGGCGAGCGGCCCATGAACGCACTGCGGAAGGTCAGGATGTCGCGGCTGTAGAAACGCACCGTCGCTGCGGAAGCGACGTCGACGGACGCCTCTTCGGTTGCGGCCAATGCCGACGCAGGCGCCAGCAGCAGCGAGACACACAGCGCAAGCAGCACCCATACCGTCAAGGCGAACCGGCGTAGCAGGAACCAGACTTCAAGGTCGCCACGGAACATCTTTCTGCTTCCCCGCAAGAAGAGATGACTGGCCGCTGGCGTGCTGCGTCGACCTGCCGCCAACCAGCTTCACTGGCAGCAGCACGGTAGGCCGGCTGCGTGCTTGGGCCATCATCGCACCATGGCAGGCGGATTGCCTGCCATCACGATCTGCGCCCCTCGCCGTTCAGCGGCTGCACCACATGTCGACCGCAGCACATCAACGTAGCCCGGGTAAGCGCAGCGCACCCGGGAAGACCGGGCTGGCCATCCTACACATACTGCGCCAGCCCCCGGGTGCGCTGCGCTTACCCGGGCTACGGCCGGCCATCAATCCGGCGATATCCGTTGCGGCTTCTTCCTGCCCTTGCCGGCGCCACGCGGCACGGCTTGATATTGGTCAGTACCGACGGCGAAAGACGGGCGGATACTCGCCGCGTGAACACCTCCACTACCAGCCTGCCGCTGTTCAACGCGCCGCACCGGCTGCTGTTCTTCATTGGTGTCTGCAACCTCGGCCTGGCGATGGGCTGGTGGGCGTTGTGGCTGGCCGGCTTGCAGCTGGGCACTCCCCTGCCCGCGCCCGGCTTGCCGCCGGCCTGGCTGCATGGGCTGTGGATGCAGTATCTGGTGCTGCCCAGTTTCATCTTCGGCTTTCTGTTGACCGTGTTCCCGCGCTGGATGGGATTGCCAGCACTGCCGCGCTGGCAGTACGCGGGCGTTGGCGGCGGCCTGTTCGGCGCGCAGATCGCGCTGCTTGCGGCCAGCCTCGGCTGGCAGCCGGGAGTGTGGCTGGCCCTGTTGTTGGCGTTGCTGGGTTGGGCGTTCGGCCTGGTCGCACTCGGCCGTTTGCTGCTGCAGGAGAAAGGCCGCACCTGGCATGCGTGGTCCTGCTGGTCCGGCTTGCTGCTGGGCTGGATAGGTCTGCTCTGCTTCGCGATTGCTGCCGCAGGCGGCGATGTCCGCTGGCAGGCACTGAGCGTGTCGATCGGCACCTTCGGACTGTTGCTGCCGATCTACACCAGCGTCGCCCACCGCATGTTCCCGTTCTTCGCCGGCAATGTGGTGCCGGGTTATCAGGCATGGCGGCCACCGCAGTGGCTGGCGACCCTGTGGGCGCTGTGCCTACTGCACCTGCTCGGCGAAGCGCTGCTGCTGCCACTGGTCATGCTGCTGGCCGATGCCGGCTTGCTGTTGTTGTCGCTGTACTCGCTGTGGCGCTGGTGGCCACGTGGCCCCAAACCGGCCTTGCTGGCGGTGTTGTTCTACGGGCTGGCATGGTGGCCGCTGGCGACGCTGCTGTATCTGCTGCAGGACATCGCCGCGCTGTCCGGCCATCCCGGCTGGCTGGAACGCGCGCCACTGCATGCCTTGGTCATTGGCCTGTTCGGCAGCCTGCTGGTGGCGATGGTCACCCGTGTGACCCAGGGCCATTCCGGGCGTGCGCTGGAGATGCCGGTGGTCGCCTGGATCGCCCTGCTCGGCCTGCAGCTGGTTGCACTGCTACGCATCCTCGCACCGCTGTTGGACGATCCCTGGCGCTGGCATGCCGTAGCCGCTGCCGGCTGGCTGCTGGTACTTGCACCGTGGCTGCTGCGACTGGGATGGATCTACTGGCGCCCGCGTGCGGACGGCAAGCCGGACTAAGCGCCGCGCTCAGACCTGCACGCGGCCGTCGGCCAGATGCACCACCTGCTGGCCGAACATAGCCACGTCTTCCGGGTCATGGCTGATCAGCAGCAGCGGGATGCCGGTCTGGTCCAGCACCGTTTCGAGTTCCTGGCGCAGATGCGCACGCAGGGCGTGGTCAAGTGCAGCGAACGGCTCATCCAGCAGCAGCGCCTGCGGCTTGGTCACCAGTGCCCGCGCCAAGGCGGTGCGCTGGCGTTGGCCGCCGGAGATCTGCGACGGCAACAGGTCCCCGAGGTGATCAATGCGGAATGCCTGCAGCCATTGCTCCACCGCATCGACGCGGCGGCCGCGCGACGGATTCAACAAACCCTGCTGCAGGCCGAAGCCCACGTTCTGCCGCACCGTCAAATGCGGGAACAAGGCGTAGTCCTGGAACACATAGCCGATGCGGCGCCGCTGCGGTGACAGGTTGATACCTGCCGCCGCATCAAACAGTGCCTGCCCGTGCATGCGGATCACACCGGCATCCGGCCGCAACAGCCCGGCCACCGCCTTCAAGGTCAAACTCTTGCCCGCGCCAGACGGGCCGAACAACACCACGTTGGGCTGGGTGCAACACAAGGCCGCCTGCAACTGGAACTGCTGCCCCGCAGCCTGCAGCTTGCGTTGGATATCCAGTTCAAGCCACATTGCGCGCCCCCTCCTGCCGCCGCCCGACCAATCGCGCGGCAAGCAGCAGCACGCTGATGCAGACCAGCGAGGACAGCAGCACCAGGGCATTGGCGCGACCGTCATTGCCGGCCTGCACCGCCTCGTAGATGGCGATGGACAAGGTCTGGGTGCGGCCGGGAATACTGCCGGCGACCATGATGGTGGCGCCGAACTCGCCCATCGCGCGGGCGAACGCCAGCAACAGGCCAGCAAGAATGCCGCGCCATGCCAGCGGCAGCGTCACCCGGAAGAACAGCCCCAGCTCGGACACACCCAAGGTGCGTGCAGCCTGTTCCAGCTGCCCATCAACGTCTTCAAATGCCGCACGCGCCGGCTTGAACACCAGCGGAAACGAGGCCACCGCAGCCGCGATCACCGCTGCCTGCCAGGTAAACACCAGGTTGATACCAAAGCTGCTCTCCAGCCATGCACCAAGCGGGCCCTTGCTGCCGATCAGCACCAGCAGGTAATAGCCCAGCACCGTCGGCGGCAACACCATCGGCAGGGTGAATATCGTGTCCAGCAACTCACGGCCGGGAAAGCGCCGCCGCGCCAGCAAGGCACCAAATCCGACACCGAGCACGAGGTTGATCGCGGTCGCCCAGCCGGCCACCTTCAGCGACAACCACAGCGCGCTCCAGTCCAGATCCACCATCAAGGACTGCCGAAGCCGTGCCTGTGCAGGATGGCCTGGCCCTGCGTCGAGCGCACGAAGGCGATGAAGCGCTTGGCTTCGGCGGCATTGCGGCTGGTCTTCACCATCGCCAACGGATACGCGATACCACCGGCAACCGGCACCTGGAAGGCGCGCTGCACGCGCTCGCTCATCGCCTGTGCATCGGTGGCGTAAACGAAGCCTGCATCCACTTCACCACGTGCCACATAGTCCAGTGACTGGCGCACGTTCTGGGTGCTGATCATCTTGGCCTGCACTGCCGGCCACACACCGGCCTGCTGCAGCGCACCGCGTGCATAGCGCCCAACCGGTACGCTGTCGGGATTGCCGATGGCAACGCGCTTCACATCGGCCTTGCCCAGCGCCGCCAACGTAGTCGGCTTGTTGCTGGCCTGCGGCGGCACCACCACCCACAGGCTGTTCTGCGCGAATACGTGCTGGGTTGCCGGATCGATCAGGCCTTCTGTATTGGCCTGTGCCATTGTGGCCTGGTCGGCAGATGCCAGCACATCGACCGGCGCGCCGCGTGCGATCTGCTGCAGCAAGGTGCCGGAGGCAGCGAAGTTCAGGTCAACCTTCGTGCCCGGGTTCGCCTTCTCATACGCAGCGGAAATCTCGCGAAAGCTTTCAGTCAGGCTGGAAGCCGCGGAGACCGTCAGATCAGCCGCGCCCGCCGGCAGCGCGGCAGCCAGCAACAACAACGCCCACAGCTTGTTCATGCATGCATCCTCGGTTCGGCATCATTCGCTTGCGTCATCGGTAGCCGCCATCAAGGCCAGCCGCTCCGGTTGCAGCAGGATGATCTCGCGCTGCTTCACCGCGATGACTTCTTCGTCGCTCAAACGCCGCAACACCCGGCTGGCGGTTTCCGGCGCCATGCGCAGGTAGTTGGCGATCTCGGTGCGGGTCATGGTCAGGTTGAAGCGGTGTGCCGAGAAGCCACGCCGCGCGTAGCGGCTGGAGATATCCAGCAGGAACGCTGCCATGCGCTCCTCGGTACGGTAGTTGGCGGCCAGCAGCGCCGCCTTGCCGATCTCAGCACTGAGCAGGCTGAACAGCTTGGCCTGCAGGCCGGGCATGCGGCTGGCCAGCATGCTGATGCGCGGAAACGAGATACGGCACAGATGCACGGTATCCAACGCCACCGCATTGCAGGGATAACGCGATCCGTGGATGGCGTTCAGGCCGATCACTTCGCCAGGCAAGGCGAAGCCCAGCACCTGTTCGTTGCCGAGGCTGTCATCGACAAAGGTCTTGACCATGCCGGCCCGCACCGCAGCGATTGCATCGAAGGGTTCACCCGCGCGGAAGATGTAGTCACCGGCGTGATACGGCCCAACGTGGTCGACCATCACATGCAGCTCGTTCAGCGCGGTCTTGTCGTACCCCTGCGAACTGCAGGCATCGGAGAACGCACAAGTCGTGCAGAAATGCAGCGCGTCACCGTCGCCGGCAGCGGCTGGATTCGGCGTCGCGGTTCCCAAGGGGCCGCGCGGTGGGGGTGTAGGTGACGTCATTCCGTTTTCAAGCAACAGCGGCCAAGGGGCGGAAGCACGCTGCGATCATACGCCACAGCAGCTCACCTTCGTTCTGGATCAACAGCATGTCGCCATCCCGGCGCAGCCAACCGCGTTCGATGAACATGGCGACGCGCTCCCATGAGTGCTCGAAACAGGCGTCGAACGGCTGCGCGTTGCGCCATTCAAACGCACGCATGTCCAGCGCGTGGTCACAGGCCAGGCTCTGCACCACCTCATCGGTCATGCGTTCATGCTCGGAAAGAATAAGCCCGGAGGATATCCCCGGCTGCCCAACCACCAGGCAGGCGCGCCAGTTGCGCGGCTCTGGCTCGATGCGGCAGATGACATCGCCTATCTGGCTGCAGGCGCCCACACCAATGCCGAGCAGGTCATGGCGCTCGCGCCGCGGCACCCCGAGCAGGTCGCAATGACGCTGGCCATCGCCGTTGCGCAGCGGCATCGGCAGGTCCGGCCGCTGGTAGTGGTCGCCGCCCAGCGGCAGGTAGCCGCCTGCACGCAGCAACCGCCAGGCCTGCAGCCAGTCCGTTGGCAACGGGTACTCGGGCAGCAAGGCAGGCGACGGCAGGATGATGCGTTCGGGCGCCAGCTCCAGCACACGCTGCAGCCGCTGCAGGAACGACACATCGCCGTAGCAGGGCACGCGCAGCTGGTAGTAACACGCGGTGAACCCGGCCTGCTGGGCTTGGGCCAGCATCGCCGGGCCATCGACGCCGGCATGGTCGATCACCGTCATCCGGGTACAGCCGACCTCGCGCAATGCAGCCGGTGCGACATCGCTGGCCGCATCCAGCCGCACCTCGACCTGCGGCCGGGCGATGGTACACAGCTGCTCCGGCACCGCGTCCAACAGGCGGCCCAGCAGGGCGGGCGGCAGATGCTCGACGATGCCCGGCTGCAGCACCATCGCCGCCACTTCGCGGTCGCTGGCCAGCATCCTGGCATGCAGGCGCAGGCATACCAGCAGCGCGTCCAGCACGTTCTCGGCGCGCTCCAGCTCATGCGGGGGTGCGCAGAAACCCAGCGTCAAGCCACGTGGAATCAGATGCTCGTTGCTGGCCTGCATGGCTGCACGCCAACCCGCCTCCGCGAAGCCGGGGCTCAGCTCCGCCGGCGCCGGGAACAACACGTGCGCGGGTTGCTGCAGCAATGCAACATGCAATGTGGCGTCATCCATCCCGGCGGTCTCTACTGACATGCAAGCATCCTCGCGCAGCGACCGCCGGGTTTCACTGATCTGGATCAAGCCCGCCGCTGTTTCTCCGCGGCAGCGGCATCGATGGCTTCGGGCAGGTCGGTCTCACGATCCAGCTGCGGGAAGTTGCGACGCTCCATCCGGCGGATGGCGAAGTGCATCCACGCCAGCGCGATGCTGACCAGCACGAACAGCAGCATGAAGCAGCTGCTCCAGATGCCGAGCGCATCATTCAAGGCACCAAACACGATGGGCAGGATGAAGCCGCCGAGGCCGCCGATCATGCCGACCACGCCGCCCACCGAACCCACGTGCTGGGGGTAGTAGACCGGGATGTGCTTGTAGACCGCGGCCTTGCCCAGCGACATGAAGAAGCCGAGCACGAACACCAGCACGGTGAACAGGGTCACGCTGATCGCCAGGTGGAAGCTGATCTCGCCGTGTATGCCCTGCACGATGTAGCGGGTATCCGGATAGGCCAGGATGAAGGTACAGATCACTGACACCCCCAGCGTCCAGTACATCACCCGCCGTGCACCGATACGGTCTGACATCCAGCCACCCACCACCCGGAACAGGCTGGCCGGGATCGAGTAACACGCCGCCAGCACGCCGGCCGTGCCCACATCCATGCCGTAGGCGCCGACCAGATAATGAGGCAGCCACAGTGCCAGCGCGACGAAGCCGCCGAACACGAAGAAGTAGTACAGCGAGAAGCGCCACACCTGCAGGTTCTTCAACGGCGCCATCTGCTCGGCGAAGGACATCGGCTTGACGCCGCTGCGGCGGCGGTCTTCCAGCGAAGGATCTTCCTTGCTGAACAGGTAGAACAGGATGGCGGTGACCGCCAGGCCGACCGCCCACAGCTTGGCGACCATCATCCAGCCCGAGGCCACCATCACCAGCGGCGCCAGCAGCTTGGTGACCGCCGAGCCGATGTTGCCGGCACCGAAGATGCCCAAGGCGGTGCCCTGCTTCTCCGGCGGGAACCACTTGGACACATAGGTGACGCCGACCGAGAAGTTGCCGCCGGCGATGCCGACGAACAACGCCGCCAACAGGAACTGCGGGTAGGTCTGCGCGTAAGTCAGCAGCCAGGTCGCGACTGCACCGCACAGCATCACCAGGGTCATCACCTTGCGCCCACCGAACTGGTCGGACCAGATGCCGAGGAAGACGCGGATCACCGAACCGGTCAGTACCGGCGTGGCGATCAGCAGGCCGAACTGGGTGTCGTTCAAGCCCAGTTGCTCGCTGATCTGGATGCCGATGATGGCGAAGATCATCCACACCGCGAAACACACGGTGAAGGCGAAGGTACTCAGCCATAGCGCACGTTGTTGTTCGCCGCTGCTGATGTTCTGCAAATTCTGGCTCATGGCCGCTCCTGGGGGATTACGTCTTACTCAGCCTGTGCTTCGATATCTTCCAGCCCGCGTACCGGGTAACGCTCGCGCAGCTCCAGCAGGAACTGCTGCACGTCGCGCTGGCGCACCTGCAGCTCGAGGTAGTCACTGATCTGTGGCTGCACCTGCTCGAAGGTGAGCGCCGCGCCGGCTTCCAGCGCATCGATACTGACCACGTGGTAGCCCCAGCGCGACTCCACCGGGAAACCCGCCAAGCCCTGCCGCAGGCGGAACACCTGGCGATCAAACTCGGGAGTGGTCTGGCCGCGTTGCAGCCAGCCCAGATCGCCGCCTTCACTGTTGGACGGGCACTGCGAGTGGCGCGCGGCCAGATCGGCGAACAGATGCGGCTGTTCCAGCAGTTCGGCGATCAGCTGCTCGGCCTGGGTGCGTGCCTTCAGCCGACCGGCGATATCGTCGGCCGGTGCCGCCAGCAGGATGTGGCGAACGCGGATACGGTCGGGCGAGCGGAAGCGCTCGGGGTTCTGCGCGAAGTAGCGTTGGCAGTCGTCTTCGGTTGGCACGCGGTCTTCCAGCGTCTGTTCGATCAGCTGCTGGATACGTGCTTCCTCGCTGGTCTCCTGGCCGACGCCGGTGGCGCCGGCCAGGCCAAGCCGCTCGGCCTCCAGCCGCAGCAGCTCGCGTACCACCAGCGCACGTGCCGCATCGGCACGCGACTGCTCCGGGCGCATCGCCCGGTGGTATTGCATCTCGCGGGCGATATCGGCCTCGCTGATCGGTGTGTCCTGCACGTACAGGCTGCACGGCGCCGGTTGGCCGAGGCTGCGCGGGCCATCATCGGCGTCGTGATGGTGGCCGGCCTCGGCCGGCACCGGTGTCTGCGAGTCGATGACGGTGATGGGGAGAATGCGTGGCAGGCTGCCCATGGCTTACTCCCGCGGACCGTAGCGCAGCGTGGCCTGGCGGCGGCGCACCACCTGGTACGGACGCCACAGGTAGCTGATCGGCACGCTCCACACATGCACCAGGCGGGTGAACGGGGCGATCAACACCAGGGTCAGGCCGAGGAAGATGTGCGCCTTGTAGACCCAATGCACGCCTTCGACGTAATCGGCGGCACCGGCACGGAAGGTGACGATGTGCTGCGCCCACTCGGCCAGCATCACCATCACCCCGCCGTCCAGATGCCCGGCCGAGACCTTGATGCTGTACAGGCCAAGGCAGAGCTGGGCGAACAACAGCACCAGCACCAGCGTGTCACCGAAGCTGCCGATCGCACGTACCCGCGCATTGGTCAGGCGACGCACCAGCAGGATGGTGATGCCGACGAAGCACAGCGCACCAAAGAAGCCACCGACCACCATCGCCAGCAACTGCTTCTGCGAGGAAGTGATGAAGGGCTCGTACAGCGCGTGCGGGGTCAGCAGGCCGACAAAGTGACCGCCGAGGATGGCGATGATGCCGATGTGGAAGCAGTTGCTGCCAAAGCGCATGCCACGATCGGACAGCAACTGGGTGGAGCCGGTCCGCCAGCTGTACATCGCCTTGTCATAGCGCGCCCAGCTACCGATCAACAGCACCGCCACCGCGATGTAGGGATAGAACTGGAAGGCGAACTGATTGAGGTAATTCATGGCTGGATCTCCCGCGGCTGCGCGCGTGCCGGTGAACGATGGGGTGGATCGCAATCCTGCGAAGGTGCATCGGCGCCAAAGCGCACCGCTTCCTCTTCCCACAGGCGGTCCATGGCTTCGACGGTGTCGTCGCGCACTTCTTCGCTGGCCCGCTGGCGCAGCACGGCCAGGTTGACCTTGCCCTCGCCCGCCTCGACCAGGATCTCCAGCAGCACCGCATGCGGCAGCTGTCGCTCGGCCGCGCGCGCAGCGAGCATGCCGGCGATGTGGCCGATGTGGTGCAGCCAGTCCTTGGCCTCGGCCTGTGGCCGATGCGAGAGGTATTCCAGCAGCAGCGGCAGGTAGTCCGGCAGCTCGCGCGCATCCAGCTCGAAACCGTTCTTGCGATAGGCATCGATCAGGTCGACCATGGCCTGGCCACGATCACGCGACTCGCCGTGGATGTGTTCGAACACCAGCAGGCTCATCGAGCGGCCACGGTCGAAGGTGGCCAGCCAGCGGTCCTGCGCGTCCAGCGGGTCGGTAGCGAGCAGGTCACGGACGAAGGTCTGCAACTGCCTGCGACGGGCCGGCGACAGCGCCGGATCGTCGCAGGCCTCGAGCAGCTCCTCGCCATGCTGCCAAAGCTCGTCACGCGGATAGTCCAGCAATACGCCAATCAGCTTGAGCACACTCATTTCACCACCTCATGCCGGTGCTGGCGGTTGGGATGCACCGCGAATGTGGTGCTCTTGCGCTGGGTGAACAGGTCGGCCGGGCTGTCGCCATTGCAGCCATTGCCGAAGGTGAAGCCGCAGCCGCCACGTTCGCCGAAGGCGTCGTTGGCGTACTCGCGGTGCGCGGTCGGGATCACGAAGCGATCCTCGTAGTTGGCGATGGCCAGGTAGCGGTACATCTCCTCCACCTGCCTCGGGGTCAAACCGACCTGTTCGAGCACACGCATGTCTTCCACGCCGTCCACGTTCTTGGCGCGGCGCCAGGCACGCATCGCCATCAAACGCTCCAGTGCGCGGATGACTGGCGCTTCGTCACCGGCGGTCAGCAGGTTGGCCAGGTAACGCACCGGGATGCGCAGCGAGGCGATATCCGGCAGTTCGCCGCTCATGCCGACATGGCCACGTTCGGCCGCCGACTGGATCGGCGACAACGGTGGCACGTACCAGACCATCGGCAAGGTGCGGTATTCCGGGTGCAGCGGCAGCGCCAGCTTCCAGTCGATGGCCAGTTTGTAGACCGGCGACTGCTTGGCCGATTCCAGCCAGCTGTCGGGGATGCCTTCGGCACGCGCGGCCTCGATCACCGCCGGGTCGAACGGGTCCAGGAAGATGTCCAGGTGCGACTGGTACAGGTCCTTCTCCGCCGCCACCGATGCGGCCTCGGCAATGCGGTCGGCGTCGTACAGCATCACCCCCAGGTAGCGGATGCGACCCACGCAGGTTTCCGAACACACGGTGGGCTCGCCCATCTCGATACGCGGGTAGCAGAAGATGCACTTCTCGGACTTGCCGCTCTTCCAGTTGTAATAGATCTTCTTGTACGGGCAGGCCGACACGCACATGCGCCAACCACGGCACTTGTCCTGGTCAATCAGCACGATGCCGTCTTCCTCGCGCTTGTAGATCGCGCCGGAAGGGCAGGCCGAGACGCAAGCCGGGTTGAGGCAGTGCTCGCACAACCGCGGCAGGTACATCATGAAGGTCTTCTCGAAGGCGCCGTAGATCTCCTTCTGCACCTTGTCGAAGTTGTAATCGCGTGATCGCTTGGAGAACTCGCTACCGAGGATTTCCTCCCAGTTCGGGCCCCACTCGATCTTCTCCATGCGCTGGCCGGTCAGCAGCGAGCGCGGACGCGCGGTCGGCTGGTGCTTCAGCTCCGGTGCGTCGTGCAGGTGCTGGTAATCGAAGTCGAACGGCTCGTAGTAGTCGTCGATCTGCGGCAGGTCGGGGTTGGAGAAGATCTTGGCCAGCATCCGCCAGCGGCCACCGGCGCGCGGCACCAGCTTACCGCTGCCGTTGCGCACCCAACCGCCGTTCCACTTTTCCTGGTTTTCCCATTCCTTGGGGTAGCCGATGCCGGGCTTGGTCTCGACATTGTTGAACCAGGCGTACTCCACGCCTTCGCGCGAGGTCCATACGTTCTTGCAGGTGATCGAGCAGGTATGGCAGCCGATGCACTTGTCCAGGTTCAACACCATCGCAATCTGGGCACGTACTTTCATCACACCACCTCCCGTGCGGCGCCCGAGACATTCGAGTTTGATTGCTCGTCATCCAGCCAATCGATCTTGTCCATCTTGCGCACGATCACGAACTCATCGCGGTTGGTACCGCAGGTACCGTAGTAGTTGAAGCCCCAGGCCAGCTGCGCGTAACCGCCGATCATGTGGGTGGGCTTGAGCACGATGCGGGTCACCGAGTTGTGGATGCCGCCACGGGTACCGGAGATCTCCGAACCCGGCACGTTGATGATGCGTTCCTGGGCGTGGTACATCATCGCCATGCCCGGCATCACCCGCTGGCTGACCACCGCACGCGCGGCGATCGCACCGTTGACGTTGAACAGCTCGATCCAGTCGTTGTCCTCGATGCCGGCATTGCGTGCATCGTCCTCGCTCAACCAGACGATGGGACCGCCACGCGACAGGGTCTGCATGATCAGGTTGTCGCTGTAGGTGCTGTGGATGCCCCACTTCTGGTGCGGGGTGATCCAGTTCAGCACGATCTCCTTGTTGCCGTTCTGGCGCTTGTTGAGCAGCGGCTCCACCGTGCGTGTGTTGACCGGCGGCCGGTAGCTCATGAAGGCCTCACCGAAGTCGATCATCCACTCGTGGTCCTGGTAGAACTGCTGGCGGCCAGTCACCGTGCGCCACGGGATCAGCTCGTGCACATTGGTGTAGCCAGCGTTGTAGCTGACGTTGTCGTCTTCCAGGCCGGACCAGATCGGCGAAGAAATGATCTTGCGCGGCTGCGCCTGGATGTCACGGAAGCGGATCGCCTCATGCTCCTTGCCCACCGCCAGATGCGTATGCTCGCGGCCGGTGAAGGTGCCCAGCGATTCCCAGGCCTTGACCGCGACATGGCCATTGGTTTCCGGCGCCAGGTGCAGGATCACTTCGCAGGCGTCGATGGCGGTATCGATCGCCGGCCGGCCCTGGCTGATGCCTTCGTCCAGCACGGTGTGGTTGAGCTTGCCGAGGAATTCCACCTCGTGCTTGGTATCCCAGCTCATGCCCTTGCCGCCGTTGCCAAGCTTGTCCAGCAACGGGCCCAGTGAGGTGAACTTGCGGTAGAGGTTGGGATAGTCGCGCTCGACCACCGCCATGCTCGGCATGGTCTTGCCGGGAATGGCCTCGCATTGGCCCTTCTTCCAATCGGCGACGCCGAACGGCATGCCCAGTTCGTTGGGCGTGTCGTGCAGGGTTGGCACCAGCACCAGATCCTTCTCGACGCCGAGCACGCCCGGCGCCATGTCGCTAAGCGTGCGTGCGACGCCCTTGAAGATTTCCCAGTCGCTGCGCGATTCCCAGGCCGGGTCCACCGCCTTGGACAGCGGATGGATGAAGGGGTGCATGTCCGAGGTGTTGAGGTCGTCCTTCTCGTACCAGGTGGCGGTCGGCAGCACGATGTCCGAGTACAGCGCGGTGGTGCACATGCGGAAGTCCAGCGTCACCAGCAGGTCGAGCTTGCCTTCCGGGGCTTCGTCATGCCACTTCACGTCCTCGGGCTTGACCGCGCCCATCTCGCCCAGGTCCTTGCCCTGCAGGCCGTGGCGCGTGCCGAGCAGATGCCGCAGCATGTACTCGTGGCCCTTGCCGGAGGAACCAAGCAGGTTGGAGCGCCAGATGAACATCATGCGCGGGTGGTTCTGCGCGGCATCCGGATCGGCGAAGGCGAAGTCCAGCGAGCCGTCCTTGAACTTGGACAGCGCGTAATCGGCCGGTGCGACGCCAGCCTGCTCGGCCTCGCGCACCAGCTGCAGCGGATTGCGGTCCAGCTGCGGTGCACTCGGCAACCAGCCCATGCGCACCGCGCGCAGGTTGAGGTCGGCCAGGCTGCCGCTGTACTTGGAGGCATCGGCCAGCGGCGACAGCAGTTCGTCCACCTGCAGCTTTTCGTAACGCCACTGCCCTGTATTGAAGTAGAAGAACGAAGTGCCGTTCATCTGCCGCGGCGGGCGGCTCCAGTCCAGGCCGAAGGCCAGCGGCTGCCAGCCGGTCTGCGGGCGCAGCTTTTCCTGGCCCACGTAATGCGCCCAGCCACCACCGGTCTGGCCCACGCAGCCACACATGACCAGCATGTTGATCAGGCCGCGGTAGTTCATGTCGTTGTGGAACCAGTGGTTCATGCCGGCGCCGACGATGATCATGCTGCGACCATGGGTCTTGTCGGCGGTGCGGGCGAACTCACGGGCGATCTCGATCACCTCGGCGCGTGACACGCCGGTGATGCGTTCCTGCCACGCCGGCGTGCCCGGCACATTGTCATCGAAGCTCTTGGCAACATTGCCGCCGCCGAAGCCGCGATCAACACCGTACTGTGCAAGCAGCAGGTCGTAGACCGTGGCCACCAGCGCTTCGCCACCATCAGCCAGTTGCAGGCGGCGCAGCGGGATATTGCGCTCCAGCACTTCCTCGGCCGGTGCGGCGGTCCAGCCGTCGCTCTCGATGCCGCCGAAGTATGGGAAGCTCACCGCCTCGATGCCGTCGTGGATATCGGCCAGGCTCAGGCGGAGGCGGGTGTCATGGCCGTCGCTGGCTTTTTCTTCGATGTTCCACTTGCCCTTTTCGCCCCAGCGGAAACCGACCGAGCCATTCGGCACGGTGATGCCGCCGCTGTTCTCGTCGAACGCCAGCGTCTTCCATTCCGGGTTGTTGCTCTCGCCCAGCCCACCCAGCTCACTGGCACGCAGGAAGTGGCCCGGCACCAGCCGACCATCAGCACGGCGCTCGATGCGCACCAGCATCGGCATATCCGAATACTGGCGGCAGTAGTCCTGGAAGTATTCCGAGGGCGTGTCGACGTGGAACTCGCGCAGGATCACGTGACCGAAGGCGAATGCCAGCGCGGCATCGGTACCCTGCTTGGGATGCAGCCAATGGTCGGTGAGCTTGGCCAGCTCCGAGTAGTCGGGGCAGATCGATACCGTCTTGGTGCCGTTGTAACGCGCCTCGGTGAAGAAGTGCGCATCCGGTGTACGCGTCTGCGGCACGTTCGAGCCCCAGGCGATGATGTAGCGGCTGTTGTACCAGTCGGCCGATTCCGGCACGTCGGTCTGCTCGCCCCACACCTGCGGCGAGGCTGGCGGCAGATCGCAGTACCAGTCGTAGAAGGACAGACAGGCACCACCGAGCAGCGACAGATAGCGCGCGCCGGCAGCGTAGGAAACCATCGACATCGCCGGAATCGGCGAGAAGCCAACGATGCGATCCGGGCCGTATTCCTTGGTGGTGTAGAGGTTGGAGGCAGCGATGATCTCGTTGGCCTCATCCCAGTTCAGCCGCACGAAACCGCCCATGCCGCGGCGACGCTTGTACTCCCGCGACTTGGCCGGGTCCTGCACGATGCTGGCCCAGGCCTCGACCGGCGACATGGTCTTGCGCGCCTGCCGCCACATGCGCAGCAAGGTCCCGCGGATCAGCGGGTACTTGAGCCGGTTGGCGCTGTACAGGTACCAGGAATAACTGGCACCACGCGGGCAGCCGCGTGGCTCGTGATTGGGCAGATCCGGGCGGGTGCGCGGGTAGTCGGTCTGCTGGGTTTCCCAGGTGACCAGGCCGTTCTTGACGTAGATCTTCCAGCTGCAGGAGCCCGTGCAGTTCACGCCGTGGGTGGAACGTACGATCTTGTCGTACTGCCAGCGGGCGCGATAACTGTTTTCCCAGTCCCGCCCTTCGCTCTTGCTGAACCCATGGCCGTCGGCGAAGGGTTGTGGATCACGCTTGAAGAACTGCAAGCGATCAAGGAAATAGCTCATGGTGAATCTCCGTTCGCAAACTGCTGCATCGTGGCTGTGTGTTGCATCTGGCTGCGGTGCATTGCTTTCTCAGCAGGGGGTTTCAGCCCCGCGCCGGTAGTACCACCACCAGGTAACCGCCAGGCAGGTGATGTAGAACGCAATGAAGCCGTACAGCGCCATATCCGGGCTGCCGGTCAAGGTGATGGAGGAGCCGTAGCTCTTGGGGATGAAGAAGCCGCCATAGGCACCGATTGCGCCGGAGAAGCCGACAACGGCGGCGGACTCGATGCTGGCCTGATGGGCAGCGGCCTTCTTGCCTTCGGCGCCTTCATTGGCTGACAGGCGCTCGTGCAGCGTGCGGAAGATCACCGGGATCATCCGGAAGGTGGTGCCGTTGCCGATGCCGCTGAGCACGAACAAGGCCATGAACGAGAGCAGGAAACCGTAGAAGTTGCCGCCCTGGCCATTGCTGGGCAGGAAGTGCAGCACGCCGAACACTGCGGCTATCATCAGCGCGAACACCCAGAAGGTCAGGCGTGCGCCACCCCAGCGGTCGGCCATGCTACCGCCCACCGAGCGCATCAGTGCGCCCAGCAGCGGGCCGATGAAGGCATAGGCGAGTGGATTCACATCCGGGAACTGGCTCTTGACCAGCATCGGGAAGCCGGCGGAGAAGCCGATGTAGGAACCGAAGGTGCCGATGTACAACCAGCACATCAGCCAGTTGTGCTTGCGGCGGAAGATCACCGCCTGCTCGGAAAACGAGGAGCGGGCGCTGGTCAGGTCATTCATGCCGAACCAGGCAGCGATCGCGAAGAAGGCGATGAACGGTACCCAGATGAAACCGGCGTTCTGCACGAACAAGGGGGCGCCGCCGTCGGCCACTGCCTGCGGTGCGCCGCCCATGGCGCCAAACACGCCAACGCTGATCACCAGAGGCACCACCGCCTGCGATACCGATACGCCGACATTGCCCAGCCCTGCATTCAAACCCAGCGCCATGCCCTGGCGCTGCTTGGGATAGAAGAAGGAGATGTTGGACATCGACGAGGAGAAGTTCGCGCCGCCGAAACCACACAGGATGGCGATCATCACGAATACCCAGTACGGCGTGGCCGGGTTCTGCACCGCGAAGCCCAGCCACAAGGTCGGCAGCAACAAGGATGCAGTCGACAGCGCGGTCCAGCGGCGGCCGCCGAAGATCGGGATGACGAAGGAGTAGAAGATGCGCAACGTTGCGCCGGACAGGCTGGGCAGGGCCACCAGCCAGAACAGCTGGTCAGTGGTGAAGGCGAAACCGATCTTGGGCAGGCTGATGGTCACTGCCGAGAACAGCACCCACACCGAGAACGCCAGCAACAGCGCCGGAATCGATATCACCAGGTTGCGGGTGGCGACCTTCTTGCCGGTGCGTTCCCAGTAATCGGAATCCTCGGGCCTCCAATCGCTGATGACGCGACCGGGTCCGGCATTGCTCTGCTTTACGACATCGCGACTGGCACTCATGCATCGCTCCAAGGCTGTGTGGTACGGCGCTGGCTTGCTGTGCGGTTGCTTGCCCAGTCGCCACGGCGTCATTAGGCCCGGCGCCCCCTGGGGCAGTCTTGATCTTGATCAATACAACGGCGCTCTCGCGCCACCTACCTGACAAATATCAACTGATGCTTACGGCATCGGACGAATTGCGGCGTTGCACGCCGCGTTGGCGCACGCTGTCACGCACATCCACATCGAACTGGAGCTGTAGCGGCCGTGCCTGCGTTGGCAGCACGAAGCTCAAACCGTCACGGCACGGTAAACGTGCCTGCAGCGCCAGCACGTCTTCACGCGGCAGCCTGATCGTCAATGCGTTGCTATCGCCATCCAGCAGCACCTCCACCGTGTCGTGCAGCTGCAAGCGCTGCGACAGGGCTCCGGGCGTGCCAAGCCAGGTCTGGTTCTCCAGCACCTCGCCAGCGAGCAGGCGTGCCAGCTCGCTTTCATCAATCCGCAGCCGTAGCGACTGCGACTGGATCTGGACTTTCATGACGCAACTTCCTCCCATTGGCGGGGGGTATTGCAGTTCACAAGGCGGGCGGCGGCACCGGCTGGCAATGGCAGTTCCAGACCACCGAGGCGGCGTTGGAACATCCGTAGCGAGCGTGGCCCGTCTGTACCCGTGACCATTTCAAACAGCAGACTGCGGCATGTGCCGTCGATGTTCAAGTACATCGGTATCGGTTCTTCTGAATACGTCACACAAGACGCCGTGCCTGCCTCGCGCAGCTGTCGCAGCAATGTCACATCCAGCAGCGGCATATCCACCGGTACCACCCAAGCCGGTCCATCGGCCAGGGTTTCCACCACGCTGTGGAGGCCACCCAGCGGGCCACAACGTGGCACCGCATCGGGCACCGAATCGAAGCCCGGATAGTCGCCACTCACCTTCACAGGCTGGGCACCGACTGCACTGAGCAGGGCGCAGCTGTGTTCAAGCAAGGTCCGTCCGCGCCACAGCAACAGTGCCTTGTCCTGGCCCATGCGGCTGGACAGCCCGCCGGCCAGCACGATGCCGGCGACCGGCGCTGGTTCAATGCGAGTGGTCGTGGACATGCCCATCGATATGCGCGTGCTCGGTGTCGGGTTGGCACAGGCTGCAGCCCTCACTCCACTCGCTGTCGCCATTCTGGTAATGCTCCTGCTTCCAGATCGGCGAGCGGTGCTTCACCCCTTCGATCAACTGCCGGCAGGCGCGGAAGGCTTCGTCACGGTGCGGACTGCCCGCAGCGACGACCACGGCGACGTCGCCCACCGCCAGCCGACCCTTGGCATGCGCCACATAGAGCTTGATGCGGGGGCCGAAGTCGGCGCTGATTTCGTCAATCTGCCGCTGGAACTCGTTCAAGACCAGCGGCTCGAACAAGTCATAGGTGATACCCAACACCGGCCTGCCCTGGTTCAGATCACGCACCTTGCCGATGAAGACATCGATGCCACCGAAGCCCGGATCGGACACGGCGGCGATACCTTCCGCTGGATCAATCGCCGCATCGGCACGGTCCACCACTTTCCATACGCTCTCGAAGCTCATCTCAGCCTCCACTTACCGGTGGCAGGATGGCAACGCGGCCATCGCCGGGCAGCACATCGTTGTCGCGCAATACGCGTTGTTCATCGGCAAATGCCGAGTAATCGACCAGACCAGCCCGGAACTGCGGAAAACGCTGTTGCAGCAGCACGCGCAACGCCCTGCGCAGGTCGATGACCTGCCCGCCTTCGACCGGCACGCGGATCTCGCGCTGCGGGTCCAGCTCCGAAAATGCACCAAACAGCTGCACCACTATCTCTTTCATGACATCTCCTGCGGGCTGAGCTGCACCGGCTCACGGTGGCCCCAGCCCTGTACACGTACCAGACTGCCGGCCGTGGCCAGATCGTCGTCACCCTCCAGCACCACCCACGCATTGGCGCGCAGCATGGTCTTGAGGCGGAACGATTCCTGCCCGGCCAGCACACTCACACGCAGCTGCCCGCTGGCATCGGCATGCACGCGTGCGCGCGCATGGAAGCGCAGGCCCGGCGGCTTGCGCACGTCGGCCTGCAATGGCAGCTGCAGAACGGTCTCTTCGGCCAGACCCAGCATCTTTCGTAGCACCGGCTCGACGAAGAAGCGCAGACCTACCGCAGCGGAAATCGGGTTTCCCGGCAGGCCGAAGTACAAGGCGCCGTCGGCAAGGCGCGCGAACAGCAGCGGCTTGCCCGGGCGAATCGCGACTTTGTGGAAGATGATCTCGGCGCCACGCGCGCGCAGCGCATCGGGAATGAAATCGTAGCGCCCCTGCGACACCGCGCCGGTGCTCAATACCACACGTGCACCCGCGGCCAAGGCCGCATCCAGCGCGGCATCAAAGGCGGCAACGTCATCACTGACCACGCCGTTCCAGACCACATCAGCACCCGCAGCACGCAGCCGGCTGACCAGGAACGGGCGATTGCTGTCGCGTATCTGTCCAGACTGTAGTTCCGCGGTCGCATCGCTGATCAGCTCCTTGCCGGTACTGATCACCGCAACCTGCGGCTGGTGCTGTACCTGCACGTTGGCAACGCCGAGTGCATGCAGCAAGGTCATCGCATTGACGTCCAGCAGCGCTCCCGCAGCCAGCACGGTTTCGCCCAGTTCCACGTCCTGACCGCGCAGGCGAACGTGCTGACCGGGCTTTACCGTTGCCTGCAGGCGCACGCGGGTGGGACGCCCATCCACGGCATCCAGCACCTCGACCTGTTCAATCGGCACCACGCTGTCCAGACCGGACGGCATGCGTGCGCCGGTCATGATTTCCCAGGCCTGCGTGGAATCGCCGTCTGCAGCAGCGGTATCGCCTGCGGCCTGCCAACCCTGCACCTGCAGCACGGTGCCCGCTTGCACCGGTTGCCCGTTCGCGCACAGCGCAAAGCCATCCATCGCAGCGTTGTCGAACGGCGGCAGGTCCTGCGCGCTGTTTACCGGTGCAGCCAGTATCCGGTCGGCGGCAGTATCGATGGTCACCTGCTCGCTGCTCGCTGCCGGTGCGGCCGCCAGCAACTGCTGCAGCGCCTGCGCATAACTGATCATGCGTGCGAGCCCCCATCCATCATCGCCAAGGCATGGCCAAGGACGGGGGTGAGGATGTTCATGCATTGCGCGGCGGCACGTGGGCTGCCTGGCAGGGCGATGACCAGCAGATCGTCCAGTTGCACCACTTCAGCGCGGCTCAACCAGGCCATCGGTGTGTGCTGGGCACTGAGCCCGCGTAGCATCTGTGCCAGTCCGGGTACCGGGCGCCCACCCAATGCCTGCAAGGCCTCGGGCGTCAGATCACGCGGGCTCAGGCCAGTGCCGCCAGTGCACAGGCAGAGGCGCACACCATCGGCAGCCAGCGCGCGCAGGTGCGCGACCAGCGGTTCGATGCCGTCGGCCAATATTTCATTGCTGGCCACCTCACCGCCCAAGGCCTGCAAGCCCTTGACCAGCACTGGTCCGGATTCGTCAATGTAGTCGCCACGGCTGGCGCGGTCACTTAGGGTGATCACCGCACAGCGCGCCGCGCCCAAAGTCTTGGGCGGACGCGGCCGGAAGCGTTCAAGCTCGCCAGCATCCATGCCTTGCGGGTGCGTCCACACGCCACTCTTGCCGCCTTCCTTGAACAGCAGGCGGATACCACTGATTTCCAGTGCCGGCTCGACCGGCTTGCTCAGGTCGTACAAGGTCAGCAGCGCGGCATTGACGCCGGCCAGGGCCTCCATCTCCACGCCGGTACGCGCTTCGCTGGCGCACTCGCACCAGACCCGGATCGCCAGCCGTTCCGGCACCGGCGCGCAATAGACGCGCACCAGCTCCAACGGCAACGGATGGCACATCGGCATCAATGCCGAGGCCATTTTGGCCCCTTGCAGGCCGGCAATCTCGGCCATTACCAGCGCGTCGCCCTTGGGCAGGCGCCGCTCGACGATCAACGGGTAGGCAATCGGCCCGGCGATCAGCTCACCGACCGCCACCGCCCGGCGGCGGGTGATGCGTTTGTCGCGTACATCGGCCATGTGGAATGCCGCACTTATCTGCCCACTCATTGCGTGTTTCATCCTCCAATCGAGGCCAGGTGCGGGGTAAGCCCGGTCTGGCCGAAATGCAATCCATGCCCGGCTGCCTTGAGCCCAAGCTGGGTGGTGATGCGCGCCAGCAGCGCGTCCTGGTCGTCGTCGGACTGCAGCAGCGGGCGCAGCGCCACGCCGAAGTCACCGAACAGGCACAGGCGCAGATCGCCGCGCGCGGTGACCCGCAGGCGGTTGCAGCCTTTGCAGAAGTCCTTTGAATACGGGGCGATGATGCCAACGCTGCCGCGATGCTCGGGATGGCTGAACTCACGTGCCGGGCCGGCATCGGCAGCGCGCTTGCGCTCACTCCAACCGGCAGCCAGCAGCTGTTCGATGACCACATCGGCACGCAGGTGATGGCGCTCGTAGTACTCGCGGTTGTCGCCGGTGCGCATCAGCTCGATGAAACGCACGCTGATGGGGCGCTCGCGCAGGAATTCCATCCACGCCGGCAGCTCGTCATCGTTGAGGCCGCGCAGCAGCACCGCATTGAGCTTGATCGACTGCAGGCCCAGTTCCTGCGCCATGGCCAGACCTTCCATGATCTCGGGCAGGCGATCGTGGCCGGTGATCGCGTGGAAGCGCTCGCGCTGCAGGCTGTCCATGCTGACATTGAGCGCGGTAAGCCCGGCGCGGTGCCAACCCGGCAGATGCCGCGGCAACAGGCAGCCATTGGTGGTGATGGCTACCTTGCGGATGCCCGGCACCTTTGCCACCGTGGCGATGATCTGGGTCAGGTCCTTGCGCAGGCTGGGCTCACCGCCAGTCAGGCGGATCTTGTGCATGCCCAGCACGGCAAACGCGCGCACCAGACGTTCGATCTCGTCAACCGCCATGAACTGCGGGCGACCATCGGCTTGGTAACCGTCAGGCAGGCAATAGCTGCAACGGAAGTTGCAGGCCTCGGTCAGCGACAGACGCAGGTATGGAAAACTGCGACCGAAGCCGTCGGTGAGTTGGCTCATGGCTGTTTCACCTTCTGACTCCACGTTTGCACGCTCGCCCGGCATGCCGGGATACCCTCGCCTTCGTTGACAGGCTGTCAGCCTACGCGGGGCATTGCGACGATGGCATGACTTAAATCAATCCGTACCTCCGCCAGACCTTGCCCGGCTGTGGCAGCATGGCCACTCAATGGCTTCCTCCTTGTGAAAACGATCATGATGCTGAGTGATTTCGACGATTTACTGCGTGCCTCGCTGGAGCAGACCGAGCCACAACGCCTGTTGTTCGTATTCGTCAAAGCCGACCTGCCTGAATCTCCAACCGCCGATCAACATGCGCGCCATGACAACGGCGAAGGCGGCACCCTGAGCCCGGTGCTGTGCGTGGACAAGGCGCCGCAGGAAATCGCCTCGTTTGCCGCACTTGCCGCCGAGTCCGCAAAGACCGGCCTGCCTTGGGACCTCGTGTTCGTTGCCTCGCTGGATGGCCGCGCCGGCATTGCTCCCTCCAGTGATGAAGCCGCGCAGCCACTGCGTTTGATGGTCAATGCCGTCAACGACGGCCAGATCAGCCGCTTCGCCGCGTTTGACCGCGACGGCGCGCCGGTGCAGTTCTACTAGCGCGCAGCGTCGCCAGCCTGCAGCCCGCTCAGGTCGCAAGCTGCAGCAACAGGAAGAAGATCACCAGCACGGTGTTCAGCCCCCACGCCACGGTGAGGCCGCGTGCGGCCAAGCCATAGTTGGGGTTGTGCGCGCTGGGCGCGGCCCGCCACACCGTGGGGATGATCCAACCGGTGTAGAGCAGCAATACGGCGAACAGGCCGAGCAGCAGGCTGGTCTTGCCTTGCATCAGCGCCCATAGCGCGGCGGCCCATAACAGGTTGCTGGGGATCACCCCCTGCAGCCAGAACACACGCCACAAATGCGAGGGCGGCGACTTGTCGCCCGGGGTACTCATCGAACCGACAGCAGTCATGATCGGGACTCCTGAGTTGCGCAGCACTGTATCCGAGCTTGCACCCGCCAAGCGGCCGGGTCAAATCCGCTGGCAACCGAGGATGACCCCGCCCGCGAGGCTGAGGTTTGCATGTATTACCGCAGGTGCCCCTTGGCTAGGCGACGACACCCTGCGCCGGTGCAGCAAACTGATACGCGCAGATCATGCTCGGGCGCGACGGCAGGCCCACCGCCAGCAAGCATGCAAGGACGCTCGCAGGCATCCCTTAAGATCGCGCGTCCACGCCTAGGGCGTGGTCACCGGGCAACCACCGTCAACCCCGCCGCCTGCAATCGGCAAGAACTGCGACGGCACCTGCCCGGCGCCACGCGTGAACAGGATCAGTCCTGGGTCAGATCGGCGAAGCGCGCCAGCGAGGCCAGGTGGAAGTGCACCGGTGCCAGCCAGCCCTGGCGATGCCACTGCAGCACGGTGGCGTCCGGCAGGGCTGCAAACCGCTCTGGATCGACCACATGGAAGCCCTGCAAGCTGTGCCGGCGGCCATCGGCGTGGGCCACATCGGCCTGCCGCGGCACCAGCACGCCCGCATCCGCCAGCGCTGCACTGAACGCGCGGGTGGCGGCATCTTCGCGGGTGAAGGCTTCGCAGAACTGCATGGCCTGGCGGGTGATCGCCGCGGGCTGGTCGCCTTCGAACAGCGGCTGGCCTTCCTCGCCTTCCTGCACCAGCATGTCCGCATCTGCATCGATGGCAAGCACATAGCCATCCGGATTGCTGGTGCGTGCAAACACGAACGGATAGCGCCGCAGGTACGCCGGCACATAGGTTTCCGGCCGCCACTGGTCGGCAATGACGAAGCGGTTCTGCTCCGCTTCCAGGCCAAGCACGGCCACCGGCAGGTGGTCCGCACCGGCGAAAACCATCGGGTAGGCGCGCGAGGCTGCGGCAAACTCACCGATCATCAGCGGCACGGAATGGCTGTCGGCGGCAAATGCGGCATCGCCAGCGCGCAATCGCCAGTGAGCATGTGCCTGCGAGGACAGCACCACCGGGTTGCGGTAAAGCATCGGCCAGGCGGGAGGCGTGTTGTCGGCATCACTTTCGGCATGCACTGAGGGAGCATCTGAAGCTGGGGAGGTGTCTTGCTTGAGTACGGTATCGGTCGTCATTTTGCAGCGTCATCCGGTTGTAGGGTCGGGGAAGCAGGCGCTGCTTCCCCATTGGGGGCACGTGCGTGCCGGTCAGAAACCGGCATTCACTTCCAGCTGGAAGACATCGATCGACAGCGGTGCGCCGGTCACTTCCTTGGCCGCCATCCAGCGCCCGGTCAACCACACGTTCTTGTCGAACATGTAGGAGCCGCCCAGGTAGTAGCCCTTGGCGTTGGTGCCGCCGAGATGGAAGTTGGAGTCGTTGTAGGCATCGGGCAGTGAATCCGCCTCCAGCCGCTTGTAGCCCAGGGCCAGGTTCCAATCACCGGCCTGCTTGAGTGCCAGCTGGCCAAACGTTGCCTGCGCCATATAGGCCATGTCACCGCTGCGGATGTCCTGCGGGCCCGCGACGCCATTCACCGGCGCAGCAAGGTTGGTGACGATGCCACCCTGTGCGCGCTTCCACATGTCCTTGGGATCATAGGCAAGGTTCTTGATGGCGTGGCCCTCGACGCGCAGCCCCATGCCGTCGAACAACGGGGTTTCCCACGCCAGGTTGAGGTCGAGCAGTTCGAACTCCGAAGCCAGCCCCACGTACTGCGGCATCGGCGTATTGGCCGGGTCCAGCGGATTGACCGCGATGTTACGCAGCAGCATCAGCGTATTGCCCTTCTGCATGAATGCCGGACGCGTCCAGTCGCTGCTGCAGTAGTCGGCACCTGCATACAGCGCACAGGGCTGGGAGTACTCACCGGCGATATTGCGGAAGTCGTAGTAGCCCACTGCGGCACGCAGTTTCTGCGCATCCCCGAACTGCCAGTCCGCGCCAACCTGCAGGCCATTGAGCCACTTGTTCTCGCTCTTCATCTTGTTCTGGCTGGTGCTGGGGAAGCTGTCGGAGGAGTACTCCAACGGTGTCAGACCCAGCGTTGCGAACAGCGAAAGCCCGTCACCACCGATGGGATGTGCGTACTTGATCGCCATACCGTCGAAGTTGAGGTCGTTGGAAAACAGGGTATCGGTGGACCAGTACGGATTGCCGAAGCGGCCGCCCTGGATGTCCAGGCCTGCCAGCGGCGACCATGACAACCACGCCTGGTCCAGCCACACATCCTTCTTGCCCAGGCCGCCACCGAGTGTCTGGGTGGTGGACACCGGACCGTTGTCGTTGCCGGTCGCCAGACGCACGCCGGCACGGGTGTGCTCGCCCAGTTCGGCTACCACGCCAAGACGCGCACGGATGCGCCAGGAGTTGTTGCGGTCCTGGCGGCTGTTGCGCAGCGGCGGCAGGTCCAGGTTGGTATTGCCGTTGACGTCATAGCCATTGCCGGCATTGATGCGCGCCCAGTCCACCTCGATGTCGCTGTTGCGCTGGGAATACAGGCGGCTTTCGTTGCGCACGCGCACATCGCCCTGCACCTTCAGCCGCTGGGTCCACTCCGGCACCTGGTCAGGTGCGGCCCAACGCTCGTCCCTGGCTTCGGCCATCACGCTGGCCTTGACCTCCTCGCGGATTTCATCGCGCACGCTCTGCGGAATGTAGGGAACGCGTACATCCCCGGGTTGCGCCGCCACCGCCGTGGCAGTGGCAGCTGCCGGTGCGGCTTCACGCTGCGCTTCCAGCAACAGGGCTGCGCCAACCTCGGGCTTGAGCGCACCGCTGTCCATCAAGCCACGGATCAACTTGATCATGGTGCTGTCGCCGCTACCGGCCTGGGCGTGCGCAGCGCCGCTGGCAAGCACCAGCGCGACGCCGGTGGCGAGGGTGGTCGTGCGCAATCCGCGCAGCGCGGAACGGAAGGTAGAACAGGTCATCGGCTTGCTCGCAGAAAGGAAGAATCGGGAAAGAAAGAGATCGGGATGCTCATCCGGCCGGTCGGCGCCCCTGCACCAGTACCCGCGCAGGGAAGCTCAGCGATGCTGGCGGCCGCTCGTCGATGCGGCCGATCGCGCGGATCGCCTGCAGCACCGCCTCATCGGCCTCACCGTTGCCGCTGCCACGGGCCAGCTCGACGCGCGTCACCTGCCCGCTTTCGTCCAGCCACACGTTGACCATCAGCTGGAACGCCAGGCGCCGCACCTTGTCGTCACTGGCGACGGCCTGTTGCAGCACATAGCCGAGATAGCGGCCGTAGCTGGCATTGCCGGCGCCACCGGCACCGGTACCGCTGCGGCCACCGCCGCTGCCGGACTGGATGCCGAAGCTGTCACTGCCGGCCTGCGCGTCGGCGTCCATCGTCACCGGGTCGGCGGTATCAGGCGTTGGCGCTTCCTCGGTGGGCTTGGGCACCTCATCCAGCGGTTCCGGTTCGGGCATCACTTCTTCCGGCGTGTCCTGCGGTTCCGGCTCGGGCTCCGGCGGAGGGGGCGGAGGGGGCGGCAGCATCACCATTGGCACATCGGCTACCGGGCGACGGGTGCTGGCGGTGTTCTTGAACAGCAACAACCAGACCAGCAGCGCCAGCACGCCAATGCCGCCGATCACCGCCAGCAGCGGCCACCAGCGTCGCCACGCCGGTGCCGCGCCATCACTGTGGGAGTGGAGGGAAGTCACGCCCTCACCCCTGCACTTTGCCGGTGACCAGGCCGACCTGGGTCAGCTCGATCTTGCGCAGCAGGTCCAGCACCTCGACCACGCGTGCGTACTGCACCTGCGCATCACCACGCACGATCACCGGGAAATCAGGGCTCAATGCCTTCTCGGTGCGCAGGCGGTCTTCCAGCTCGGCCAGGCTCACCGGATAGGCGTCCAGGAAGATCTGCCCGGCATTGTCGACCGTGATCGCCTTGGTCTTGGGTTTCTCCAGCGCCATGCTGGAGCTGGCCTTCGGCAGGTTGACCTCGATGCCTGGAATGGTGGCGTTGCTGGTGAGGATGAAGATCACCAGCACCACCAGCAGCACGTCGACGAACGGGGTGACGTTGATGCCTTTCTCGCGTTTCTTGATGCCGAACCGCTTAGCCCTGGCCATGATGATCTCCTCAGGCCTGGACCGGACGTGCCGCGGTCGCCGGCGTGCTGCGGTCGAACTCTTCGGCCAGGCGTGCGGTGAACTCGTCAACGAATACCGACATGTCGGCGGCAATGGCTTCAGCGCGTGAGGCAAGCCAGTTGTAGCCAAACAGGGCGGGGATGGCGACACCGAGGCCGGCTGCGGTACACAGCAGCGCCGCGGCCATGCCCGGTGCCACCGAGTTGATGTCAACCGCACCCGCCATGGCAGCCACCGCGAACACCAGCATGATGCCGATGACGGTGCCGAACAGGCCGATGTAAGGCGCACCTTCGATCGTGGTCGACAGCCAGTTCATGCGCTTGGACATGCGCTCGGTCTCACGCGTCACTTCGGCATCCATCGATGCGCGGATGGAGGTGATCGCAGCAGCGGTCAAACCGTGATGATGTGAGCCGCGACCGTCCATTTCGTCCATGGCGATGCGGTACAGGCGCCACAGCGTGGAGCTTTCGCGGATCTCCGGCGCAAGCGTGCCGGTGCGTTCCAGTTCCTGCAGCGAGGCGACCGGCGCACCCGTCACCTTCTTGTACTGCGAAGTAAAGCTCTCGTTGGCCTTGGCCACGGTGCCGAAGTAGCGGCTCTTGGCGATCATGATCGCCCACGACAGCAGCAGCATCAGGCCGAGCACGATCACCACCACCCAGGCATCGACAGGCATCGCCTTGAGGATGAAGCCGAAGTGACTGACGCCAGCCGACTGCTCGTCCTCACCAAAGGCGATCAAACGCGACTCGGCGCCCTGCGCAGTGGCATCAGCCAGCAACATCGTTGCCGGGCGTGCGAGCTTGGACACGCGCACTTCATCGACCACGCCAGTGAACGGCTGCGCGGCGGGGATGGCAGCGGCGTCGCCGAGCGCGTCAGCAACAGCGGCGTCGCCACCGAGCAGCGCTTCACCGGCAAAAGCTGGCAAGGTTGCTTCCATCCGCACCGCCTCGCGACCGCCGACGTACAGGGTCACCACGCCATCGGCGGCGGTCACCGCGATATGCGCCCATTGACCATTCACCAGTGCCGGCACCGGCTGGCTGCGCTGCTGGTTCACCCGCACATACGGCACGCCGTTGTCCACGCCCACCAGCACTACATTGCCGCCTTCGCGGCGCGCATAGATGGCCTGGTCCGGGCCGAGCTGGTCCGGCTTGACCCAGGCCGAGAAGGTCATTGCGCCGCCGGTGGCAATGGCCAGCGACGGCGCACCCGGCAGGTGCAGCGGCGCTCCACCAAGTTGCGCGCCACGACCGATGATGGCGCCATCGGCCGGCTTGAACTCGCCACTCAAGGTGTTCACGTATGCGGTGGTATCACGCGCCTCGGCAGCGCTGTCAGCAAAGTGATAGACCGCGCTGTAGTCCGGATCGAACACGCGCTGGCCATTGCCTGCAGCCGGTGCGCCCGGGTTGCCGTAGTACATCCACAGCGTCTGCGCGGCGGTACCGCTGATCGTCGGCACGTCGACCCAGATCAACGCCATTCCAAGGTCCGCGTCGTACTGCTCGACCTGGTGATTGAGCACGGTGTGGCCATCGGCGCCAATGAAGCGCAGGTCCTTGCCCTCGGGAGCAACACCGTCGAAGGCGAAGTTGCCGGTATGCAGGCGAATCAGCACGGGCGTGCGGCCAAGATTTCCGCCCAGCGCAGCACCGTTCGGGCTCGCATCCACGGTGATCGGCTTGCGGTACTTCCAGTCGGCCTGCCACCAGGTGGTTTCGGCATGCGCGACGTTGAGCATGGACATGCTCAGGCAGAACAACAACAGGGCAATGAAGCGTTGCATTGAAGGTATCTCCGGAAAGTCGTGGAATGTCGGGATCAGTAACTGGCGCCGACGCTGAGATGCAGCCGGTTGGCGTCCTTGGTCGTGGTGGGGCCGTCGCTGAGCGTGCGGCCGTAATCGAAGCGGAGGTTGTAGTGCTGGCCGATGCGCAGGCTGCTGCCTACGCCGACGGCACTCATCGAGGCGCTGTCGGCCTGTTCGGGCAAGGGTTGGCGCAAGCCCAGCCAGGCGCCATCAACGAAGCCATAGAAACGCCAGTCCTGCAGGCCCCACAGGCCCAATGGCCGCGTACGCCATTCCAGCGTCGCCAGCGCGCCGTAGTCGCCGATACCTTCGGCCGAGCGGTAACCGCGGGTAGTGAACATGCCGCCAGCGGCGAACTGCTCGCCGGACACCAGCGGCTGGTCGGTCATCTGTGCCGACAACCGCGCATACCACTGCGCGCCGCTCTCCAGCGTATAGGTGTCACTCAGCTCGAGCTTGAGGGCAAAGAAGCTGGGATCTGCATAGGCCCGCTTCCAGTCGAACTCGTCATCGCTGCTGCCATAGCCGAACATGCTGCGTGCACCGAACACCGCCTGCAGGCCGACGTTGAGCTGATGCTTGTCACCCTGGCGGAAGCCGCTATAGGCCAGCGTCAACGGTGCGTACTTCAGCGGCGCGAAGTTCGATGCCTGGCCAACCATCGCCACGGACTCGTCCAGGTCCTTGAAGTCGATTCCGGCCGAGAGCTGGTGCCACCATGCCCCGGTCATCGGCAAGGTATGGCTGAGCTTGACGCCAAGCGCATGGCCCTTGCCGGTGACATTCGTCTGCCCAGTGGAGACCACGTTGCTGTCCGAGCGGTAGCCGTTGAACTCCAGCATCCAGTCCGGGCTGCCGAGCGGCATGCCGTAGGCAGCGGACCATACATTTGCCTGATCCAGATCCTGCGGCGCAGCAAAGAACGTCAGCGATGCAGTGTGCTCACGCTGCCACAGGTTGTCGTGGCCGACGGTCAGGATGCTGCGCAGCGGCTCGGTATCGACGCTGTGATCGTTGTTCACCGTCGCGCTGTAGCGCCACGGCGATTTGTCGTCGACCTTGAGCTCCACGTCCATGGTGCCGTCGGCGGCACCCTGCTTGACCAGCGGCACCACCTGGCGCTTGCCGCTGCGGTTGAGCTCGGTCAGCTGCGACTGCGCACGCTCGAAATCCGGAACAGCACCGGCCTGCAGGGCCGGCACGCGGGCGGCCAGGCGCTGCGGGTCATTGTGCTCGGCACCGACTACCTTGACCTGGCCAATGCGGGTCTCGGTGACCTGCAGTATCACCACGCCGCCGGTAACCTGCTGCTCGGGCAGATCCACATAGACCGATTGGTAGCCTTTGCCCTGGTAGGCCTGCTGCAAGGCATCGCGCGCCGCTTCCACATCCTTCATGGTGCGGCCGGGGCCGAGATAGGCAGTCACCGCCTTTTCGATATCACGCGCCTGCAGCACGGTATTGCCGCGCACCAGGTATTCGTTGATGGTGACGCGGGCGGCTGCGGCCTGTTCCACACCCGGTGCAGCAGGCGCGGGGTCCACCGTGGTCGCGGCTGCACTCTGCGCGCTGGCCTGTGGAATCACACACAACAGGAAGAACGGTAGCGGCGCCCAAGCCAGCGCCGGAAAATTTGAAGACATCAGTGGCTTCTCGATGCGGAAAGTGATGCCGATGCAGCGGATCCCCGGTGCGTACATCGGCCGACGCCACGTGCGGGCGCTGCGTATGCGGAAAGTGTGTGCATCAGCGGTAACAGCCGTATTGCACCTGCAAGGCAATTGCATGTGGCCAGACGTGCGTGGTCACGACCACGCACGTTGGCCGCGCGGAGCGCGGGCATGCACATCACTGCCGCTTCGTCGTCGACGGTTCGAGACGGGCGCGCTGCTCGCTGCTCAAGCTGCCCATGCCGACCACCTGCACCACGCTGTTGGGGTCGTAACCGTCTTCGCGCTTCGGCGGTGCCACGCTGCTGGTTTCGTTGCCGAAGCCAAGCACCTGCACGCTGATCGTCGACGGCCGGGTCTGCTGCGTCTGCCGCTTGACCATGTCCTGCGCTGCCTGCACCGCGCTGTTGGCCGCGGCGCTGGCCGAGGTCAATGCGCTGACGTTGACCGCGGCGATCACCGGGATGCCTACCGCTTCGCCCTGCACCTGGATGTTGTCGGCATTCAGCACCTGCAGCGCGGCCAGGTTTACGTTGCCCGACACGCGGATGCCCGCTTCACCGGCGTCGATGGTGCCCAGCGGCGCGATCAGGTCGATGTCGCCCGGCGGAACCTCGGAGATCGGATTGAGCGTGGCGATGCCGGCACCGGTGTTTGGCGTGTTCGGCGACAGCGCGACATTGCCCATCGCGTCATAGACACGGCGCTGTGGTGTATAGACAACCGTGGTCTTGCTGCCACGACCGGCATTGATGTCACCCTCTGCCGACCACGCAAGGATGTTGCCGCCGAAGGTGGTGAAGATGCGGCTCTGGCCCAACAGCAGGCTGTCACGCGAGTAGATGTTGATATCGCCCTCGCCCTGGGTCAGCACGCCGGAGCCCGCGCCTGGGCTGAAGCCACCATCGACACCGACCAGGGCGCGCCCACCCGGCACCATCAAGCTGATGTCACCGCCAAAGTCGGTGTGGATACCTGCGTCGTTCACGGTGTAGTACGGCACGTCGTAGCTGGGCTTTCCTGCGGCGATCCACTCGGCCTCGGTCAGGTAGGTTTTGCCAAGCAGCGGCCGACGGCGTGCCACGCTGTCAACGTTCTGGTCGAAGTACAGCGCGCTGCTGTACATGGTGAGGTCACCTTCGTAGGCGATGTCCCTGCCTTGTGCGTCCTTGGACGGCAGCAGCGTGGCAATAGCCTCGCGGCCGCGCAGATAGCTGCCCTGGCGAGCGCCGTCCGCATCGTTGTACTCGCGACCGGCGGCCTTGAGTTCGGCGTAGTAGACATTGCGCAGGAAAGCGCTCTGCTGCTCCACCGGCAAGGCTGCGAAGAAAGTACGCGCATCCATCGTGGCCGCATCGAAGTGCAGACCGCGTCCATTGGCACCGCCAAAGCGCGCACTCAGCCAATTGACCAGGTGCAGTTGGCTTTCCAGCTTGTATTCGCGGGCCAGGCTGCGATTGGCTGCAGTACCACCATTGGCCAGCGCGGTGGTGCGGGTCTGGTCCAGCTCCAGTTGCTTGTCTGCCAGGAAGCGTTCGGCACCGGCTTCATCACCCGAATAGCCAAACTCGGCCCGCAGCCATTGCGCCAGGCTGACCGCTCCGCCATAGACACGTACCACCTTGCCCTGCTGATCTGCCAGCGGCGCGCCCGGATCGGCAAGATTGGCCGCATCCAGATAACGTGCCGCGAAGGCCGACCAGTCGGCGCCGTGCTTGCCCATGCCAGCGGCCACCGAAATACCGGCACCGCTGCTGCGGTCGCCCGGAACCACGTTGACCACCGGCCCGAGACTGCGCAGCTCGCCCTTGTCCGCCATGTACACATCACGACCGGCGCTGATGTCTAGCAGACCGGGGCCGGCGATGTAGAACGTGCTGAAACGGATATCCCGCCCGGCCTGCACCACCGAGACGTCATCGGCACTGGTATGCACGATGAGGTTACCGCGTGCGGTCGCGTTGGTGGCAGCTATGGGCCGCTGCGGCGCAGATGGATCATTGCCATTGGTCTGGCCCAACCAACCCAGCGCTCCCGTTGTATTGCCGAAAAACGGGCTCTGGTTGTCGTAAGCGCCCAATGGCGTGCCGGAGTTCACGATGTCACGCCCGGCGCGCAGTGCTACCGCGCCGCCGCCGTCGTACCAGTTGACCCCCGTCACGATGCTGCCCATGCGCAAGCCAACCAGGTCACCGCTTACCGCGTAGTAGCGCGAAGGTGTCTGACCCACATAGACGTGACCGGAGGCGGTAGGCGCGGTGAAGGTGAACAACGGATACACCTGGGCGCTGGCGTGCGGATCGGTCGCGTCCAGCAGCACGCTTGGAGCCAACGCGTTGGCGCTGACGTTATGCAGGAACTGGCGCCCGTACCATAGCTTCGGCCCCTGTCCAATGAAGCCCGGATTCCACGGATTGGACAGTGCGGTCGGATCAGCACCGGAGGTCGAGAACGCGGTGCCGTTTGAATAGATCGAATCTGCCGCCAGCAGCTCCAGTTGGCCCGTGCCCTGCACCACGAACTGATCGGCCACCGGTGAAGGTGCCAACACCACACCTGCCACGAAACGCTCGTTGTTGGTGCCCACGATGGGCGACGTCCGCGCCTTGCCATAGAAGATGCTGCCGCTGGCCGCTGCCGCACGCAGCACCGAGGGATACACGTGATCACCATCAGTGGCCTGCGCATCGGTACGCACGGCCGGATCATTCATCGCCAGCGTCGGGGTGAGATTGCCACCTGCGGCGAGCAGGTCCACCGCTGTTGATGGCGTCCACAGCGAGAACCAGCTCCAGCCACCATCACTGTAGGCCTGGCCATTCGCCTTGAACGGCGTCCCCCCATTGACCTGCGGCACCCGCCCGGGGTCGACCACGCTGCCCAGCACCAGGTCGCCGCGTGCATCCAGACGCGCGCCCGCATCGCCCAGCACCAGCACCGGACCGCCGCTACCGATGCCCACCGTGGATTGGAAGACGTCGTAGACACGCGATTCCTTGGCATCCTTGCCGCCGTAACGCAGCTCGACACCGCCTACCGCGCCCGACTCCAGCCGCAACGCACCGCGCAGGTTGGTGAAGCTGCCATTGAGTTCCAGCCGGTGCGCGTTGCCGCTGCTGAGCACGTTGGCGACCGGCACGGTGTTGCCGCCACTGAACACACGTAGCGCCGGATCCGCATTGAGGCCACCGCCGATGCGGATATCCAGATCACCGCCACCGGTCTGCACCAGCTCCCCATTGGCAGTAACACGGCCGGTGCTGGCCACCGCCAGATTCACGCCGCTGCTGCGCATCAGGAAGTACGAACCAACATCGCCGCGCCCTTGCAGCATGCCGGCGTCGCCAGCGGCTTCCAGCACCAGGTTGCCACCACCCAGCGTGCCGAAGCCGGTGAAGCCGACCTGGCGTGGCATGCCTACGTAGTTGTTGTAGTAGTTGGGCCCGTCGGTGGGCCGCACATAGGTGCCGAAGTTGATCCACCACGCGGTGGGCACGCCGTCGGCACCCCGCTGCACGCTGCCGCTGCCCTGGCGCCACAGCCAGTTGCCGAGCGACGCCGTCGGCAGCAAGCCCGGGGTGGCCACACCCAGGGTTTCGTAACGCAGGGTTGAGGAAGGGCGGCCGAGGCTGTCGCCACTGATGTCACCGCCGGCACGCAGCAACAGGTTGCCGCCCGCTTCGGGATACCAGGCCTGGTACAGGCTCTGGCTGCCGCCGTCGACCAGGTGTTCAAACGCGCTGCCCTGTGCACCCAGCACCGTGCCAGCAACGCCTGCATCGCTCGTTGGCCTGTCACGCGGCAGGTTGTAGGGATCGCTGGCGGCACCCGCCGCCAACGAGGCCGATTGCGTGCCGGCGGTGTAGATGCCAAACAGCGAGGTGGTAGCGATGTCGCTGGCAGACACCAGGCGCAGGTCGCCGGTGCCGGTACGCACCACGCTGGCGATCTGTTGGCGGCCAGGCTCAATGCTGAACATCGTGTCCGGCGGCGTGGCCGGCGTATCGATCGCGGTCAGCTGGCCGTAACCGTAACTGTCGAGCTCACTGACATCAGCGCTGAAGAAACCATATGCCTGCAGCTCGGCCGCTTGGTCAGCGGTGATCGACGTGCCCGACACGGGCATGAAACTGAGCAGGTACTCGCCGAAGAAATCCATCACCAGACGTTCGAACCCGGCAACGTCGTCCCACAGGTAGGTGGCAGGCGAGCCGGTGCCGGGCACCTCGACCACCACCCCACCCTGCCCGTAATGCACGTCGGAGAAGCGCAGATCACCCTTGCTCGAACGCATCACGGTGAGACGATCGACGGCGGTTGTATCGGCGCCTGCAACCAGGCTGATATCCCAGGACTGCGAGCCGGACTGCAGCATCGGCGCCACTGCCCAGATCCGCCCATGGTTGCCATCGGCATCGGCCGGGCGCAGGTCGACGGTCTTGGCGCCACCGGGCAACTTCACATCGGTATCGCTGGGAATGAAGGCGCCCTTGGCCAACGCAAGGTCGGCAGCGAGGGTGACGAGGTCGCCAACCGGCGGTGCCGGCAACGCCACCCCGGCCGGCCAGGTCATCGCATCGATGCGAGCGGCCAAGGGCAGGCGCAGGCCAGCGGACAGGCGCGTGCCCTGTGGCAGGGTGATCGCATCGGCCAGCACCGCGCCAGCGGCGAACAGCAGTGCGCCGGAGGCGTCGTGCACCGCTGCACTCAGCACCGTGCCCTTGGCCAATGCCAATGGCAACGCCAGCGTGGCCGCCGCAGGCAACTGCGTACCGGCAGCCATCTGCATGGCGGCAATCGGCAGGTCGTAGTTGAGCACCTTGCCGGAGTTGAATCCGGTGCCGGTGGCCAGGGTTACCAACCCGCCATGCGGTACCACCACATCCGAACCAAACAGCTGGCGGCCAGCAGTCAGGTACCAACCACTGTCATCCAGGGTGCTGCCCAGCACGCTGCCGTCGAAGCCATCACTGATGCTGCCAAATACGTCCAGATCACCCTGCGCACGGATCAGCAGCGAGCCGGCTTCGCCGGAACCACGGGTCAGGCTCTGCTGGTTGTTCGGATTGACGCTGGCGTAGCGATGACCCGACAGGTCGATATCGCCATCGACGTGCAGATTGCCATCGGCGTTGATCGAGGTGTCCGCCACCACTTCCACACCCGGCCGCAGATGGAACTGCTGCCCGAGCGTGCGCAGGCCGGCCAACTTGCGATCCATCAGGTCGGCATTGTTCAACGCGGCATTGATGAAGGTCCGGCTCTGGCCATCCAGACGATCCAGATAGGCCTGGTCGATGACCTGGTAACTCTTGCCGTCGGTGGTGGCCTCGCTACCCAGCGCGGCACTCGCATCGGTGATGAAAGCGTTGAGGTGGATGGACTTGGCACCGTCGATGGCAATGGTCCCGGCAGCATCGATGGCTACATCGTTGCCTCCAAGCCGTGGCGCATTCAGCGCCACGCTACCGAAGTTGCTGTTGCTCCCGGCCACGCGCAGGTCCATGCGCGCACCGCTGTGCAGTGCCAACACACCCTTGCCCGAATCGATCTCGATCACCGCCCGGTTGGGGGCGTCGATCGCTTTGCCATAGCTGTCCTTGCGCAGCACGTCGGCACTGGCATCCAGCACGGCGGTGCCACCCACCGTGACCCCGTTGGAAGCAGCCAGACGGATGCTGCCGGCCTGCTCGCCACTGGCATCGATGGTGCCGTTGACGATCAGCTGACCGTGGTCAAGCGCCACCGATATGTCGTGCGCCTTGAGCTCATCGCCGATGCTCAGGTCACCCTCGCCGATGCGGAAGCTGCGGCCGCCACTGACGCCACTGGCATTGAGGCGGGTATTGAGCCCGGCAAAGTCCGCGATGAAGCGCCCCTGCAGGTCGATACGGCCGGCCGAGAACGGAACCTCGGTGCCGCCCGCATCGTAGTGCCCGCTGCTGCTGCCCAGCAGCTGCCCGAATAGGCCGATGGTGCCGTGTTCGGCGAATGCGGACAGCTTGCCGCCGCGGTTGAACAACGCCGACAGGTCGACCTTCGCGCCTGCCGACTGGGTGACACCACCCGCGCGGCTGTCCAACACCACATCGCCGCCCCAGCTGTACTTGCTGGTATCGAAGAAGTCGATGCGACGACCAGCCAGATCCAGCTGCGCGCCATCGGCCAAGGTCACATCCCGCTGCGCCGACAGCGACAGCTTGCCGCTGGGCAGCAGCACTGCGGTATCCACCACCAAGCCACCGTCGCGGCTGTCCAGCGCAATCTCCGCGCCCAGCGCCGATGCCAGCGTTGCGTTGTCCGGCGTGACCGGTTTTCCATTGCCACTTACATGGATATCACCGCCCGCTGTGATCTTGTTGACCGAACCCGCGCTGCCGGTCAACAGCGGCGTGCTGATGAACAGGTCACCGCCCTGGCGGTCGTAGGCCTTGGTCGTCGCGTTCCAGTCGCCCTGCGATTCGAATACCGCCAACGTGCCCTTGTTGTTGGCGGTCACACGCTCGCTTGCGTTCAGGTGCACCGAGGCAAAACCCAGTGCCAGCCGATCCTGCGCACGCACGGTATCGGGCTGAGACTTGGGGCCGAAGCCAAGCACGATGTCGCGTGCATCGACCACCAGCTGACCCGTGCCGGTACCCGGCCCACCCGCAACCACGCTGCCTGCCGGAGTCAGTGCCCCGCTCCAGATCAAGGTGTCGGTGTGGATGCGCGCAACATCACCGGCATTGCCGTAGCCATAGATGGCCGGCGTGCCCAATACCAGCCGCTGCAGGGCGGATTTGCCGGTGACTGCATCGTACGTGGACAGGCTGACATCGCCAAAGAAATTGACCGACTCACGCGCCTTCAAGGACAGCGCTTCCAATGCCGGCGCGCCGGTGCTGGCATCACCCAGCAACAGGCGACCCAGCACGTCCTGGTTGAGGGTCATGCCCGCGGGCAGGGTGCCATTCGCGTTGGCTGCGGCAATGGCCTCGGCGCTGCCAACATTGATGCCACCCACCGCCAACGTCAGGTTGCGGGTACCGTAACGGACCGTGTCGCCGAGCACGAAGCGATTGTCGGTGGCGGTGGCGATGGTGCCTTCCGAATAGAGTCGGGTATCGCCGATGCAGCTCGCATTGACAGCGCAGACACCGATCTCGATGGCGCCGGCACCATTGCCGTCGGAATCAGGCGCTTGCGGTGCAAGCAGATCCAGCTGCGCGTTGGATACCGCCAGCACCGAGTTCCTGCCCGGCTGGTAGACATAGCCCTGCTCGGCGCCGTAGCCCGATGCGCCGCGCCCAAGCGTATTGATGCCCGAGCCCTGCTCCAGGGTGATGCCACCGGCGGTGCGGCCGGTCATCAGGAACACATCGGCGGCCTGCAGTTGCGCGCCCTCACGCAGCACGATGCTGTTGCTGCCACTGGCCGACATCGAGATGACATTGGCCGACTGCAGTGAGCCGGTGGCAGGGTCCAGGTAAGTGCTCCTCAACTGACCGCCAATCTCCAGGCGTGAGGCAGCAATCGCATTGAGTTCACTGGCATGCACCGAAACGCCGTCGTAGCCGTCGGCGGCAGCCGCACCGTCGGCAAGGATTTCGTAGTTCGACGCACTCCACAGGCGCGCAACCGTGCCATTGCCATCCTTGCCCGGCGTACCCAGCACCGTGGCATCGAACTGCAGCGCAGGCTGATCCACCGCACCCGGTTGGCTGGGGCTGATCAAGGCGAAGTTCACCGCCTTGGCGTCGCGTTCCAGCAGCGGCCGCGGTGCGCCTTCGCGCGCGGCCTGCTGCAAGGCGAAGCTGGCATAGCTGGTTTCGTTGTATTGCGAATAGCTGCGCAGCGTATCGGCGGAAGTCAGGATGGCCTGGGTAGGCAGGGCATCCACGACGCCTGTATTGGCGATACCCAGCTGCGCCGACGTACTCCACGAGCCATTGCGCATGCCCTGCGTCGTCCCGAAGGCCGCCGCGCTGCTGGCCAGGCCGTTGAGCTCGACGCGGAACGCGCCAGGCAGCAAGGCATAGGTTGACGGCAGCAGCGTATAGGTACCAGCCGGCAGCCCGGGCACACCCGCGCCAATGGTGATCTGCCGGCCGATGGCCGGATCGCCGGCGCCCTTCTCCGCGCCAACCGGTGCATATCCGGCCTGCACGCCGGGCACGATCGCGTATACCGGATTGGTCTTCAGGCCCGGCAAGGTGAAGCCATCAACGCCCATCTGCACCAGCGGATTGAAGCGCGCATCGGTGGAACCGCCGCGGCCGGACAGGAAGGCCGCACCGGTAAGTTCGCCACCGCCGGACAGGTCCAGCACCGCGCCCGCCTGCGCATTCACCGCATGCGCCTTGAACTCCACCTTCGGTTCCCAGCCGATGCCACGGTAATCGGCGTCTATGCCGTTGTAGTTGTAGGTCAGGCCGTCGACGGTGCCGCCATAGGGCATCAACAGACCGTTGGCGCTGACCGAGGTGATGCTGCCTGGCAGCAGGTTGACCACGCTCGTATAGCCATTGCTGTTGCTGCCGAGCGTGATGCTGCCCAGCGGGGCACGCAGTACGCCTCCCTGGTTGATGGTCGCGGCACTGAACTCCATCGTGCCGAACACGCTGTACGGCATCGCTGGCAGTGCGCTGCCCATGCGCTCGATGGTGAGCGCGCGGGTCGGGTCCAGCTCGATCTGACGCACCCCCCATTGATTCAATGTGGTGTGCATGCCGACGCTGACATTGCCGCTGCCGTAGATCTGCGCGGCCGCCAAAGTGGTGTCGCCCGGTGAGAACAGGCTGGCCTGCTGCAAGCGCAGATCGCCCTCGCTCTGGATCCGCACCTGGCCGAATGCATCGCGTTCAACGGCCAACGGCGTGTCCGCGTTGAGTTTGATCTCGCCGCGGCTGCCGAAGCCCAGCATGCCGACGATATCGACCATGCTGCCGGCCAGGGTCAAGCTGGCGTCGTCCGCCACCAGCGGCACGCCCAGGGTCCCGGCGGCGGGTGAAACATTGCTGGAGCCGATGATCGGATTCGGCATCAAGGTGTTGTCGCGCTGGCGACGGGCCGCGCCTGCGATGCGCAGGTACGGCGCAGCCAGGTGCACCTGGCTGTCGCGCGCCGCGTTGCTGGACAGGCCGATCGCGCTGGCCGTCAGGTACAAGGCCTGACGCATGCTCAGGTCGATGTCGCCATCCATGCTGAGCAGGCCATTGACGTATAGCGAAGCGGTATCGAAACCACCCGCGCGTATCGCATCCACGCCATAGCGGGCATGACCATAGGCCAGGCTGGCATCCAGCTCACCCACGCCGACATCCGCGGCCAGCCCGCTGCCGCTGTAGTTCTGTTCGAGCACCAGCTCGCGCGGCACACGCACGGCGTCGTCGACCAGCTCGCCCTTGGAGCTCCAGCGATCCACCGGCCCGTAGACGGGCGTCTCCAGATTCAACGCCAGCGTGCCGCCCATGGCACCGGCGCCACCTGCGGCCGCGTTCAAGCTGCCATCGATGAACAGGCCATTGTCCGAGCTCAAGGCAATCACGCCACCATGGCTGGCCAGCGTTGTCTCACCCATGCCAGGCAGGTCGAGTACAGCCTTCGTACCCGATGCGTCCAGTCGTGCGCCTTCGCGGACCACGACGAAGGCGTTTATCGCGCCGATGTTCTGCGATGCCAGATTGTGCTTGGCACCGATTTCGATGGTGCCGCCGTCAAGCAGACGGCCATAGCGGCCAACCGCGTCATCGTTCGCGGTGAATGCCTTGCCGGAAACATCCAGCACGGCGTTGTCACCGATCCACACCGACCGCGCGGAAGGCAGGCCGGCCGGCAGGTTGGCGTCATTGCCGGTGCCAAAGTCACCACCCAACACCGAGATGCGACCGCCATTGGCCTGAAGGCTGCCTTCCAGCGTGATCTGGGCGTTGGCGGTCAGGGTGATGGACTGGCCCGGATCGACACCGATGTGGCTACCCTTGCCAAGCAACAGGTCGGCGGCGGTCAGTACCGTGCCTGCCGTCAATGCGAGGCTCGCACCCTGCCGCAGGCTGACCAGGCCCTTGCCTGGCTGATCCTGCTGCAGCGGCGGCAGCCACAGCGACAAGGCCTCATCCGGATCGCCACCGCTGGCCAGATCCCGGGCAGCCACCCGGTCGACCTGCAACAGCGGCATCGCCACATCGACACGCGCACCATCGACCACCACCACACCATCGCGACCGCTGACGCTGTAACTCTTGAAGCCGGACTGGAACAACTTGCTGTCCAAGGCCAGGAACGACTGCACCGGCAGGTCACGGTGCCACGAGGTACCCGGCGGAATGCGGGTGCCGTCGGGCATCACCAGCACGCGATCGGTGACGGTACCGGCGACATAGTTGTAGGTCTGCTGCGGGATCGGCAAGCCGGTGGGAAACACGTTGCCGGGGATGACATAGCCTGCGGGCAGATCGGTGATGGTCGCCAAGGTGGTGCCTGCGGGCACGGTCTGCCCGGCGTACATCACCGGTCCGCCGTTGGCCAGCTGTACCGTCACCGGCAGCAGCCACGGCGCCTGCGTGGTCACCGTGTTGATGCTGTCCACCGAGGGCCGCAGCGTCGCCGGCATCGCCTGGCCACCCAGCACACGCGTCTGCACGACACTGAAACTGACCGGAATGACCTCGCCAGGTTGCAGCACCACATCGGCGGCAAGGCGCAGCGGCAGATCGCTTTTCTCGCCCGCAGGCAGCTGCTCGATCGCACTGGCCAATTCACCGCCAATACTTACCAGCGTGCCGTGCTCGATGTTGAGCGCACCGCCGCCCTTGACACCGTAGCCGCGGATGGCGCCATCGAGCGCAAGCACACCATTTCCCTGGTACTGGCCAGCCGCCAGCGTGACACTGCCGCCCTTGCCACCGGAGACGCTGCCATCCACCGCAACCGCGGCACCGGAGGACACGTCGATCAGACTGCCTTCGCCCAGGGTGACGCTGCCACTGCTGCGCAGCATCACCTCGCCACCGTTGATGAAAGGCAGCCCTGCGATGGACTGCGGGTCCTGCCACTGGTTGTTCCAGAGCCCGCGCGCGTCCAGCGTCACGCCATCGGCGATGTCGACCTTGCGCTCATAGCTGGCGGCGGCAAGCGCACCGATCGGCCGATCCTGCCAGGGATCACCACTGGCCGTGTGCTGCACCAGCATGTTGCCCAGGCGGATGCTGCCGCTACGGGCGGTAAGATCAGCGTTTACCGTGACATCGCTTGCGTGCAGCGCGATACCGCCGCCAGCGGCGACAGTGAGCGCCTCATCCACGCTCACCCTGCCCAGCGCGTGAATGTCCAGCGCGGCGAACTTCTGGGCATTGAGCCAGGCCGCATCCAGCGTGATGTGCCCGGCCTCTCCTGCAGTACCACCCGAACCAATCGAGACTTCATCGACAACCGCGCCCGGACCAAAGCGTAGCTGGCCGGTGTCCTTGTCGTAGAACGGGTCGTAGGTGCCGATGACCAGTTGGCCACCACGTGCAACGGCGGTCTGTGCTTGCTGATAGCCATCCAGCACCGCATCGCGTTCGCGCGTCTGCCGGTCGCCCTGGAAGGTGGTGGTTTCGATCCCGCCCTCAAGCTGCGCCGACTGGGTGGCCACCACCACGCGGCCGGCATCGCGGCCGACCACATAACCATTCTCCAGCCGCTTGTCCGGGCCGATCACCGGGTTGTAGTAGTACTCGGTGTTGCCCCAACGCGCATGCACATCCTCGAAACCACGGTAAAGCCCGGTGTACAGCAGATCGCCGGGCGCGCTTGAGGCGCTGTACAACTTGCCATCGGCACCCTTGAGGTGGGTCTGCTGGATATAGCCGGTCTGCACGTCGAGCGTGCCGCCGGACAGGTTGATATGCGAACCCGCCTGGGTGACCACGCTGCCACCATTGAACTGCACCGTGCCGCCTTGCGCCGACCACTCGCCGATGCCGTGGCCGGTGACGCCCAGGTAGCCGCCCACTTCCAGCAGGCCGCCTGCGGTATACCAACGGTCGGTTTCATAACCATTGGTGCCGGCGGGCACCAGTACCAGATCACGTCGATCCAACCAGATGTTCTTGCTGTTGAGCGATTTGTCATCGCGGTTGAGCGATGCGTCGCGCTGCTCGTTGCCCTGCACGTTGATCTGGACGTTGTTCGCTTCCATCGCGATCTTGACGCCAACGTGGCCGGATACATCGATGCGTGCGCCGCGTTCAACTTCGGTGGAAGCGGCATCGACAAAGACCTGGCCACCGGTCGCCAGGGTGAGGCTGCCATCCTCGAAGCGCACGTCACCGCCACTGACGATCTGCACCAGCGACTGGTCGCGCCGGTGCAGGATGCCGTCCCCGGCCCTGTCCGATTCCTGCACCAGGGTCTCGCGCTGCACATCCAATGCGGTGGTGGCGCTATCGTCCAGCACCACTGCGGTGGTGCTGCCCTGGCCCAGGGTTACGTCGCCATCGGCGTCACCGCGGGCGGTCTGCAGATGCACGGTGCCACGGGTGTGCACCGACGTGGTCGCGACCAGCGCGCCGTCCTGGCGCACATCATGGCCGGCCAGGGTGATGTCGCCGGTGGTTGCCTGGATCAGGCCCGTGTTGCTGACGACACCGGCGGCAGCCGCCGCATCAATCCCCGCGGTAACTGGCTTGCGCAGCGTGGTGACCACGTTGCCGCGCGTCGTCGAGGTCTGGTTCTGCTCGGTGCCCATGCCCTTGCGGATCACGAAGGCGTCACCCGCCGCCAACATCGTCTGTCCGTTGGCCGTGCTGATCTGGCCGTCGTTGTGTACTTGCCGACCGAGCAGCAAGACATAGCCCCCTCCTTCTGTCACCGAAGAAGGCACGTGGGTAGTGAGCTGCGCACCGCGCTCAACGATCACATCGCCGGTTGCAGCCGTATGGTTGAAGGTGCTTGCGGTAGTGGTCAGGTCATTGGCGAAGGTGGGAATGAAGCCGTTGCCCTGCGCGTCACCGTAGATGCCCTTGCCGAACTGCGCATCGCTGATGTTGACTGCGGATGCGGCCAGGTTCTTTACATTGACCTGGCTGCTGCCATCGAACACCACGCCATTGCGGTTGATCAGCATCACCGTGCCTTCGCCCTGGATACGCCCCAGGATCTGCGAGGGACGACCGCTGGGGTCGTTGATGCGGTTCAGCAGCGACCAACTCGCCTGCTGGTCGAAGTCCACCACGGTGTTGCGACCAACGTTGAAGGTTTCCCAATTGAGGATGGCCTTGTCGGCGGTCTGCTGGATGCTGACCGTGGTGACGCCATCCTTGCTACTCTGGGTTGCCGCGTTGGCGTTGTGCCAACCACGGGTCAGTGCATCGTCATCGATCTTCAGTCCGCCTTCGCCGAGGCCGTCCGGCACCTGGCTTGGCCGTGCGCGTGCGGCATCGCGCGCGGTCTGCTGCAGGCGCTGCTGCATGGCGATTGCCTGCGCGGCGGTATTGAGGTTCTCCAGCGATGTCTTCAGCGTATCGCGTGCCTGCTGCGCCTGCTGGTCGCTGCGTTGCAGGTTCGATGGCATGCCATTGGGAAGCCTGCCGGTCTGCACTGCGGTCTGCTGCTGCGCGCCCTTGCCGGCAAACCAGGCGGGACTGAAGGCCTGCTGTGCACTGACGCCGCCGCTGACGCTGCCGGCCATCAGCAGCACTGCGATTGCCTGTGACAATACCCGTACCTGCGGCGCCCGCGTGGTGCCGGGAACAACCGAACCATTGTGCTGCTTCACCATCGCCGTCACCCGTCGCAATATCGTTCGCTGATAAGGGCAAGCGCACATCCCCGCGCTGCAATACGAACCTGTTCCGACCGGAAGCGAGATTGACACTGCAATGCGTTGCGCTTGTTACGCTGGATAAGACCGCACTGGTTGGCAGCGACTGAACCGCTGTCATAGAAAATTCATGCAAAGACGACGCAGCAGAAATTCAGCCGGACTTCGTCATGCCAATGTCATGCAGGGGTGCTCGAATCGAGCGTGACGCGTTGTTGCAGGCTTCACTGCGTCGCTGCCTGCATGCTGCCGCTCAGCTGAGCAGAACCACACCACCAGGCATGTTGACCACCTTGGCGCCATAGGCATCCCGAACCAGATCGATGAAGGTATCGATGCGCTCGAGCGGAATGCGCGCCTGCACCCTGCGCTGCGGCAATGCGCCACCGGCAAGCACGATGCGTCCGGTGCGATAGCGGTTTACCTCATCCACCACGTCCTGCAGCGGCTGATCATCGAACAGCAGCCAACCATTGCGCCAGGCATCGATGGCGTCGGTAGCAACAGGCGCGACCGAAGCAATACGATCTTCCAGCAAGCGCGCCTGCCAGGCTGCTTCCAGCACCACCGTGCGTGCCCCGCGCAGCAGCTGCGCACGGCCCGCCAGGCAGGTGATGCGGACATCCGTGCCGACGCAGCGCACGTTCACCCGTGCTCCGGGCGCTGGCAGCAGGCGCGCGCCAGCGACCGCGATGGTGAAGCCCTGCACCGCATCTGCCTGCAGCGCGAACTGCGCTTCGCCCTCGCTGACCTCGATGCCTGGCGAGCCGTCGGCAGGCCGGTTCATGGTGGTGCGTGCAGCCATCGTCACATCGACGTCGGCGATCTTCAGCGTGCGCAGTTCACCAGTGGCGGTGCGGTAGTCGGCGGCCAACGCCGAGAGCTCCGGCCACATGCCCAAGGGTGAGCGCACCACCATCCAGCCAGCTGCCGCAGCGGCGGCGCCGCCCAGGAATGCACGGCGGCGCAGGTTGACCGCATGCCGGGGACGGCGCCTGCCGCTGGCTGGTAGCGCGACGGTGACGGCTGCGCCGACCGTCGTTGGCGACGGCGCGGTGACCGGCACCACGGCCGTCTGCATTGCCGGTGCCAGCGCCACCCACAGGCGTCGTACCTGTGCGAACGCCGCTGCGTGCAGTGGGTCACGCGCGCGCCAGCGTCGGAACGCCTCGGCGTCGGCGGCCGTCACCGGCCCGGTCTGCAGCCGCAGCAGCCAATCCTGCGCCTGCGCCTGCAGCTCGGTGGGTATGTTCGGAACGCTGGATGTCGTGTTCATATCTTTCATGACGGTTTTCCCGCCCCGGGACCGAAACGCTGTACCAGCGGGCGGTCAAGTCGTCCCGCGCAATGTTGCAGCGCTTTCTTGAGATCCTTGCCGACCATGCGCGAGGAAACCCCGTGCTGGTCGGCAATGCTGTCAATGGGTTGTTGTTCAATGCGTGCGGCGATCAGGATTGCCCGCTGGCGTTCGGGAAGCTCGCGCAGGGCGGCGGCCAACGCCTCCATCTCCGACTGGCTGAAAGTCACTGTCGCCGGGTCAAGATGGTCGGCGGCTTCGTCCATCAGCGCCTCCACCTCGGCACCCGTGAGCACACGGCTGTGGGCGATGCGCTGATCGGTGGCAGCGTTGATTGCCATCCGGAACAGATACGCCACCGGGTTGCGCTGCGGTTCGCTGCTGCCCATGCGCTCGACCCGAAGCCAGGTTTCCTGCAGTGCATCCAGCGCAAGGTCATCCGATCCAAGGCGCCGTCGCAGACGCTTGCGGAAGCCTTCGTAGTGATCCAGGAAGAGACTGCGCAGACCGCTCATCAACGGCCCCGGCACGGCGGTGTCGCGCCGGGTGATTCCGGGAGCAGCAGCAAGGTGATCGGTTGCGGGATATCGGCAGGCAGGCCAGGCAACGGCAGATCGCGCAGGCGCTGCAGGAGGGTGCTGTCACGCTCCGGATCGCCGGTGGATTCCAGCAGTTCGGGTGCGCGGATACGCTGTTCCTTTTCGCCCAGCCAAAAGCGCAGGCTGGCACGGTAACCGCCGGGGCGGGTGAGCGGGTGGCCACACAAGGCCTGTTCCAACGAGCGCTGGATCACCCGCGCACCGCGGCGACGATCCGGCTCGGACAGCAGCGCCTGCGCAGGCAGGTCTGCAGCTTCCTGCAACCTGCCATTGCCCACAGATGAAGACGGCACCAGGGTGAACGCACCGTTCCCAACGAAGTGCGGTGCCAGTCCGGTCCCGTCCACTATCCGCTGCAATGCTTCCCGCCAACCGTAACGCCCCGATAGCGGGGCCGAGCGCAGCTCGCCCAGCAAGCGGGCATCTATCAATACCGCCACTCCAGTGATCTCCCCATACAGCCGCAAGGCATCCGGCAATGACTGGCCCGGGATGTCGAAGGTGTAACGTTGCTGCTCGTTGCCACGGTCGGCATCCATTCCGTCCGCCGCCAACACAACAAGCGGCAGCCACAACCACAGCAGCAGCGCCCAGCCCAAACGGCGGCGATGATGCCTGCCCCAAGCAATCCTGCTCAGCCGTTCGTATCGGTCGTGTGTCCGGGTGTCATAAAACTGCATGCAAGACGCGCCAGCATCACAACGCGAAGCAGGTCACGGTAGGCCTGCTTCATTGCAGATCGGTGACAATCATGCGGCTCACAAAACACTCAATCGCATGCACTGCCCTGGCCATGCTGTGCGTGTCATCGGCAGCTCCCTGGGCTGCATCAGCGCAAACCGGAGCGGCGCCAAGCTGCGTGGAGATAGAGGTGAACGGCGAGCACATCCGCGATTACGAGTGCTTCAACAGGCTGCTGAAGCCAGAGCCCGCCAGTCCTGCAGCAACTGCCCCGCAGCTTTCCTCCGAACAGCGCATCCGCCAGCCGCCTTCGGCGCTGGGGCTGGCCAATCGCGCGGCTACCCAACAGCGCATGGGCAGCGCATTCGGTGTTTCCACCCAACCGCAGCGGCCGCCACCGGGTCCACCACCGCCCCGTCCGGGCAATTGATCCAGTGCTGTCGCCAGCTCAGTGATGGGTCGGGGCATCCACTGCCGGTTGCAGTGATAGCCCAAGGTTCAAGGGCTGACGCATGTCGGCAGGCGGCGCTGACGGCAACGCTGCAGTGTTCAGGAGCCCGCGCAGATCGGCATCCACCGCAGCGTCGCCCAGCGATACAAAGCGGCTGTCGGTGATCCGACCGCTTTCATCTATCCACAATGACACCGTCAGTGTTGCCGTCGCTGCTTCGCCGCGCCCTGCAAGCCAGGCCTGCAAGCGCTCCACGCGCGGGTCGTCCGCGCGTGCCAATTGTTGCGCCAACCGCTCGCTGGTCTGGTTGGCATATGCCATCCAGTGCGCGGGTGCAGCATCAGCAGCGGCCGCGGAGCCTGCCACGGCCAGTCCACCCAACACTCCCCAGCGGCGCGCCTGCCGCCACCATTGGCGGACGCGCTGCGACCACCCTCCAGCATGTTCTGCCATCGCCACCACGCTACCTGCACCAAAGGAGAAGACAACCAACCGCGTAGCACAATGTACGCAGCAACCCCCGGTCCCCCGGACGGCAGCCACTATTACCGCAGCGCGTGACAGGACGATGGCGACCGCTTGTATCCCGGCGAACAACGCATCACGTTGCCGTAGCGAATTTGCGGGTCAGCCAGCATCTTCGAGCAGGCAGCGCACCAGCTTCTCGACCAGACGGCTTACCTGTTTTCGATCAACCTCCGCCCCCACCGCACCGCGCACCATCACGCCGTTGAAGATCGCCGAAATCATGTTCATCCGCAGCTCCACCTCTGCCGCGTCCATCCCCGCTGGCAGGCCGACCCGATTGGACAGCGCCATGAACTCGCCGGTCACCACCTTGTCCGATTGGCGCAGGATGCGGCGGATGGCCGGATTGCGTGCCGCCTCAGCCGCCAGCTCCAGTTGCAGTTCAAGGTAGGCCGGGTCCAGGCAGCGGTCCACCGAGTCACTCGCCTGCCGCGCGACGCGGGTTGCCAGGCTGCCACCGCTTTCGTCTTCCTGCAGCTTGCGGGCCAGCTCGGAGAGGTTCTGCTCCTCGCGCTTGGCGATGGCCTCGACGATGGCTTCCTTGTTCTCGAAGTAGTGGTAGATGTGCCCCGGGCTCATCCCGGCCGCCTTCGAGATCTTGGCAATGCTGGTGCCGTGGAAGCCATTGCGCCGGAAACAGGCGCTGGCCGCGTCCAGCACCTGCTGGCGGCGCGCCTCGCCCTTTTCCTGTCCCGTCGGAACACCGCTACTCGCATTCATGAAGTGAACCTGGAAGTGTCTGGATCGGATTGATGCATGACCGCGGGCATGCACTGTAGTACGATCATTCTAACTAGAACGATCATTCTAGTTTTGATCGGAAGCGCGGACGGCCCCCAGCCGCCGAGCCGAGCACAACGGAGCACACCATGACCACCCTGCTGAAAGACATTGCAGTGCTGTTCGACGCCAGCGAATCCGGTCAACAGATCCTGGATACGGCAAGCCGGCTTGCCGGCGGCCATGCCTCGCATCTGATCGGAATCACTGCACTGGCCCAGCAACCAGCGACCCTGCAGGCAGGTTTTGCCAAGGGTGAGGCACTGCATGAAGTGATCGTCCGCCACCAGTCGGTGATGGCCGCACGAGCACTTCAACTCGGACAGAACTTGAACGACGCCTTGAGTCGCCACGCCGTGAGTGGCGAGCTGCGGGTGATCTCGCATGCCGAATCCAGCAGCGAGTCCTCTCTCCACGCCCTGTACTGCGACCTGCTGGTGGTCAGCCACCCGAACATCCCGGCCTCACCACTGACCTGGTCCGCGCCGCAGATCCTGCAGCAATCCGGCATACCCATCCTGATCGTGCCGCGTGACTGGGCGGATAAACCCATCGGGAGGAAGGTACTGGTCGCATGGAACGGTAGCCGGCAATCACGCCGCGCCATTGCCGATGCTATGCCGATGCTCATCAAGGCCGAAGAAGTCACCTTGCTGATCATCGATGCCGAACGCAACGCCGAGTTGCACGGCGACGAACCAGGCGCCGACATGGCCGCCTATCTCGCCCGCCATCACGTGAGAGTTGATCTGCAGCGCGTCACCTCCGCAGGTGTTCCCATCGCCGAGGTGATCATTGCGCATGCACAGGACGCGCAGTGCGATATGGTGGTGTTTGGTGCGTATAGCCGCCCAAAACTCAGTGAAGCGCTGTTCGGCGGTGTGACCCGGACCCTGCTTGCGGAGGTTCCAGTCCCGCTGTTCGTTTCACAGTAGCTGCAACGATCACGTCACTGCGTAGAACAACCGCTGGGCGCACACGATCAAGCCGGTGCGTCAGGCCAAACCAATCTCCTGCTGACTCTCCTTCAGCGGGGATGCCTCCCGGTCTCTCCCCCGACCGTGGAGTCCTGCAGTCCCTTGGACTGCGCGAATGTCGCGATGACGTCCGCGCCGGGAGGCGGTAGAGCCCCGCCTCCCGGCTTTTTACGGATGACGATGGAAAAACGAAAGCGCATTCTGCGAGGGCGACACTTCATTCGCGACAGTATCCAAGCTGCGCCATGACATAAGTCCCGGCGACAGCTGGACACGTACGCGCAAACCGCGATTCAAGGCATGGGAGCGCATCGCGAGACGCACAAGAGAACAACGCCCGCACAGTGTCATACGTAACCTTTCTGCCTAAACGAACACGGAATGAATCAGCCGTAAATCCGCGACAAACCGTCTCAAATACGCAAATACATCGCGGCTTTTCCACTCGTAGAATCGAAGTGCCGAGGACATCGCGGCAGTACCGCTACCACCACACAGGTAGCGAGGCGAACTATCCCGTTTGAGTAACCTGCAACAGGAAACATCAATGAACGTCCGCGAACTCCTGCAGTCCAAGAAACAGACCGTAGTCACCATCGATGTGGAAGACACCATCGGCGCCGCCGCGCACAAGATGAGCGCAAACAAGATCGCCGCGCTGGTGGTGATGAAAGACGACGCACCGGTAAACATCATTTCCGAGAAAGACATCGTGCGCACCCTGGCCGATGATGGCCCACAGGCAGGACGCCGTGTGATCTCCACCCTTCCCTCCACCGGATTGGAAGGTATCGCACCCGAGGCAAGCCTCAAGCAGGCCATGGCATTGATGACCTACTCGCGCCACCGCCACCTGATGGTGACCGAAGGTTCGAAGCTGGTCGGCATCCTCAGCCTTGGCGATATCGTCAAGAACCTGCTCAGTGAGCTGGAGCTTGAGAAAGCCGTGCTGCAGGACATCTACACTGCCGCGCACTGAACCCCCTGTGTTCGAGCTGAGCCTGTGAGAGCAAACCGGGGTCAGAGTGGGGTTTCGTGTCGAAACCCCACTCTGACCCCGGTTTGCCGGTTTGCTCTGCATAAGGCCAACTGACGCGCCGAGAACTCAGTTCGGCGCGCGCTTGGCAAGCTCGATCAACATCCGCGATGCCAGGTACAGGCGTGGCGGGATCGAGTCGATCTCGATGAATTCATTGCGTGCGTGATACCCCCAGCCTGCGAGTCCAAGGCCTTCCAGCACCGCGGCATGACCGGAGCGGCCGGCAAACCCTGCGTCGGTGCCGCCGTTGGTGGTGGGATGCATCAGCAGCTTGCGCCCGTCCAGTTCGGCATAGATCTCCTGCGCCAGGTCCGCCAACGCTCGACCACGCTCACCGGCAACGTAGATCGGGCGCAGCGGCTCCAGCGTCACCGTGGTGGTGGTATCCGGCACCACGTGGCTCTCCTTGACCTTGGCCTGCAGCGCCGCCAGCAGATTGGCATTGCTGTCGGCCTGCATCACCCGCGCATCGCCGCCGACTTCGGCGCGTTCCGGAATCTGGTTGCGCGCCGTGCCGGCATTGGCCGTCGTCCAGTTGAGCTGCGCACCCGGCACCCCGACGGCCACATCCTTGGTCTGGATGATCTGGTGGGCCAGTTCGACGAGTGCGTTGCGGCCCTGTTCCGGCGCCGCACCTGCGTGTGCGGACAGGCCCTGCACCGTCATCCGCACCTGCGAAGTGCCGGCAGCACTGAGCAGCACGCCTTCGCTTTCGATCACTGCCTTGGCCGCCGATGGCTCGAAGGACAGCACCACGTCGTGCTCGTCGGCCAGCTTGGCAATGCTTTCACCTGAGCCCGGCGAGCCGATCTCTTCGTCCGGATTGAACAACACGGTGACCGTCGCGTAATCGTTCCACCCGCGCGCCTTGAGCAAGGCCAGCGAATGCAGGATCACCGCGATGCCACCCTTGTCATCGGCAATACCCGGGCCGTACAACAGGTTGCCTTTCTGGTGGAACGGTTCCTTCTCGAGGATGCCGCGGTCGTAGACGGTATCGGCGTGGGCGATCAACATCACCTTCAACTTGCCAGTGCCGTTGAAGGTGCCGCGTACCAGATCCGGGCCGCCGGTTGCCGACGGAACCCGCTCCACCTTCGCATCCAGCGACTGCAGCCGCTTGTCGAGATAGGCCATCACCTTGCCGACCCCCTCATGATCCGTAGAACCGGATTCCATCAGCACCAGTTCGCGCAGTGTCTCGATCACTGCTGGCTGCTGGGCCGTCGCCGCTGCCCGCAACTGCGCATCGAGCTGTGCCGCCTGCGCCTGCGCTGCGAAAGAACCTGCAGCCAGTAATCCGCTGAAAATCGCCGTGCGTGAAATTCTCATGGCCTGCTCCTGTGGTCGCCGCCGTAGCCTATCAGCGACACGGTGACGATAGGGAGTCCTGGCGCACAGGAACGGACCACCCGCTGGAACCACGGCTTCCCACATCACGCCCGCATTGCTGGCAGCGAGATGATCCGTGAGTTTCAGCGGATGACGGTGCTCTCAGGCCTCCTGCAAGCCCGGCCGACCATGCGCCACCGCATAGCGCTTCCAGCTCTCCAGCTTGCCGCCGGGCTGCATGACCTGGTCGAGCGTCTTCATGTCGCCCACCCAGGCGTCGCGGGTCACGTCGCACAGCACATAGCCGCGTTTGTCGGTGGTGGCCTTCAGGTGCGGGCTGTGCTGCAGCGTACTGCGCGCCATCGCATCGACGCCCTGGCCATCGGCGCCGGAGCTGATCGACGTGGCCAGGAATTCGCTGGAGATCACCCCGGAATCGGCGTTGTCCTGCACCAGGTCACTGGCGTAGTGCCGGTGCGCGTCCCCACATGCGGTAACCACATTGTTGAAGCCCAGCGTCTGGATATGGCCGAGCAGCCGCCGGCGGCTGTCCAGGTAGCCGGACCATTGGTCATCCGATGACACCACCTGTCCATCCTTCTCGCGCGCGTAATTGCCCAGCGAAACCTGGTGGGCGATGGTATGCCAACGTGGCGCCGCATCCGCCAGCCCATCGAACAACCAGCGCTCCTGCTGCGCACCGACGATGCTGCGTGCCGGCGACTCGACCTGCTCGCGCGCAGCCATGTCCACCTGCTTGCTGCGGTATTGGCGGGTATCAAGCAGGTGCAGGTCCATCAGGTTGCCGTAGCGCGCACGCCGATACAGCTGCATATGCCCGTTGACCGGAAATGTAGAACGGCGCAGCGGCATGTTCTCGTAGTACGCCTGGAACGCCTGTGCGCGCCGCAGCAGGAACACTTCGCTCGGGGTTCCATCCTGGTCCTCCGCGCCCGCCCAGTTGTTGTCCACCTCGTGGTCGTCGAAGGTCACGAACCACGGTGCGGCGGCGTGCGCGGCCTGCAGGTCGGCATCACTCTTGTACTGCGCATAGCGCCGCCGATAGTCATCCAGCGTGTAGATCTGCGGCCCAACGTGGTTGCGCAGGTTGGTGAAAGGCTGACCATTCATCCGCCGCACGCCAGGCTGGCTCTCACCCTCGTAGATGTAGTCGCCATAGTGGAAGACGAAATCCAGCGGCTCCTCGGCGATGCAGCGCCAGCCGGTGAAATGCCCTTCCTCGAAGTGCTGGCAACCGGCTACCGCGAAGCGGACCCTGTCCACCTGCGCCGCTGCCGCAGGCAGGGTGCAGGTGCGGCCTACCGCGCTTTCATGGCCGCCAACAGTGAAGCGGTACCAATACGGTCGACCAGGCTCCAACCCTTGCAGCTCCACATGCAAGGCATGACCGAGCTCGGGATGCGCAAGTGCCGAGCCCTGCCGCAACACGCGACGGAAGCCATTATCGGCAGCGAGCTGCCATTGCACGGGGATCGGCCGCGGCGTGATGCCACCGCCGAATACCAAGGGTTCGGTCGCCAGCCGCGTCCACAACACCATGCCATCCGGGCTGGGGTCGCCGGACGCCACCCCGAGCGTGAACGGCGTGCTGGCAAAGCGCGGCGATGCCAGCAGGTTGCGCGGATTCAGCGCGCTGGCGTCGGCCCGTGCGGCCAGCGATGCGGTGCCCATCCACGCACCAAACGCCGACAGGCCTGACAGCGCGAGGAAACGCCTGCGATTGAAGTTGTCCACGGGCCGCGTCCTCAGTTGTAGATGATGTGGAAGTAATAGAAGCGGCCGTAGTCATCGATCTCGGTACGGAAGCGCCCGTTCGGACCGGTGCTGTAGGTCGGCTGCATGTTGAACAGGTTCTTGGCCTCGTACTTCAGCGTGACGTGCTTGCTGATCTTGTGGCTGAAAGCCAGGTTGAAGGTCATGTACGGGTCGTAGTAGGAATCGAGCCATTCGGTATCACCGAAGTCGACCAGCATGCGGCTGCGGTAGTTGCCGGAAACCCGCAGCTGGGCGCTGTTCCACGGCATGCGCCAGATCGCCGAGCCATTGAGCGACCAGTCCGGTTGGTACAACAGGCGATCAAGGCGCCGCGATGTACCGTCACTGATCCTGTAGTTGGTCTGACCGTCCAGGCCGGTGGCATTGAAGAACATGTCGAAGCGGTGACGCCCCCAACGCAGGTTGCGGTTGGCGATGGCGAACTCGACGCCACGCAGCCGCGACTCGTCGGTGTTCATCGGCTGGGTAACCCTGTAGGTGGTGTCGCCAACGTTCTCGAAGGTGGTCAAGGTATAGATGTCGTCCTTGATCACCTTGTCGAACAGGGCAACCGAAACGATGCCGTTGTTGCCGTTGAAGTACTTCTCCCAGGCCAGGTCCAGATTCGTCGAGCGGCGCGGATCGAGCCCGGCATTGCCCTGCTTGATCGTGCAATAGCCCCGGCCATCGTCATCGTCCGCACAGCTGCTGTTGGTGGCCTGGGCGATGTTGCTTGGGGTCGGGCGGCCCAGTGTGCGGCTCGCCGAGAAACGCAGGCGCTGGTTCTCGCTGAGCTTGAAACTGGCGTTCAGCGAAGGCAGCAGGTCGCTGTAGCCGCCGCTGGTCTTCAGGAAATCGGCGGTATAGGTGCTGCCGCCGTTGTTGCTATACGGGCTGAACGCATCGAAGCGGGTGTGGTCGTAGCGCAGGCCGCCGATCAGCAGCAGCCGATCCCATGCATAGTGGGTGGACACATAGGCATTGGCGATGTCCTCGACGTACTTGTAGTCGCTGGTGAAGTTCGCGTTCGGATAGGCCGCGTTGTTGTTGCCCAGCGTCGGCAGCAGCTCTTCGGTGACCTTGCTGTTGTCGATCAGCGGAAAGCCCGGCACCGAGCCGAGCAGCGTCGAACCCGGATACAGGTAGTCATTCAAGGTCGCGCTGGTCTTGTAGTAGTTGAAATCGATGTCCTGCCAGATGTTGAGGTGGCGGTACTCGGCACCTGCGGCAAGCCCGAAGCCGCGCGCATCGGCATCGATGTTGTGGCTGAAATCCAGGCGCAGGTTGTCGATGGTCTCCTTCGCGTCGCGTGGCGAGATATAGGCCTGGGCTGGATTGAGCTTGAAGCTGGAACTGGTCAGCAGGCTCGGGTCGGACACACCCACGGCGTTCGGAAAGCCGTGCTTGTCATTGGCGTAGTCCACGAACAGATTGCTCGGGTAGGCGCGCACGCCCCAATAGACCTGGGTATTGTCAAAGGTCTCCTCGGTGTGGCCGCCGCGCAGGGTCAGCCTGGTCAGCGCACCGATGTCCCAGTTGAAGTTGGCGATCGCGCCGCGGTTGTTGCGGTCCCAGCGATCGTGGCGATTCTTGATGTAGATGCTGTTGATCTGGGTGGTGCCGCCATCGGCGGTCTGATCACGTATCGCGAACTTCGCGTTGGAATACAGATCGGTCTTGTTCATCGTCGAGTTCTCGTAGAAACGGTACGAGTACAGCAACAACGACGCGTAGAAGGGATCGTCGCTTGGCTTCCATTCCAGCTTGGCCGAGCCACCGAAGTTGGTGATGAAGTTGGTATAGGTGCCGGTACTGAAGTTGCCCGGTGCACGCAGGCCGTTCCAACCTGCCGCCTCGGTGGGCGCGGTGGTGCCATCGGTCAGGTACTTGCCCGCGTCGTTGAAGTAGTAGTTGGACTCGACCCAGCGCTTGATGCTGTTGCGCGAACGCTGCTCATAGCGGGCCACCGCGACGATGCCGAACTGCTGGTCAGCGCCGAACTGGTTGGAGAACACCATCTTGGCGCTCTTGCCAAAGTGCCCAAGTGTCTTGTGGTCACCGCCGGCACTGCGGCCGACATCGGTCTCGGCGGTTGAGTAGATACCCGCCACGTCGGCGAATACATACTGCCCGGAGCGATCAAACGCGCTGCGGCTGATGATGTCGATCACGCCACCAATGGCATCCGGTGCCTGCTCGGCACTGAAGCTCTTGTAGATATCGGTGCGGGTACCGATGTCGCTGGGAATCAGCTGCAGGTTGTTCATCCGCTCGCCGGAGCCGCTGCCGCCTACGCTGGCAATGGCGATGCCATCGATGGTGGTGTAGTTGAGGTTGGCCTGCACGCCACGCACAGTGACGTAACGCGGCTCACCGGCGTCCTCCACCGCGCTCAGGCCCGGCGCGGCCATCAGGCTCTCGGCCAGGGTCTCGTCGCCATAACTGTCCATCTCGTCATAGATCACCGAATCCTTGATCACCGGCGACTGCTTCTTCTGGTCGATGACCTCATGTGCGGCAATCACCGTCACCGTCCCCAGGGTAGGCGCGGCGGCCGCCTCTGCGGCACGTGGCACCGCTGGCGCGGGTTGCGCAGCGGCTGGCTTGGCGGGCGCTGGATCGATGGCGATGACGTTGCCGTCCACCACGCTGTAGCTCAACCCGCTGCCAGCCAGCAGCACCTCCAGCGCCTGTTTGACGGTGGCGCCGCTCGGCACCGCCGCTGCCATGCGCGGCGCGCCGGTGGGCGAGTAGAGGAACTGCACGCCGGCACTGCGTGACAACTGCTCCAACGCATGACCCAGCGATTGCGCCGGGATCGCGGTCGTCACTTTCGCGTCCAGTCCATCCGTGGCAGCGAGTGCCGGCACGGCAATGCAGGGGGATAGTGCAAGTACGACCGACAGGTAGAGCTTCTTCCGCATCACGGTTCCTAGGGAGGGAGATTGCATGTGCCGCGTCGGCAGGTGACGTCGGCTTCCCCTAGTAAGAGCGGTGCTGCGGCGAAGTGGAGAACGCTGATTCGATGAATTTTTTCTTACAGGCCCAACGCGCTGCCTTCAGCGGCTATGGACATGCACGGTGTCACCACGGCGCTGCACCTTGAAGCGCGGGTCGCGGGCAAGGAATGCCTGCAGCGCCACGATACGGTCCGCATCCAGGCTGCCGGACAGGCGCATGGCCGCTGCTGTGTCGTCCTCGATCACGACCTGCACCCGGTTATGGCGATTGAATGCTGCCGCAACCTCATCCAGACGTTCGTCCAGGAAGGAGACCTTGCGATGCTGCCAATCCAGCAGCATCGATGCAGGCATGTCCAAGGGCTGCACCGCACCGGTATCGTTGTCCACCAGCACCACGCGGCCCGCGACCAGCCGGGCAAGACGCTGCTGATCCGAGTCACCCCGCCAGACCTCGACTTCGCCGGAAACCACGCCGATGCGGGTGTTCTGCAGCCGTCGCGACACATCGAACACGGTGCCGATATCGCGCACCCGCAGCTCGCCCACCTGCACCTCGAATGCGCGTCGGTCCGGTGCCACATCGAAACTGGCTTCACCGCGCAGCAGTTCCACCCGTCTATCCAGCCAGCCCATGCGCACACGGATGGCGCTGTCCGCGTTCAACCGCACCTGGGTGCGATCTGCCAGCACCAGTTCGCGCAGTTCACCGTGGCCTGCCGCCAACACCTGCTCCTGCGGCCATAGCCGTGACAACGACGCCCCCAGCACCAGCACCAGGCAGGCAGCCGCGGCCAAGGCAGCCCAGCGGCGCCGTCCGCGCCGCGCTGGAACCGCGTTGCTGGCGGCGTTTCTGGCAAACAAGGGCACCACCTTGGCCGTCGGTCGACGTGCGCCCGCCTCCATCAGCATGCCTTCGAGCAGGTCGGACGATGCTGCCGGCATCGCCTCGCCTACCTGCCGGTGCAGATCGAGCGCACGCAGATAGGCACGCACATGCTCCGGTGAACGCCGCAGCCAGGCCAGGAATGCGCGCCGCTGTACGTCGCTCAGCGCCCCGTCGCGGTTGATCAGGAACCACTGCACGCCCTGCTCGGCAACACTTCCATCCATGCAATCGGTGGTATTCGAGTTCATGCACCCTCCCTGGTGCCAAGCGCCTGCCGGCAGGCTTCCAGCCCCTTGCCTATATGCTTGCGCACCATGTGCACGGACACATCAAGCTGCGCGCTGATCTGCAGGCATTCCACGCCTTCGCGATAATGCAGCTCCATCACCCGGCGGGTGGTGGCAGGCAAGCGCGCGATAGCGCCGCGGATATCACTCCAACGCTGCACCTGCTCGAACTCGCCCTCGATGTCTTCCTCGCTCTTCAGCACCTCGGCAAGCAGATCGACATCGTCCAGCGGTGGACGCGCGGATTGCGTGCGCGCGTGCTCGCGGGCAAGGTTGGCGGCGACCGCAAAGAGATAGCCCTCCGGATTGGCGATGGCCTCGGCATCGTCGTCACTGCGACGCAGCAGCCGCAGGTAGACCTCCTGCGCCAGATCCTCGGCATCATCGGCGTGGGAGCCACGGCGCAGGAAGAATCCCCGCAGCAAGCGTCGGCGCAGCTCATAGCCCTGCTCCCAGATCCTGGCGCTTTTCACGACAACCCAAGGTCCCGCCGCCGATAAAGCGGCAGATGGTGGCGCGCGGAGATGACAGCAGCATTTCATCGCCTGGCAATGGCAATGGCAGCGTTCAAGCCGCGATGCATGGATTCCCGGTGGCAGAAAGCCTGTGATTGCATGCCAGAGGGGAGGTTTCCCGGCCGAGCCTGCGGTGCCATACCGCTCAGTCCGCAGTCGCCACGCTTCACCAACTCCGCGCGCGCGGCCACATCGGCGGGATGCAACAACGACTCCATGAACAGGAAAGTGAACAAAAACAGCGGCTTCGCCCAAAAAAGGAAGCAAGCTGTTCGCGCGTGCGATGATCGGGGTTCCTCCGCTACCCCAACACTGCATGGAATGGTTATCCGACCCAACAATCTGGATGGGTCTTTCTACACTTGTCGTTCTCGAAATCATCCTCGGCATCGACAACCTCGTCTTCATCGCGATCCTTGCGGACAAGCTTCCTCCCCACCAGCGTGACAAGGCCCGCCTCATCGGCTTGAGCCTGGCGCTGTTGATGCGACTGGGCCTGCTGGCCACGCTGTCCTGGATCATGCGGCTCACCACGCCGCTGTTCTCCGTATTCGACCACGCGTTCTCCGGCCGCGACCTGATCCTGCTGGTCGGCGGCCTGTTCCTGTTGTTCAAGGCGACGATGGAACTGCACGAGCGGCTTGAAGGGCGATCGCATGAAGCCGGCGACAACAAGGTGTACGCCAGCTTCGGCCTGGTGGTGACGCAGATCGTCATCCTCGATGCGGTGTTCTCGCTGGACTCGGTGATCACCGCGGTCGGCATGGTCGACAACCTCGGCGTGATGTTCGCCGCGGTGACCATCGCGATGGCCGTGATGATGCTGGCCAGCAAACCGCTGACCAGTTTCGTCAACCGTCATCCGACGGTGGTGATCCTGTGCCTTGGCTTCCTGTTGATGATCGGCTTCAGCCTGGTGGCCGAAGGCCTGGGCTTCAAGATTCCCAAGGGCTATCTGTACGCAGCCATCGCCTTCTCGATCCTGATCGAGGGCTTCAACCAGTGGACGCAGTTCAACCGCGAAAAGCACGCACAGAATCTGTCCTTCCGGCAGCGCACCTCCAACGCGGTGCTCAAGCTGCTGGGCTCACGCCCGACGCAGGCCGTTGCCGGTGAGAGCCACGAGCCAGCGGATCAGCTGCCATCTGGTCTTGCCGCATCCGAGCATGACATGATCCGCGGCGTGCTGGCCCTGGCCGACCGCTCGGTCGCAAGCGTGATGACGGTGCGTGCCGATATCCAATGGATCGATCTGGGCAAGGGCCCGGAGCACACCACCGCGCAGCTGATGGCCTCGCCGCATACCCGCCTGCTGGTGGCCGATGGCGAGCTGGATAACCTGCAAGGCGTAGTGCAGAGCCGCGACCTGCTGGCGGGCGTGCTCGCCGGCAAGCCCTTGGTGTTGGCCGACTACCTGCGCGAGCCGCTGACCCTGCCGGAAGGCGCGACCGCGCTGCGGGCGCTGGAGCGGATCAAGCAGCATCCAATTCCATTGGCGGTGGTGGTCGACGAATACGGCAGCGTGCAGGGCCTGGTCACCGCCAACGATCTGCTGGCGGCGATTGCAGGCGATCTTGCCGATACCCGCGACGCCGACTTCGGCGCCGAACAGGTGGACGGCAGCTGGATCGTCGACGCGTCCATGTCGATCGAAGACGTGGAGCGCATCACCGGCATCACGCTGGAACGAAGCCCGATGTATGTCAGCCTGTCCGGCTTGTTCCTGCATGCGCTGGAGCGGCTGCCGGTGGCTGGCGATACCGTTGAGTCGACTGGCTGGCGCCTGCAGGTGATTGACCTGGAAGGCAGGAGAATCGGCAAGACGCGGATCTCCGCGATCGACAAGCAGTAACCACTGCCGGGGCGCCACGGCTGCCACATGCAGCCGTGCGCGTCCTGAAAACCGTCCCGATTCAGGCCAGGATGCAAGGCAGGCGGATCAGCCTGCCACGGTGATCCAGGCACCGATCAGCATCCTTGGCTGTCGTCACTGCATCCAAACCCTGCACTGTTACGTACAAGCGACATCTGATCACGCCGGAAAGGACGAGCAAGCGCCATGCAGATACCTAGACAGCTCCTTGGCTTCTCTGGCTGGTTCCTGGTCACCTTCCTCGCCGCAGCGCTCGGTGCGCGGGCCTCCATCTCCGCCGCCAGCTTCTACGCCGACCTTGTACTACCCGCATGGGCGCCACCGGCGAGCCTGTTCGGGCCGGTGTGGACCGCCTTGTATGCGCTGATGGCGCTGGCGGCATTCCTTGTCTGGCGAGAGCGCGGCTGGCGTGCGGCGACACCGGCCCTGACGCTGTACCTGCTGCAGCTCGGCCTCAACACGCTGTGGAGCTGGCTGTTCTTCGGCTGGAAGCAGGGTGCGCTGGCCTTTGCCGACATCCTGTTACTACTGGTGTTGATCGTCGCCACGCTGATTGCGTTCTGGCGTATCCACAAGGTCGCGGCCTGCATGTTGCTGCCCTATCTTGCGTGGGTGGGCTTTGCCAGCGTGCTCAACTACGCGGTCTGGCAGGCAAATCCCGGGCTGCTGTAAACGGCAAAGCCCGTGCGTCGGCGTGCTGCCGCAGCAGGCCTAGGCTGCGTCGGCATCCCCGAGCTGATTGATCTGCGAGCATTCCACCTCGGCGGGTGGATCACGCATGCGCGCCAACGCGATCATCGCGCGACCGAGAACCAGGTTGCTGGTGAACACCGACGGCAGGGCAGCTGTTGCCAGCTGCATCATTGGTCCACCAACCACATACAGCGGCTTCAACAGCGCATGCCGGCTGCCGGTGCCAGCGACCGGCCGTACGCCACCCGGCCGCAGCATCACCGTACGTCCCGTCAGCCGGGCCAGTGCCAGCTCCGTTTCGCCCTTGATGCGCAGCGGCATCAAGTGGCTTTCTGGATTGGCGTGCGCACCCGATACATACAGGAACATTCCTTGTGGATTGGCTGCGAACCAGGTCTGCGCAACAGCCAGTGTGGTGTCCAGCGTGACCCGCCGGTACGCGTCTTCCGCTGTGCCCAAGGGCGGGGCGCCGGCGCAATAGAAGCAGGCATCGAAGCCCACCAGGTCAGCCTGGCGACGATGGGCCTGCAGGAAATCCTCCAGCACCAACTCCTCGGTTGCCGTGACCAGGCCGCCGGCGTGTCGCACCAACGCGACCGTGCGCCTTACATGCACGGAGCCCGCGCAGGCCAACGCGACGCCTTGACCAACCAGCCCACTGGCTCCGGTCAACACGATCTTCAGGCGCCCGCCATCGTTCACCATTGGCCCCTCCGTACGAGCTAGAGTTTGACGAAGCGCTGCACCTTGCGTGCCAGCCAGCCACTGAATACCAGCGGTGCATCCAGTGCCGAAACACAGATGCACGGCACACCCGGCGCGGTCACCGGCTGGTGTTCCACCTCGGCATCCAGGTCCGCCACATCGCCGGGAGCGAACAGCCCCAGCGCGTCGTTGTACGAACCACGCAAGACCTGGGTGAGTTCACTGCGGCCATGGCTGTGCATGGGCAGGCATTTGCCCGGCGCGATCTTCAACATGATCAGCGACGGCATCTGCCGTGCACGGATGCAATGCACACCCGGCGCCATCCAACGCCAACGCAAGCTGGCCAGTGAGTCACCGAAGTAAGGATGCAGTGACGCCGGCAAGTACTCCGGGTCGGCCTGCGGCCGCTCCGGTGGTGCCGACCGCGCCGGTGGCGGCATCGCTACCGTGCCCGCGTCCATCAGCCGCGCCAGCATGGCGGCGCGCAGCGTTTCGCGCCGCGTATCGTCGAGCACCGGCTGGGTCTGTTCCAGCAATGCCGAGCCGACCGCCTCGGCATCACGCAGACGCTGACGGCAGTGCGGGCACTGCTCAAGGTGGGTACCGGCAACAATGCTCAACGGCGCCTGCAGTGCGCCGGCGGCGTAACTCATCAAGGTGGATTCATGCAGGTGGTGGTGCGGGTTCATGACGCCCCCCCGACCTTCGACTGCAGCAACAGGAAGGCCCGCCGCAGATGTGATTTGACCGTACCCAAGGGCATTCCCAACGCCTGCGCGATCTCGCCGTGGCTCTTTGCTTCGAAGTAGGACATCCGCACCAGCCGCGCCTGCACCGCCGACAACTCGTTGATGCGCTGGCGCAACCTCGCATGATCGGCGAACTGTTCGGCGCTGCTGCGATCAAGCACATCGGCCGTGGCCGCGTTCTCCACCGCCGCCTGCACCAGCGTCCAACTGCGCTCGTGGCGGACACGATCGATGTGCAGGTTGCGCGCGATGCGGTACAGCCAGGTACTCAGCGCGCCCTGTGCCGGATCGAACTCCGCGGCCCGCAGCCACAAGCGCAGCAGGCATTCCTGCGCCAGCTCCTCGGCTACCGCCTCCGGGGCACCCAGGCCGCGCAGGTAGACGCACAGGCGCGGCATGAAGTGGTCGTAGATGCGCATGAAGCAGTCGCGATCACGCAGCCGCGCCACACCGTCCATGTCACCGGCCCAGTTCATTGGCTCTTTGCTCAGCTGCTGTGAACTGGACACGATCCGGGCGGTGTCTAAGGGGGAAGGGAGGTTGCGGGGATCAGGGTACATCTGCGTGGGCAGGGCTGCAGTGAATGTGTTGTCCTTCCTACGCGCGGTGGCGGCGTTTGGATGCACCGCCGTGCCTGCATCCAGCGGCTGGCCTCGCCCGTAGGCAGGGAGAGCTCATTCCGGGATGCCCCCATGCGCATGGTCTGCTTATTGTTGTTCCTGCCCTGCATGGCGTCGGCAGCGCCGTTGCTGCGCGGTGAAGGCGTTGCCACGACCCGCGACGGGGCAGTGGCCTACCGCGAAGTACATTGGCAACGCGGCGCCGGGGACGCAGCCGAGCGCTGGGTGCACTACCTGTGCCCCAACGGCCAGCCCTTCGCGCGCAAGCACATGCAGGTCAACGGTTCCGCCCAGGCCCCCAGCTACCGCTGGGAGGATCGCCGTAGTGGCCAGGCCGCCAGCGTTGCAGCGACGGCAGGCGTCGTACAACTGAACTGGAAAGAGGACGCGGCGGCGAAAACGCGGGCGCAGCGGCTTCCGCTTCCGGCCGATGCGGTGATCGACGCCGGGTTCGACGCCGCCGTGCGCGCGCACTGGCAGCAATTGATGCAGGGCGAGCGGCTCAGCCTGCAGTTCCTGGTCCCCAGCCGCCAGCGCTACTACCCGGTGCAGGTGCAGCGTGTCGGCGCCGTCCGCTGGCAGGGGCTGGATGCCCAGTCCATCCAGGTGCAGCTGGATGCCTGGTACGGGGTGGTCGCGCCGCGTCTGGCGCTGGTCTATGCCGACGCTGATCGGCGGCTGCTGGAATTCCACGGCACCAGCAACCTGCGCGATGCCCGCGGTGACTACCCGGTGGTGACGGTGCGCTTCGCACAGAAGGCAGTGGAGCGTCCGCAGGCGCAATGGCAGGCCGAGCTGCAGCAGGCGCTGGTGCCGCGCTGTGCCGCCACGCGTGGCTGATCCTGATGAAATCTTCATTACGCTGCATCCAATCACCGCCGCGCGCCGTAGAGAAGGGTAGGAAACCTCTCGAGATACGCGCCATGGCATCCGCAGCGCCCCTTCCCCGCCGCCGTGTGGCCCTGCTGCGTACGATCCAGCGCTGGTTCGACACCGCCGGTAGCGCTGATGTCGTTGGCGAGACGCAGGCGGGCGATCGCATCGATTGGATGCGCGCCCTGCCCTTCGCGCTGCTGCACATCGGCTGCCTGGGGGTGATCTGGGTGGGTGTGTCGTCGACGGCGGCTGGCATCGCGCTGGCCCTGTATGCCGTGCGGATGTTCGCGATCACCGCGTTCTATCACCGCTATTTTTCCCATCGCACCTTCCAGACATCGCGCGCGGTGCAGTTCCTGTTCGCCTTTGTCGGCGCCTCCAGCGTGCAGCGCGGGCCGCTGTGGTGGGCGGCGCATCACCGGCATCACCATCGCCACGCCGACCAGCCGCTGGACCCACATTCTCCGCAGCAGAAAGGCTTCTGGCGCAGCCATGTCGGTTGGTTCCTGACCCGCGAAGCCTTCGCCACCGACCTGCAGCGCGTGCCGGATCTGGCCCGCTTCCCGGAGCTGCGCTGGCTGGACCGCTTCGACACCGTGGTTCCGCTGCTGCTCGCCGCCACCCTGTACGCACTGGGCGCGGCGCTTGAACGCTGGGCACCGGCCCTGCAGACCTCCGGCATGCAATTGCTGGTCTGGGGATTCTTCATCTCCACCGTGGTCTTGTTCCACGCCACCGTCACCATCAATTCACTGGCCCACCGCTTCGGTCGCCGTCGCTTCGACACCCGCGATGACAGCCGCAACAATTTCTGGCTGGCGCTGCTCACCTTCGGTGAGGGCTGGCACAACAACCACCATTTCTTCCCCGGCACGGTGCGCCAGGGATTCCGCTGGTGGGAGATCGACCTGACCTGGTATGGCCTGCGGTTGATGGCGATGCTGGGCCTGGTCAAGGAGCTCAAGCCAATCCCGGCCTGGGTGCTGGCCAAGGCGAGGAACTGACATGCGTATCGCCGTCATTGGTTCGGGAATTGCCGGGCTGGCCAGCGCCTGGTGGCTGGATGGCGCCCATGAAGTCACCTTGTTCGAGGCCAATGACTACCTCGGCGGCCACACCCATACCCATGCGCTGCAGGTGGACGGGATACCGATGGCCGTGGATACCGGCTTCATCGTCTTCAACCCGCAGCACTACCCGCTGCTGAGCGCGCTGTTCGATGAGCTTGGGGTGGAATCGCAGCCGACCACGATGAGCTTCTCCATGCACAGCGAGCGCAGCGGCGTGGAGTACAACGCGACCTCGCTCGATGGCCTGTTCTGCCAGCGTCGCAACCTGCTGTCGCCACGCTTCTGGGGCATGTTGCGTGACCTGCGCCGCTTCTACCGTGATGCACCGGCGCTGCTGGATGGCGGTGCCGGCCCCACGCTGGGCGAATACCTGCGCAGCCAGCGCTACGGCGAAGCCTTCGTCGAGGAACACCTGCTGCCGATGGCATCGGCGCTGTGGTCTTCGCCGACCGCCACCGTGCGCGATTTCCCGGCGCGCTACCTGGTCCAGTTCATGGCCAACCACCAGATGCTGCAGATCAGCGGGCGTCCACAATGGCGCGTGGTGAAAGGCGGCTCTGCGCGCTATATCGACGCCCTGCGGGCACGCTGGCAGGTGCGCGAACGGCTTGAATGCGCGGTCTGGAAGGTTGAGCGCGAAGCGGACGGGGCGTGGGTCCACAGCTCCGCAGGCGTTGAAGGCTTCGATGAAGTGATCATGGCCTGCCACAGCGACCAGGCCTTGCGCCTGCTCGATGACGCGGACCCGCTTGAGCAGCAGATACTGGGCGCCATCAACTACCAGCACAACGAAGTGGTGTTGCATACCGATGCCTCCCTGCTGCCACGCAGGCGCAAGGCGTGGGCGGCCTGGAACGCGCACGTGCCGAAAGCAATCGAGGCACCATGCACGGTCAGCTACTGCATGAACCTGCTGCAGGGACTTCCAGGCGATACGCCGCTGGTGGTGACGCTCAACGACAGCGCTCGGATCGATCCGGCCAAGGTGCTGCGCCGCATGCGCTACGCGCACCCGGTGCACGACCACGCCGCCGTGGCGGCACAACAGCGCTGGGCCGATATCCAGGGCCAGCGCCACACCTGGTTCGCCGGCGCGTACTGGGGCTGGGGCTTCCACGAAGACGGCATACGCAGTGCCCGCCGCGTGGTGGATGCGTTGACTGCGCGCAGGCCAAGCACCTTCTGGCTGCCGCAGCAGGAGGCGACCGCATGACCGGAAGTGCGATCTACCTCGGCCATGTGGTGCATCGCCGCCATCTGCCGCATCCACATGCGTTCCGCTATCCGATCGCCCAGCTGCTGCTGGACCTGGACGAACTGGAGCAGGTATTTGCCGGGCGCTGGTTGTGGTCGGTGAACCGTCGCAACCTGGCCGAATTCCGCCGCAGCGACTATTTCGGCGATCCGGCGCGGCCGCTGGCCGATGCGGTGAAAGACCACGCTGCAACCGTGCTTGGCCATCGGCCGGCCGGACCGGTGCGCCTGCTTACCCATCTGCGCGTTGCCGGCCACGTGTTCAATCCGGTCAGCTTCTACTACTGCTACCGGGCCGATGGCGTCAGCCTGGACTGCATCGTGGCGGACATCACCAACACGCCATGGAAAGAACGCCACGCCTATGTACTGCCCGCGGCAACCGCGCTCAGCAACAGCCGGGCGCTGCGCTGGCAGTTCGACAAGTGCTTCCATGTTTCGCCGTTCATGGCGATGGATTGCCGCTACGACTGGCGCCTCACCGCACCCGAGGACGAGCTGCAGGTGCATATGCAGGTATGGCGCGAAGGCCTGCGCCAGTTCGATGCAACCCAGTCCATGCAGCGCCACCCGCTCAACGGCGCCGGCTTGGCGCGGGTGCTGGCCTGCTACCCGCTGATGACGCTGCAGGTGGTCGCCGCCATCCACTGGCAGGCACTGCGGCTGTGGCTCAAGCGCAACCCGGTCCATGACCATCCTTCCCTCGCCGAGAAAACGCGATGAACCAGATGACTTCCTCGGTGGCCCTGCCACAGCCCGGTGCGCTGGATGCACTGCTGCGGCGCCGGCTGCTGGCCGAACTCGCAACGTTGCGTGAGGGCTGTCTGCGTGTGCACGACGTGCTCGGCGAGGTGGTGCTCGGCGATGCTTCAGCGCAGCTGCAGGCCACGGTGACCATTGATGATCCCGCGTTCTATCGCAAGGTTGCCGCACAAGGCAGCGTCGGTGCTGGCGAGAGCTATATCAACGGCGACTGGCGTTGCGATGACCTGGTCACGCTGGTGCGCATCCTGGTGCGCAACCGCGACCTGCTCGATGGCATGGAACGCGGCCCCGCGCGTATTGGTGGCTGGCTGCTGCGTGGCTGGAACCGGCTGCGGCGCAACAGCCGCGAAGGCAGCCGCCGCAACATCGCCGCGCACTATGACCTCGGCAACGATTTCTTCGCGCTGTTCCTGTCGCCGGACCTGATGTATTCCTCCGCACTGTTTGCCGACGAAAACACATCGCTTGAGCAGGCCTCACAGCGCAAGCTGGACCGCATCTGCCAGCAGCTGCAGTTGCAGGCCGGCGACCGCGTGATCGAGATCGGCACCGGCTGGGGTGGTTTCGCCGTTCACGCGGCGCGGCACTACGGCTGCCATGTCACCACCACCACGATCTCGGCCGAACAGCACGCACTGGCCGCGCAACGCGTGCGCGAGGCCGGGCTGCAGGACCGGATCACCCTGCTGATGCAGGACTACCGTGATCTTGAAGGCCAGTTCGACAAGCTGGTCTCGATCGAGATGATCGAGGCCATTGGCGCCGAATACCTGGACACCTACATGGCCACCCTGCAGCGCCTGCTCAAGCCCGATGGGGTTGCGTTGCTGCAGGCGATCACCATCGAAGACCATCGCTACGAGCAGGCCCGGCGCAGCGTGGACTACATCAAGCGCTTCGTATTCCCCGGCAGCTTCATCCCCTCGATTGCAGCGATCCTGGCGGCGAAGACGCGAGCCAGCGACCTGCAGCTGGTGGCCCAGCACGACTTCGGCTACTCCTATGCCTTGACCCTGCGCGCCTGGCGCCAACGCTTCATGGCACAGCTGCCGGCAGTGCACGCACAAGGCTTCGACGCGCGTTTCTGCCGGCTCTGGGAGTTCTACCTTGCGTACTGCGAGGGCGGCTTCCTTGAACGTTCGATCGGCGTCTCACACCTGTTGCTGGCCCGGCCCGGTCATCAACCCGCCGCCAACGCCGGGCTGATCGGCTGACATGCGCCGGACCCTGCTCAACCTGCTGGGCAACCAACTGGTCTGGCTGTGCGCCGTGGCCGGTGCCGGACGGGGTTTGCAATGGCCGGCGCTGCTGGCCTCCGCCCTCTACATCGCCAGCCAGCTTTACAGCGCCGCGCAGCCGCGGACCGAGCTGCGTCTGCTGCTGCTCGCACTCGCGTGCGCCTGGCTGGTCGATGGGATTGCGGCAGGAAGCGGTCGTGTCGCCTACGCCGCAGCGCCGTTCGGCTGGGCACCGCCGCCCTGGATCTTGGCGCTGTGGGCCGCGTTCGCGATGACACTGACCTCGTCGTTGGCCTTCCTGCAGCGGAACAGCTTGCTGCCGGCAACCTTCGGCCTGCTGTTGGCACCGCTGGCCTATCTATCCGCTGCACGCGGCTTTGATGCCGTGCATTTTGCCGGGCCCGCCTGGCATGGATTGCTGTTGCTTGGCATCGGCTGGAGCGTGGCACTGACGCTGCTGGTCACGAACGCGCGCAGCTGGAGCCGCAGTTCAACACAAGGGCAACCAACAGGTGCTCGCACATGAACAATCTGGGCTGGGTACTGCTGTACGCCGTGGCGATCATGCTCTGTGGCTGGGCCTGGCAGCGCCGCCATCGCAACATCGGCATCGTCGATGTGCTCTGGGCCAAGGGCCTGGCTGCCGCCGCGCTGATGCTCGCGTGGCTGGGCGACGGCGCAGCGTTGCCGCGCATCAGCTTGGCCGTGCTCGGCGGATTGTGGGGAAGCCGGCTTGCCCTGCATCTATGGCAGCGCGTGCGACATGAGTCCGAAGATGGTCGCTACACGTATCTGTGCGAACATTGGCACAGCCATCAGGGCAAGATCTTCGGCTTCTTCATTGCGCAGGCGTTGCTGATAGTTCTGTTCGCGCTGCCGTTCCTCGCGGTGGCCAGCAATCCGCGCACCGATGGCTACATCTGGGTGATGGCAGCAGGTTTGGTCTGGCTGCTGAGCGTGCTCGGCGAGTCCATCGCCGATCGTCAGCTTGCGCGCTTCCGTGCAGCGCCAACCAACAAAGGCCGCACCTGTCGGCAGGGGCTGTGGCGCTACTCGCGGCATCCGAACTATTTCTTCGAATGGCTGCACTGGTTCACCTACGTGCTGCTGGCCATTGGCTCGCCACTATGGTGGCTGGCATGGACCGGCCCGGTGCTGATGTACCTGTTCCTGCGCTACCTGAGCGGCGTGCCGTTCACCGAGAAGCAGGCGTTACGCAGCCGCGGTGAGGATTACCGCGCTTACCAGCGCAGCACCCCGATGTTCTTCCCCTGGTTTCCTCGCACTGCCAAGGAGCAATCACCATGAACGCAGCCACGCAACTGGATTCCGCCATCCATGCCGAGCCCGGTTTGACCGGCTGGGCCGAGCGCGGTTGGCTGCCGGATTCCGCACTGCGCTGGGGTATCCGCCGCCTGTGCGCACAGCGACTGGAGGAGGAATCGGAGGAAGGCCTGCAAGCGCAATCGGAGCGGTTCAGCCGGCGCATCGCCGAGCTGTCCAGCAGTCCACTCGCCCTGCATGTGGATGCTGCCAACCGCCAGCACTACGAAGTGCCTGCTGCGTTCTTCCAGGCCTGCCTTGGCCACCGCTTGAAGTACAGCAGCTGCTATTACCATACCGGCACCGAGACCCTGGATCAGGCCGAGGACGCCATGCTGGAGCTGTACGGGCAACGCGCCGGGCTCGCCAATGGCCAGCACATCCTTGAACTGGGCTGCGGCTGGGGCTCGCTGACCCTGTGGATGGCCGAACGCTATGCCGGCGCGCGCATCACCGCAGTCTCCAACTCACACAGCCAGCGCAAGCACATCCTCGCCCAGTGCAAGGCACGCGGCCTGGACAACGTCGAAGTGCTGACCATCGATGTCAACCAGCTGCAGCTGCCTGCCGCCACGTTCGACCGCTGTGTATCGGTGGAGATGTTCGAGCACATCCGCAACTACGAACGCCTGCTTGGCCGCATCTCGCGCTGGCTGAAGCCGGACGGCGCCTTGTTCGTGCATATCTTTGCCCATCGCACGCATATGTATCCGTTCGACACGATGGGCGAGGACAACTGGATGGGGCGTCATTTCTTCACCGGCGGGCTGATGCCGGCTGCCGATACCCTGCTGCATTTCCAGCGTGACATGCGGCTGCAGCAGCGCTGGCTGCTGGATGGCCGCCACTACCAACGCACCGCCAACCATTGGCTGCAGCGCCAGGATGCCGCCCGCGAGCAGCTCATGCCGCTGCTGGCGCAGACCTACGGCAGTGATGCCGCGGCACGTATCTGGTGGCAGCGCTGGCGCATGTTCTGGATGGCCTGCGCGGAGCTGTTCGGTTACGACGACGGCCAGCAATGGCTGGTGGCGCACTACCTGTTCCGTCCCCGCTGAAAAGGACACGCGCATGCGAACCTTGCCGCTGCTGTCGATGCTGTCCATCGCCTTGTTCGGCGCTGGCTGCAGCAACCTGGACACGCGTCCGATCCCGCGCCCAGCATCGGTGGATGTTCCGCGCTTCATGGGCGACTGGTATGTGATCGCGCATATTCCGTCGCGACCGGAACGAGAAGCCTTCGATGCGGTTGAAAGCTATGCACCGCGGCCCGACGGACGTATCCAGACCACCTTCACCTACCGCAAGGGCAGTTTCCAGGCGCCACTGAAAACCATGCACCCCATCGGCAAGGTCGAGGCCGAAGGCAATGGCGCAGTCTGGGGCATGCAGTTCATCTGGCCGATCCAGGCCGAATACATCATCGCCTGGGTGGACGAGGGCTACAGCCAGGCCATCGTCGCCCGCAGCAAGCGCGATTACGTCTGGTACATGGCGCGCACCCCGCAGGTTTCGGACGCGGACTATCAGGGCGCGGTGGAGCGCATCAAGGCGATGGGGTATGACGTCAGCAGGCTGCGACGGGTGCCGCAATCGGCGCGGTAATGCATCGACACGGGAACCTCATCATGACCGGCCCATGCCAGGGAAGGGTTTGGGAACTTCCACCAGAGGCAATTCCGTTCGGTATCGATCCGGCCGATGGCGGCAATCAGCCCGGGCGCCATCGGCTTTGAGTGACTTCCTGCCTGCACGTCGCCGCTTCTCTTGGAACTCGCGCCACCGCAGATCCCCGATAGTGTCTGGACCACGTTCACGCGGAGGTGACATGTGCGATCAACATCGATGACGCACCGCCGCGCAAACACACGTTTTCGGCGCCTGTGTTTCATCTGCCACAGTTGTTGATCAGTCATATCAAACCACCCATGACGCTCCAATCCGGCTTGACGTTCAGGAAGAAACACTGAACTGTGTAGTCATGGTCCCCGCCAGCCTGCGATCATACACACGATGATAGAAACTCCTTTGTCCAAGCCGACCTCCCCTGGACGTCGCCGCTTGCTGCAGGCAGCGTTGTTGGCGCCAACGCTGGCGGCCCTGGCCGGCCTGCCGGGGTGCTCGCTTCCGGAACAGGTAGACGGCACATTCCTGCAGCCTTGGCTGGACCACACAAACTGGACAGCCGCGGACTGGCAACGGTCGTTGAACCTGGCCCGGCGCGTGGGCTGTCGGCAGCTGGTCGTGCAATGGAGCGGCATCCTCGGCGGCACCGAAGGTGATTGGCAATTGTCCGATTCCAGTTTCCGCATGCTGTTCAACGCAGCCGACCAGGCAGGCATCAACATTCGTGTCGGCTTGCCATTCGAGCAACGTTGGTGGCAGGCAATCAGCGCCGATGAAACAGCGCTTCGCGCCTTCTTTGAAGAAAGCCTGCAACGCGCACATGAGTGGTTGCAGCAATCCACCCTGCCGCGCCAACGACGCTTCGCCGGCTGGTACGTGCCATATGAGCTGGAGCAATACCATTGGGCCGACGCGCAACGCCGTCAATGGCTGGCGGAGTGGTTGCAGGCTTTGCAGCGGGCGGCAGTGGCACGCGGCGGCGACTGCGCCATATCCACCTACTACAGCAGGCTGGCCACCGATGGCAGCCTGGTCAGCCTGTGGGAAAGCGTGCTGGCCACGACCACCTTGCGGCCGATGATCCAGGATGGCGTCGGCGTGGCCGGTGAAGACGACCACCTGGCATTGGCGCCCTTGCTGGCTTTTTTCAAAGAGCGCGGCGTCGCGTTCGATGCCATCGTCGAGCTGTTCCACGAACTGCCAACGGCGGGGGGCGACGGCACCCAGTTTCGTGGCGAGAGTGCCGATTTCGCACGCGTACAACAGCAGCTGCAGTGGGCACGCAACAGCGGTGCCGGCAATGTGCTGGTCTACGCACTGGAGCCCTGGCTTACCCAGGACACGCCGCAAGCAGAAGCGCTGCGGCGTGCCTGGCGGCTGTAGCAGCTACAGCGCACGACCGATGATTTCGCGCAGGATCTCGCTGCTGCCGCCGAAAATGCGCAGCGCACGCGCATCTGCCCAGGCCCGGCCGATGCCGTACTCGCTGCTGTAACCGTAGCCTCCGTGCAACTGCAGCAATGCATCCAGCACACGGCCCTGTATTTCGGTTGCGTTGAGCTTGGCCATGGCCGCCGTGTTGGCATCCAGCACGCCTTGCATCTGCAGGCCAAGGCAGTGATCCAGGAAGCTGCGCAGCATGGCCAGTTGTGACGCCGCATCAGCCAGGACGAAGCGGGTGTTCTGGTGATCAACAAGCAGGCGACCAAACACCTTGCGTTGACGCGCGTATGCCAGCGTTTCATCGAGCATGCCTTCGGCCGAGGCCGCCGCGCGCAGGGCAATGGCCAGGCGTTCGCCGGCCAGTTGCTCGCCCATGTACTCAAAGCCGCGTTGCTCCTCGCCGAGCAGGCAGTCCAGCGGCACCTGCACATCCTGGAAAAACAGCTCGGCGGTGTCCTGCGCGTGCTGCCCGATCTTGGCCATCGACGGACCTTTGCTGACACCAGGCAGACGCATGTCCACGCAGAACAATGTCAGTCCACGCGCCCCCAGCTCCGGCGCAACCGTGGCAGCCACCACCACCACATCGGCATTGACGCCATTGGTGATGAAGGTCTTTTGCCCATTGAGCAGGTAGTGGTCACCGCGCAACTCAGCACGGCTGCGGATCGCCTTGAGATCACTGCCGGCGCCCGGCTCGGTCATTGCGATGGCGCCGATGGCGGTGCCGCGGCTCATGGCCGGCAACCAGATGTCACGCAGCTGTTGGCTGCCGTACTGCAGCAGATACGGCGCCACCATGTCCGAATGGATGGAGAAACCGATCCCCAGGCAATTGGCACGTGCCAGTTCCTCGATCACGCAGGCGGCGTGGCCAACGTCACCGCCCATGCCATAGGGTTCAGGCAACTGGCAGTTGAGCAGGCCCGCGTCGCCGGCCGCGCGCCACAACGCACGCGGGGTGATGCCGTCCTGTTCCCAACGCGCGTAGTTCGGCAGGATCTGTTCGGCGATGAAGCGCCTGACCTGCTCGCGAAACAACGCGTGGTCTTCACCAAAGATGCTGCGCGCGGGCATGGTTCAGCGCCCTGCTGCATCGGTACTGCCGGGTTGCCCCTGCAATACCGGCGCGCCGGCGTTGCCGGTCAGGAAAAGGCTGTAGCGATCCCCCGGCTGCAGAGCCGGCAACTCAAACGCCGCGCTGTCCTTTGCGCCGCAACCAGCGACCAAGCGTGCTTTGACTGGATTGATGGCGCGGGCAACGCCGTTGCCTGCCGGCACTGCATTGAACACCACCGGGCCGTTGTCGACCATTGCCAGCTTGGCCCGCGGGCAGCTACCGGCAAGGTTGTAGAAACGGATCTCCGCTTTCAGTGCATCGGTACTGCCACCGCCATCGGCGATCACCTGGAGCGGCCGGGTTGCTCCGGCGGGATCCAGCACCAGCGTGGTGAAGCTCCCGGCCGCCACCGCAGGCTGCGTGCGCGCCTGGCCCGCTACGCGCACGGTGAACGGCTTGCCACCTTCAACAATGGCATAGCGCGTGGCACGTCTGGCCGGACCCACCTGCTGTGCGGCGCCGCTGCCCGTTGCCACCGTCAGCGTGGCAGTGCCGGGATTTACCACACGCACGAAGGCCGACCCGGCCGGCGGCCGCGCGGCGTACAACTGCGCCAAGCGGCCTTCTCCGGTTGCATGTTGTGCACTGGCAAACATCGGCGACAACGACAACGCTGCGGCAAGCATCCATTTGATGGACGTGATCATTTTGGCTCCTGCGTGCGCAGCGTACGCGCCAATGCGTAGCGCTGCTCCAATTGTTTGCGGTCAACCTTGTTGCTGACCGTCGATGGAAAGCTGTCCACCGCCAGTAGTTCGGACGGAATCATGTAGGGCGGCACCCGCTCGGCGAGCTGCGCCTTCCAATCCTGCAACGCCGGTGGCAACGCCTGCAGCGCTCCCTCCCCCGGCGTTGCCAGTTCGACGAACCCCACCATCCGCACCAGCGTACCGTCGGGACGGCGCATCGCCACGGTGGCGCCAGCAATGACGCCCGGCAAGGTGGACAGCACCGCATCCACTTCGGCAAGTTCAATGCGATAACCATTGAGCTTGATCTGGTCATCCTTGCGACCGCGGAAATACACCCGGCCCTGTGCGTCCACGTCGCCGAGGTCACCGCTGCGGTAGGCGCGCTTGCCGTGATGCTCGAACAGCACCTCTGCATCCAGGTCCGGGCGCTCCAGGTAACCCCGCATCACATGGTCCCCGGCCATGCAGATTTCACCATCGTCGATGAACACTTCCGCGTATGGCTTGGCCACGCCGATCGGAAATGGATTGGGCGCAGCTGCGCGCAATGCCGCGTCGATCTCCACCCAGGTGGTGGAACAGGTCGCCTCGGTCGGCCCGTAGGAATTGATGATCCGCACCTGGGGGAACCGAGCCCACAGCTCTTCGGCAACGCGAGGCGTGAGCGATTCCGCACCGAACACGAACATGCTCAGCGCCGGCAGGTGCTCGGCATTGAACTGTGGGTTGAGCATCTGCTGGCGTACGAACGACGGCGTGGACGCCCACACCGCCACCTGTGCATTCCGCAGGTGATCGATGAACTGGTTGCTGTCGGCAATGACTTCACGCGGACACAATACGCAGCTACCACCCAGGCCGAGCGCGCCACACAGGTCGAACAGCGAGAAATCAAAGCTGAAAAGCATCTGGTTCATGAAAGCCGGAGCTGGCCCCAACCCGAGGCAATCACGTATCCAACCGGTGAACAGCGCCACGCTGTCGCGCCCGATCTGCACACCCTTGGGGTCGCCGGTGCTGCCGGAGGTGAACATGATGTAAGCCAGATCGCGCTCGGCCAGCGGCTTTGGCTGCGCCGCGCCGGGCAGAAATACATCGGCACCAGCGTCATACACCGCCTGCGCATGTACCAGCAGGGTGATCTTGTGCAGGCGCGCCTCCGGGTTGATGGTATCCACCGGCACGTAGGTCACGCCCAGGCGCAGGCAACCCAACATGGCCACCACAAAGGCCGCCTGCTTGTGCCCGCTGATCACCAGCGCATGTCCCGCGCTGACACCGGCGGCCTGCGCACGCGTCATCCAGGCATCGGTAGCAGCTTGCAGGCTGCCCCAATCCATCACCCCGTCACTGCTGTACAGCGCCGGCGCGGCAGCGGCCACGTCACATTCAGCGAACCTGCAATGCTCGAAATCAAAACGCATGGCTGCCGCTCCCGGTCCAGTGATCAGGCGTTGCGGCGCGAGGCCACGTAGTCAGCCAGTACCTGCACCGATTCGACCAGCGTATCGATCTCATCGACCGGTAATGTCACGCCGAGGCGGTCCTTAACTTCCACCATCAACTGCACCTTGGACATCGAGTCGAACAGCGACTCCATGTACTCGTCAGGCTGCACGCGTACGCCGATGACGGCCTCCACGGTGTCGATCAATTGGGCCTGCAGTGCTTGCATGTCCATCGTTTTTCTCCTTGCCTAGAACTGGAAATAAAGGAAACGGCTTTCTTTGTGCAGGTTGAGCAGGCACAGCGCGAGCAGGCACAACATCACCAGCAACCATTGGAAATTGGGTTGCCAACGCATCCACGTGCGCGGCGCCGGATCAGGCTTGGCCAACGCTGGCGAGTACACGCCCATGATCTGGTGCGCGTTGGGTGCCAGCCACACGATAGCCAACAACACCGCAACGTACAGCAACTGCACATGGTGGCCCGCCAGCAGGCGCCATCCATCGGCCACGCCCATGCCGGCGAGGTAGCCCAGGCTCTCCATGCTCTCCCAGCCACGTACGCCGGCCATGCCCTGCACCAGCTGCCACGCCTGTGCCACGCCATCGGCACGGAAGAACGCCTGCGCCACCAGCACTGCAGCGAAGGTCAACATCAAGTAACCCACGTGCTGCAACCAATTGCTTTTGCGCTGCGCCGCGGCCATGGGTCCGCCACGGAAGATGCGCCAGGCGTGATTGATGGCCAGATAGCCTGCATGCAGCAAGCCGAAGATCAGGAACTGCAGGCCAGCGCCATGCCAGATACCCGCCAGTCCCATCGCAAACACGGTGGGCAATACGATCAACGAGGCAAAGCCTCCGGCGGTTGCCACGGCAGCAGGGCCACCGGGAAGGCCATGGCGACTGCGCCAACGCGTCACCGCCATCGCCACCGGATAGTACAGATAGGCGGTGATGTAACGGGTCAGGGTGATATGCCAGCGCGCCCAGAAATCAATGATGCTGGTGGCCTTGTACGGCGAGTTGAAATTCAGCGGGAAGCGGATTCCGAACATCCGCGCCAGGCCCAGTGCCATGTCCGAGTAGCCTGAAAAATCGAAGTACAGCTGCAAGGCGTAGCTGATTGCCGTGGCCCAGGCACCCCAGAACTGCAGCTCACCGGTACCCGCGAACCCGGCGTCGGCATACGGTGCGATGCTGTCGGCCAAAAGAACTTTCTTGGCCAGACCGATCACGAACAGCATGCCGCCCACCGACAGGTTGTCGGCGTTGAAACGGTAGTTCTCCGGCTTGCTGAACTGCGGCATCATCTCCTTGTGGTGAAGGATCGGGCCGGCAATCAGATGCGGGAAGAACGTCACGAACAGCACGTAGCTCAGTGGGCTACGGTCGTTGACCACACCACTGCGGCAATCAAGCAGGTAACCGATCTGGGTGAAGGTGAAGAAGGAAATGCCCAGCGGCAGGATCAGCGCATCCATTGGCCCGACCGCAAAACCCAGGTCATGGACGAAGGTCACCATTGCTGCAGCGTACTTGTAGTGCACCAGCAGCAACAGGTCCGCCGCGATGCCCAGGCCAGTCACCAGCGTCTGCATGCGCGGACGCTTGGCCAGACCCAGGATAGCCAGGCTGACCAGGTAGTTGAACAGGATCGAGGCCGACAGCAGTACCACGAACTGGGGGTTCCACCAGCCATAGAACAACAGCGAGGCCACGCACAGCCACAGCGCCGCCAACCGAGGCCGCAACGCGCCCAGCAGGTAGTGCACGCCGAGCGCGATGGGCAGGAAAATCAGCAGGAACAGGAAAGAGTTGAACAGCATCGTCGTCAGGCGCTCAGTCGATATCGGCCAATGCCGCCTGCTCGCCGTCGGTCAACGGCAAAGACAGCGCCATCTCGGAAAATTCCCAGATCACCAGCTTCAGGCTCGGCGGCCATTGTGCTCGCTGCGGCCATGCGGCCAGCAGCGCCCCGGAAAACTGGCCGCCATCCAGGCTCTGGTTCCATACTTCGCGACCCAAGGCCTTGCCGAGACGCTCGGCGAACAGGCTGCGGCGGCCATTGGAACTGCCCAGCAGCAGCACCTCCACCGGCGGAGTGTCGTCCAGCAGTCCACCACCACGCAGCGGCGCAATCACCTGTTCCGGCTCCATATCCAGCGCCGGTCGCCATGCCGGCGGTGCGTGCTCCAGGCCAGCCAGCACGATCAGGTCGCCCATGCGCGGCTGCGGCGCACCCAGCGGTCCCGCCTCGAACGCCTGCGTGCCCTGCCCACCAAGCAGCGGCAGGGCCTGCGCGGCGACCGCATCGGCAGCACGTTGTGCACCCGTGCGATTCATGTGCACGTCGGTTGCAAAAAACACCGGCGCATCGCCGGTCTGCAACGCCGGCAGCAGATCCACGCCGCCAGTTCCAGCGGCCTGCAGCGCCTGCTGCCAGCGGCCATAACGCTCGCGCATCGGTGCCCAGTGGCGCAGGCCACAGCCATGCGCCTGCTCGACCCGCGATTTATCCGGCACCACCACCACCAGCAGCTGCACGCCTTGCGCCTGCAATTGCTGCGACCAGTGCCGCATCAACCTGATCCGCTGCTCGAACACCTCGTTGCCCACACCCGGCTGCGGACGCAAGCCGTCGCGATAGAACAACCAGCCTGGGCAGCCCATTGCTACCTGCGCCCCGGTGTCGCCCAGCAGGCGATAGCGCAAGGCTGCATTCCAGGTATCGGCGCTGCCTTGCATCGGCAGTTTCAGCGCGTCGTTGATGACCTTGCCCGCCGCGCCATCCGTCCACTGCGACGGTGCAAGTTTGTCCGCCGGCAACTGCGCCTTGGCCAACATCCAGGCGCCGGCACAGAAACCACCAAGCAGCAGCACGAACACCACCCAGGACGTGGCACGGTGCGCACGCGGCGGGGCTGCGGCCGGCAATGGCGCCGGCGCGCCAGGACGAGTACTCATCGAATCAACGCCCCAGCGCCTTGTGCAGTCGTGCCTGCCACTGCGCGGCAGTCATGATCGAGGCGTTGTCCCATTGCCCCTGCGCAGCCGGGCCAAATCCGTATACCGGCTCGAACATCTGCCACACCAATACCTGCGGCGGATTGTCTCGGAACTCGGCCGATTCCAGATATTCCAGCAACACCACCCACGGCCCGACATTGCCGGATTTCCAGTTCACCGTTACCGGACGGTCGATGTCGTTGGACAGCTTCTGCGGAAAACCAAAGTACGCCTGCACCATGCTATGACCGGTGACATGCACCGGTGCCTTGTCGTCGTCCAGCAACGACTGGCCCTCGGCTGCACGTCGTACCACGAAGGTGTCGCGGCCAATTGCCGCGCGTTGCGCGGGGTCCAGGAACAGTTCGGCCAGGTCGCCATAGCGGCGCTCACGGGTTTCACTGCCCAACGGCATGCCGGTGCCTGGCGTACCGGCCAGGTTCGGCACTTTCTGCTTGATGCGCGCGGCGATGGCGTCGGCGATGGCGTCGGCCGCCGGCTGGGTCCAGTGCTGATCGCTGCGGTAGAACACATCCTTGCCGCTGGCGCGGGTATCGGCCAAAACCTTGCGGGCATCCAGCGTATCCACGCCGGCCGCCTGCAATGCGTTGCGGATGGTGTCGTAGCGCCTGGTCACCGAATCACTGATCACCCTGCCCTCGGGCAGCCGATCTTCATAGAACGTGACCTTGTCAGGGAGTACGAGCACTTCCAGCTGCACGCCACCTGCCGCCAACGCCTGCTTGGCTTCGGCAATGAGCGCGGTCGAGGACTGCACTGCAGCCTCATCCACCTCACTCAAGCTGCCCCATGCCGGGAACAGCCAACCTTCCTTGCCGACGATAACCACGTCCGATTGCTGCGCCTGCAGCGGTGCAGCCAGCGTCGCTGCAACCAGCGCCATCGCAGCGGCGGTACGCCTCATCCATCCTGCTTTCTTCATGCCCATGTTTCCCAATCCAATCGTCATGCTCAGTAAGACAACGTCATGTTGATGAAGAGACCGCGGTTCCGTTCTGCCTGGTCACCATTGAGCGCGAAGCGGTATTGCACACTGGCATCAAACGACGAACGCGGCCCGTGCAGGCGGTCCTCGCGGAACAGTCGACGTACTCCAATGCCGACACCAGCGCCGAGCGCCAGGTCGCCATCTTCGGCAGCCAGCCGGAAGCTCTGCCGGGATCCGTCGGGATAGACCACGCCTTCTGCCCGATCACGCTGCCGGTACCAGTCAGCCCCCACCACCGCAAAAGGATTGATGGTCCAGTTGTCGCTGGCCGTACGCGGGCGATAGCTCCAGCCAAAGCGGAACTCGCTGGAGGCAAACAGCTGGCTGCGCTTGAGCTGGCCGCTGGAACGTACTTCCTGCACCTGCGTGCCGTTGAAGTCCACGCGGCCCACGCGGAAGTCCGCATCGTTGTTGCTCCACGCATAACCACCCTGCGCGTACAGCTGCATGCTCGGCCAGCTGCGGTCATCCGGACTGCTGGCAGCACCGTGGTACCAGCCATAGGACACATAGGTCATCCAGCCACCTGCGGCATCGTCAAGTTGGTAACGCCCCTGCACGGCCTCTCCGCTGCCCACGGTTGCGGATAGACGGCATTGCTCGGCTGCTGTCTGCGCGTAGAGCCCGCCATGGCGGTTGGCGGAGCCAATGAACTGGCGTCGCTCGATACCGAACCCCAGCCCGGTGTCCGGCACCCGGAAGCGTGCACCCAGCGCTGCGATGCTGCTGGGCCAACCGGTCGCGGTGCGCGTGGTCATGCCATTCCGGGTGTCATCAAGCCCGCCGATATCCTCGCCGGTACAGGGGTCGATGTTGCGCAAGGCTTCGTATTTGCCGCCGCCGTCGTACAACACATTGGTGAGCCGCGCGTAGAGCTCAACGTTGGGTTGGTAGGCGATCGGCCGCCAATAGGCTTCAACCGAGCTGAAGGCCGCATCGCCGGGCGTGCTCAGCGCCGCCCCGCCCAGCGTGGCCGTGGTCTGCCGCGCACCGCGCCAGCCGACACTGGCGGTGATGCCCCAGCGTCGTTCCAGTTCGGTCAACGAACTGCGCGCATAGCGCCGTTGCTCTGGCGTCAGTGCCAGTTCACCGCGCTCGGAGCGTTCCAGCGATTTCCGGATCTGCTGTGATGCCTGCCCGCGCTCACCCATGCCAATGCGCGCATACGCCTGGTCGAGCTCGATCGTTGGCGGTGCCTTGCCCGTGGCCGCTGCCGCTTCCAGATCAGCCAGACCAAGCTCGGCCTCCCCCGCACGCTGGTGCAGGTTGGCGCGCTGCATCAGCATGTCGACGTTGTCTGGCTCCTTCTGCAGGCCAGTATTCAATCGTTGTACGGCCTGCGCCCGCTGGCCGGCATTGCCCGCTGCCAGCGTCGAAGTCAGCAGTCGCTGCATGGCCGGATCATCCGGGGCCGCCTGCACGGCCGCCTGTGCCTGGGTGATGGCCTCAGCCCATTGCTGGCGGCCATAGGCTGCATAGGCGCGGGCCGCTGGTGTATCCAGGGTCTGGTCCGCCGGCCGCATCTCGCATTGCGTGCCATAAGGCGTGTCGCGACAGGCCTGCAGTGGCGCGGGGAAATGGGTTGCATCCAATGCCCGCGCCAAGGAGCGCTTGCGCGAGGCGGTACGGCGGCTGATCACCGCCTCGTCGTTGGCATCCATTGGACCCAGCAATACCCCGGCACGCTCAGCATCGCCGGCGGCCAGGGCTGCATCCACCGCCAGCAGCCGGATGTTGTGCAGCTGCTGCTCATCCAGCCAATCCTGTGCGAGTGCGCGGTCGAAGTCGGCATTGGCACCGGCATCGCGCCCCAGCCGTTGCAGCAGGTAACCACGCAACACCAGTGCATTGATGTCTTCGCTGTCCTGCACCAGTGCGTCGGTGGCGGCCTGCACGGCGTCCTCCAGCTGATCGTCGAGCATCAATGCGCTGATCAGCAGCAACCGATGACTTGCCGACTCCGGCGCCAATGCCACCGCTTCGCGGGCCGGTGCCACGGCATCGGCAGGACGAAACGCCATCATGGCCGCGTAACCGGCCTGCGCCGGCGCCACCGCCTGCGCACGCTTGATGCGCAGTTTTCGCGCCTCCAGGTCAGTGATGTTCTGCGCCCCCAGGTCCACTGCGGTCTGCAACGCCTGCAAGGCGGTATCCGGCTTGCCCTGGGCTTCCAGCGAATCCACCCACAACATGGCCCAGGTGCCCTGGGTCGGATCGATCCGGAAGGCCTGTTCGGCCTGCTGCTCAGCCAGCGCCATCTCACCGCGGTAGTAGCTGGCGTAGGCCTCGGTGGCCAGGGGATAGCCCTTCTCGAACGGTGTCTGCGTCACCGGCGCTGCGGCAGCCGCCTGTCTGCGGGCAGCCTGGCGTGCCGTGCCTGCCGCTGCGGCTGGGCCCGGCGTGCGTGGGGCATTGGTGGCGCCACGGCCTGAAGCGCGGGCCTGGGACTGCGCCAGCAGGTCGTGCAGACGCTGCACATCCGGGCGCAAACGCACCGCTTCGCGGGCCTGCCTCGCGGCTTCCGCATAGTCACCGCGGGCATACGCCGCATACGCCTGCTCAGCCACACGATACGCAGCGCCCGACAACGGCAATTCCTGCGCCAGCGCCGTCACGCTGGCACCGGCAAGGACGAAAGCAACGAGGGGTTTCAGCAACTTCATGCTCATGCCAGGAACACATCCGGGTGCAGACGTGCTCCATCGGCACGTCGTTGTTGTTCTTCCACGGCGGTAGCGATGGCCTGCTCGCTGGCAACACCACGGCGCACAAGGTAGTCACCGATGCGGCCGTCGCGATGCGGCCGGTACTCGTCCAGGGCAGCCTGGAAGTGCTCGCGTGAGATAAGTTTCATTTCCACCAGCAGATCGCCCAGCAGGGGCACGGCATTGATCCGATAGTCCGCGCCGCAGATCAAACGAAGGCCGGCATTGATCTCGCTTTCGCGGGCAATAAACTGCTCGACCTGCTCCACCTTGGCGTGCTGGGCCAGTACCTGCAGCGTCGCCTCGGGCAGCGCGCTGGCAACAGCCAGGCGCAGTACATCCGCGCTGGCACTGGGCAACGGCAGTACCCGCCACTGCACGCAGGCATCCACCGAAAGCGGGAAATAGCCTTGCTTCAGGTAGTCCACGTCAATACTGGCGCGCGGCAGCTCTTCCTGGAAGGAAATCGCTTCGGCCAACGTTTCATCATCCAACCAACCCTGCGACACCAGGATTCGACCCAAGGGCTGCTGTCGTCCGTGCTGTTGCTCATCAAGCGCCTGCTGCAGGCGTGCAGGCTCCACCGCCTGCCATACGCCCAACAGCTCGCCCAGACGTCGGCGCGTCTGTACCAACTGGGAGTTGCTGGGAAAGTCATGCATGGTCTTGTCCCAGACCAACTGCCTGCCGAGCAGCAGGTAGCCGGCAAACAGACGCCAGGCACGCGCCGTGGCCGCGCAGTTGATGACGTTGCCCACGATCATCCGCGGCACCGACATCAACGCATGTTCCCAGCCATACAGGCGATTGACGAAATACATGCGCTGCAGCACCCGCATGCCCAGCGCGGCAGTGGTGAACAAGGCGATGCGCATCGGCCAGGAACCGGCCTGGAACACCGTGGGAAACTCAATCGTCCACACGCCAGTCACCTTCAACAACCAGAACAGCAGCAACTGCGCAAACAATATGTAGGCCAGAATGCTGACGAACGAAGTGATGATGCCCTTGCGATCACGCAGCAACAGGTAACGGTTGGCCAGGCTGCCACCCCAGCCCAGCGTCTCCCAACTCTGCATTCCGATGCCCAGCACCCAGCGCGCCTTCTGCCGGTACGCAGCGCGGAAGTTGTCGGGAAAATACTCGCGCACGCACAACGCCATTTTCACCGTGCGCTCGCGTGCACCGCCCCAACCAAACCATGACGACGGGCGCCGCACACGGAATTCCACCGGAAAGCGGGCAAAGATCGAGTGCATGCCCATCCGCCCAAGGCGGGCACCAATGTCATAGTCCTCGGTGAGACTGTCGGTATTGAAGGGCTGGTTGTTTGTTTCCTCGCTCAGCGCCAGCAACGCGCGGCGCGAGAAGCAGGTACCGACGCCCGCCGACGGCACGGTGCCGGACAGGCTTTCACGCACCACCAGGTCCTTGGCATGCCACTCGGCGAACTCGTCCATGTAGGTGCCGGCGACCAATTCGTACCATTCCCGGTCCAGTGACGTCACCGGCAGCTGGATCATGTCCTTCCGCGGCAGCAGGTAGTTGTAGAAACGCAGCTCCCACGGATGCAGCACGTCCTCGCTGTCGTGCAACACCACGCCAGCAAACTCGATGTCATTGCGCTTTTCGTACTCGAAGATCGACAGCACCAGCCAGTTCAGGCAGTCAGCCTTGTTGGTTGGCCCGGGGTGTGGCACCTCCACCCGCTGCAGCCGACGGTAACGTCGACGCATACGCTCCACTTCGGCAATGGTCTGCGTGTCGTTGGGATAGGTACCGACGAAAATCACGTACTCCTGGTAATCGAGCACGTCGATCATGTTCGCCACCATCTGGGCGATGACGTCGTACTCGGCCCAGGCTGGCACCATGATCGCGATGGGCTGCTGCGGCCGCTCCATCAGGGCATCGACCGACAGCGGCCGGTAGGAGGAACGCTTCAGTACCGTCAGCCTGCGCCATAGATGCCGCGTCCAGTACCAGACGTCGATGAACAGGTCGTCCAGGCTCGACAGCAGGATCAGCACAGCCAGTACCACCGCAGCCGTTTCAAGGGCTGCGTGGTAGTTAGCCAGATGAATGTTCCAGAGAACGGCGCTCATGACCGGTCAGTGCGCACCGTCGGTCTTGCGACGGCGGCGGATCTGCGCAATGCGTGCAGCCAGCAGCATCAACACGATCACTCCCACCAGCACCAGCAACAGCACCATGTGCCGCTGCCAAACCGGCTGAGGATTGCCATCCACGGCAATACGCAGTCCTTCGGGATCCTCGCGATCGAAATCCTGTACAAGCCCGCGACCATCCAGCAGCGCCACCGAGCCTCGCACCAACCGGAACGGTTCAGCGATGCTTGCAATGCCGTTGCCCAACTCACGGTAGACGACGCCGGTGTTGGCGCCGTCACCGGTCACTTCCACCAGCGCTGCACGATCCAGGCCCGCCAGGTCCAGCACCGTTTCCTGGTCCTTGCTGGTGATGCGCAGCTGACCGCCCTCGACCGAGGCCGCGCTCGTGCTGCCCTGCGGCGGCACGTTGAACGCGAGATACGACTGGCTCTGGGCAGGAGCATTCTTGTCCTTCACCACTTCCAACGTCGCGCGTTCCGCCGAAGCCCCCACCGCAGCGCTGACGCGGATGACGGTCTGCAGCGTTGCAGGCGCATTCTGCAACCACGCAGCCGGCACCAGCACCTTGTGCGGGCCGGAAAGATGAGCAGCCGCACCGACGAAATCCGGTGCGGTACCACGCTCGGCCAGCACGATATGGCTGCTGGGCAGCACCGTCACCGGATACGCCGTCGCCGGGTCGTGGCAGTACGGGCGCGCCGGCTGCCGCAGGAAGGAAACACGCACCTGGTTGCGTGCCGTGATTGCGTAGAGTGGAACATTCGCGCGGATACGCTGCGGCTTGCCGTCGGCGTTCAACACCCTCGCGCCCAGCAGGTAATCATTGAAGAAGATCGACGCTACTGCGCCTTCGCCACTCGCGTTGGGCGCGGCCGATACGTCAATGACCACTTCCTTCGGCAAGCGACCCTCGCCCGACAACAGGCCAAGATCGGCATTGGCGGTGCGATCACTGCGCGCGATGATGTCCTGGGTGCCGGAGAACGCACCCAGGCGGTCCAGCAACACCACGCCCTTGTCGGTCATCAGCTGCTGTGCCTTGGCAACCTGCAGGTTCTGGCCCAGTGCATAGGCGCGCCACTGCGCGCTGAACAGCCCCGCCACTTCGGCCGCGGCACCGGTACCGACCATCAGCACTGGCTGACCGGCGACCACGCCGGCGACCACACCGTTGCCTGGCAGGGTGGCTTCCAGCGTCGCCATGCTGTCCTTGCGCCACGCATTGAACGCGGCTGCACCATCAGCATCCGTCGCAGCCACCTGGCTGCCCAGCGCATCCAACGCGCGCTTGACCGCACCCTGCAGCCCCGGGCCGGCGACCGCCACATCCATCGGCAGCACACCGTCCTTGCCCAATGACAGCAACGCGCCGATTTCCGCTTCGTTGGCAATACGGTGCTGCGCGCTTGCCGACGACAGCGCTGCATAGGCCGGAACCGACGCCAGGCTCGCGGGGATCTGCAAGCCGCTGGTGTCCACCGTGTCGCCGACCTTCGGCAATGCCTGCACCGTCACCCGCTTGCCAGCTGCTTCCAGCACCGCGCCCACCCGCCACGCCGTGTCGTAACTGCCAGCATCCAGCTGACGTCCATCCACCAGCAAACGTACCTGCCGCGGCAACGCGGTCCAGGCCTTGGCAACGGTATCAATCGCACGCCGATCGAATTCATAGCTGAAGCGTGTGTCCGGGCCAATCCGCAGCACATTGGCGGGGGCGCTCTGGTCCGTGCACTGGTAATCCGAGACCACCGACCACCAACCGATGCCGAAACGCACGAAACCGCTGGCGCGCGGGAAACCATCAATGCCGATCAACTGGCTCAGGTCGCCCTGTGCGTCGGTGATGGTGCGCGCGGCCACGGCATCATCGTCGATGCTCAGCAGGTTCGAGGTACGGCCCGGATGGCCACGCAGATAGCGCGCATCCAACTGCAACTGCGCATTGCGGGTGGCGACACCCGCCGGCACCGGCAGATAGAGCTCGCGCTGGTTGTCCTGCCCGCGCAGGCTGACCGGCTCGGTAAAACCGAGGTCGCGCAGCGTCATACTGCGTGAAACAACTGTATTTGCGCCCCATTCGCGGAACTGACCACTGACCGAATCGGCGGCAAAGGCCTGCAGCGAAACGGCCATGGAAAGCGCCACCAACGACAGCGACGTACTCAAGTTTCCAGCTCGGTATGCGTGATTGCTCATTCGGCGTGCTCGATAAGATGTGGTGCGTTGGCCCGCGCTGCCCGCAACGACAGCTGTGGCATGAACTCGGAATACGACGCCCCCAACAGCGCCGCTACGATGCGATCACTCGCATTGCCATCGCCGTAGGGGCTGGCAAGCGGATTGAACATGGCGGGTTTTGCCGGCGCAGCGAGCGCCTGCCGAACACCATCGATGATGCGTGTGGCGGAGGTTCCGACGAGCGTTACCGCACCCGCCGCTACCGCCTCCGGGCGCTCGGTGACATCGCGCATGACCAGCACCGGTCGCCCCAGTGCAGGCGCCTCTTCCTGGACGCCACCGGAATCGGTCAGCACCACATCGGCAAGCTGCATCAGCCTTACGAAACTGAGGTAATCCTGCGGCGGCAGCAGATGGACATTTTCCAGCCCCGCCAACTGCGCATGCACCGGCCCCTGCACATTCGGATTGAGGTGCACCGGGTAGATGATGTCCAATCCCGGCTCGCGTGCCAATGCAGCCAACGCCGCGCAGATCTCGGCAAAACCATTGCCAAAACTCTCGCGACGGTGTCCGGTGACCAGAAGCAGGCGCCGGCCCTCGCGCAACGGCAACCCAGCGTCGATCGCACCACGCAGCCCGGCATCACGCTCAATGCGTTCCACGGTCTGCTTCAAGGCATCTATCACGGTGTTGCCGGTCACGATGAGCTGCCCAGACGGCCGCTCGCCTGCAAGGTTCCGTGCCGCTTCAGGCGTCGGCGCAAACAGGTGGTCACTGACCAGATCAACGACGCGGCGATTGAGCTCTTCCGGCCACGGCTGTTGCAGGTTGCCAGTGCGCAAACCCGCTTCGACATGACCGATACGGATGCGACGGTGGAATGCGGCCATCGCCGCACTCATGGCCGTGGTTGTATCACCGTGCACCAACACCAGATCAGGCTCGACACGTGCATAGAGTTCATCCAGACGCTCGAACAGGCGTGCACACAGCCCGTTCAAGGTCTGATTGCCAACCATGACATCGAGATCATGATCCGGCGTGATCTGGAACAACCCCAGCACCTGATCCAACATCGCACGATGCTGACCAGTGGTAGCCACGACCGACTCTATACCGGGTGCTTTCGCCAAAGCCCCCACCAACGGCCCCATCTTGATCGCCTCAGGGCGAGTGCCGAAAACAGACAGAATTCTCAAGACCCCTCCCCCAGAGGCTACGCGTACCGATTTGTTCGCCGCTGCATCATATATGCGCTGTACCCCTGAAATGTTAAAAACGGGACACTCATCACATTATCGTAAGAGCGAGAGTGACAAACAGAACGAAACCTGAATCTTCGTAGCAAAACGGTGGCGCTCCAGCCAAACGTTCGATACATGCGCAAGTCATCGCGGGGAGCGCACTGAAAACAAAAGCACTGGCCAAGCCAGCAACTGCGCCATCGCGCGACGGCAAGGCTGCTCCTCGGATTCACTCAGTCCAGGCACTCGCTCTTGCAGCTGCCAACATGTGGTCCCGCAAGTTCCCATCTTCCGACACGTCCCGCCTACCGATGCACCGCCCTCGACCTGACACGGGGCAAGCGCAATCTGCGCCTAGGTGAACTTGGACTCCTTCATGGCAACGCCTCCTCTCTGCCTGGGACTCGTTTCGCCGAATTTCTGTACTTTTGAATGGCTGAAAGCGCTGGGAGGTGGTCACCCGCTACGGTCAACGACCCTGGCGAGCAAGAGGAAGGCAGCATTGCTCCTGAGAGTTCTTGCTAGGATATTTTGCGCTGCCTGCATGGGATCAGCCCCTCTCCCACCGTGCGTTTTTTGTGACTCTAGGCGGCTCCCCGATGACCCAATACTGGAATCAGGAAAAATTTGAAGGTTTGGATGCCATAGCTAGACAGGCCGAAACCTTGCCGCGCCTGCAAGCCTTCGCGCGCAGTTGCCAACTCAAGGCAAAGGGCCTGCGCAAACAATCACAAGCTGCGCTGGAGGACTTCATCGCAGAAGCACTGATCTTGGATTTCGCTACGCGCAGGCAACTGGTCGAATGGTTACTGGAAATCCAGCACCGCAACCCCACTGTTCACAACTTAATCCCGCACCCGCTTGCCAAGCAGTTGATAGAACCAACGCTCGCCCAATGGCGGCAGGACCAGCCGCAGGACGCTGTAGTCCACCGCTGGCTGGGCATTCTGCACAAGGATCGTGCGGCGTTGCGCACCGCTGTGGCATTGGATGCGGATGAAATGCCTGCCCGCAACTATCTGTTGCGCGATCTCATCAATAGCCTGGCTTTCGCCACCCATCACTTGCCGGACGGCGAGCTGGTATGCGAAACCACGTTCGTACGTGAGTGCCTGGCCGAAGCCACGGAGCTTCTGGCGCAGCTGAAAGATGATGAAGAAAAGGCACTCTTCACTCGGGCGCTGACACAGCAGCGCGAGCTGATTGAGGACTTCCTCGCATGGCGTGATCGGCCAGAAGACCTCACGTTCGAACAATGGTGCGAATGTCGGCAGCGGCAGTACGTCTGGGGCGTAATGTATTCCTTCGGCTAAGAACCAGTCTGCACGCCATCAGCGGGGTGGGCATTGTCCCGGATCAGCGATGAACTCCGCACTGCATACCACGACACCAAGATGACTCAGTTGCTCGTCATCGCCACCACCGCCAATAGGCGCATCAATGCCGGCAGACCACGCTCGCCGGTTTTGTCGTAGATCAACTTTATCCGGGTCTGTGCGGTGGTCAGCGCAATCTCACAGTGCTCCGCCGCCTGCGCAAGATCACCCTGACGGTGTAGGGCGCAGGCCAATGCGGCTTCGGCGGCCGTCAGGCCAAACAGTTGGCGCAGGTCCACAGTCAGTGCCCTGCCTCCTGCCAGCGGTTGCAGGAACAAGATGGCGGCACGTTGACCCGTTCGATCCGACGCCGCCAAAGGATGCACCGATGCGACCAGCACGCTGCGCCCCGCCGCATCTTGCAGGATCACCTTAGCCGCAGCCCGCTGCTGCCTACCATCGGTGTGGCAGCCCACCACCGCCTCTTGAATAGCCTTGCGAAGTTGCAGTGGCGCAAACGCTGCTTCCGGCCGCCCTTGGTTCAGATGCACCGTCTGTCCATCACGGAACAGTTGCTCGGCCACCGGATTCATGCGGCTCACACGCTGCGATTCATCCAATGTCACCATTGCCAATGGCGCTGCCTCGACCGCCTTTTCGAGCGTTTCGATCCTTTGCTCCAACAAGCTGAGCCGACGCTGGATGGCGTAGGCATTAACCCAGTGCGGAGCCACCGCTTGCACCAGTGCCAATTGGCGCCGGCTGTAGGGTTGCAGACTGCCACTACGGCATAGGGTGGCAACCACAACTCCCTCGGCGTCGGCCTTGGCGCACATGGCCAGCGATTGCTCCACGTCACCCTGCTTCAGATACTCGTTGTAGTAACGGGTGCGGCGCAGCTCGGTCCGAGTTGCCACGGTGTCACTGTCCATCACCGTGCCAGCAGCCATTCGGTGCTGCCCCCGCTGCATCCACAGGTTGTCGCCGGCAAACTCCTGTTCATAGACCGCTGCCTGGGCTGGGTCAGCGCCCACCAATAGATCCAGCCGACCCTGCCCATGCCCACTGTCGTGCACCATCACAGCACCCACATGGCTACCTGTTGCAGCGCACAACGCCGCGCTGAACTCGGCCATGCGCTCGGGCTGCAGCGCAGCCGCATACAGCGGCTCCAGCACCGCCGCCAACTGTCGTTCCTGGTTCAAGGCATTGCCCCCCGTTGTCAAGCCCAGGATGGGAGTGTCTTTGGGTTCTGTGGCTGCGGTCAACTGTCGCTGGCATCGTGCGTCGCCCAGCCCGCACGGATTGGCAATCGCGTGGCTGGTGCTCCACTGGGGACAAGACATGAAGGCGAGGATTCAGGCCGCAGCGGGGGTGCTGACACTTGTGCTTGCCCTGCCTGCGGCGTCCGGCCCGGTACAGGACACCGACGTCATCCACGCCTACTGCGCGGCCACCGACATCATCCAGGGGCGAACGTACTATTCGGAAGTATTCTCCTTGCAGCGCCGTCGCTATTACGACAACGACACCACCTTCGCCATTGCCTTTGCCCACAACGTCGACGCCCGCTTCGGTGCCAACGCGGGCTACGAGCGCTGCTGGCACGACGAACAATTGTTAGCTGTACGCATGGAGCGCGATCGCCAAGCCGCTGCACAGCGTCGCGCCGTTCGGCCATTTGAGCCCGTGTTTGTACATTGGAGGCCTTGAACCAGCGCGCTTCGTTCCTCCACCCCAAAGATCGCCCAAAGAAGGGAATCACCAATGAAGAAAAAAGTCCTCCTGCTCGCGTTGCTGCCCCTCTTGGGAGCTTCTGCCGCATCTCTCGCTCAAACCTGGAACAGTAAACCCCCTGCTACGTTGAGGACAGAAATAAGACTGTCAGCCACAACCTGTCCTGGCGGAGGAAACAAACCATTTTTGATAGGGGACCGTCCGAATATCAACGAGTGCATTGACATCGATTACAGCGCCAACTGCCCCACCAAGTACGGAAGCTCTTATCCGGCCAGTGGAACCATAAGGAATTTTGTCGGCGGGGCCAGCTGCTTTGGTGATTCGCATGAAATCAAACGCGAATTCTCGCTGGACTGTGAGCCAGAAGAGATGCGAGTTTATGTAACGGATGTTCGCTATTGCAGCAACTGAAGGCATGAAGAATGCAACAGGCACCGCGCAGGTTTGGGCGGTGCCAACGACATTGGAGCTTTCATCGCCATTTGAGGCCTTGGAACAGTGGCGACCAGCAACTCCACATTGAAGATCTTCCCACTGAGAAGAAAAGTCGGTTGGATAGGAACTCGCGAGCATGATCAGTCTCTAGCTACATATTAGTGACGCCTCAAAAGGGAAGAGGTGCCATCAGACGTCACTCTCCACAAAAATTACTCTCCCGACACGCAGCCACCACAAACCTACAAGAGGCTGCGAAGTAACTATGATGCTTCACTACATTCCCGCTCTCGTGTCACTTCCATTCGGACAGCTTTTCGTCGCTAGAAATATTGTTTATAGCGAAAGGCTCGAAAATTCATAAGGAACGCCACCTCCAATGCCGACCAGAGCAAGGAGGCGATTCTCGTGGATCGATTCACGCGAGAACATTAAAGCTCACCCGGGGACAACCATGACAAACGTCTTTCTAAAGCTGACCACCACTCTTACCTTATTGCTGTCCTGCATAAATTTTGCAATTGCCCAGCCTCAGTCCGAAGTCTACAACTGCCAATACAATGAGTTCGACAACGCGCTTCGCGCTGGATACTCGAGGCTCAATGAGCCACCGATATTCACGAACTTCAAAGTCGAAGGGAACGCTTTGTATGCACGAGAGGACTATAGACGTCCTGACTGGGTTCTGTTTGGCTCTCTCGTTGGCGGCAAGGAAATTCAAGGTGTTGACGCTGATTCCCACGGGACCTTCACGAACCTTCAGAATAAAACCTTCAACTTGAACTACCTCGCTCAGTATTCCATTGACCTGCAGACGGGCAAAGCGAAAGTCGAGGCTATTATCAGGGGTGCGCCCGGTGGAACTTGGCGCGGAAACATGACGGGAACATGCCTCACCGATTCCCAAGCTGCAGCTATCGAAGCCCGCAGGACTGCATCACGAACGCCAGACGAAGCACAAGCGCTTCTCCTCGGGTTTCTCAAAGACAAAACAGCACATTTTCAGATCGGTAACGTCATTGATCAAAATTTCGGCGCTTTGCCAAAAATAGCCGCAACCGATGCCAGCTACAGACGGAAGTTTCTGAGGGGCTGGGTTGAGTATCGCAGCTCTCAGACCAACTACCTCGTGCGGCTAGAAATATCGAATTTCGAAAGCGTCAATCCACAGGGAGCGCAAGACACGTGTACGACATCGGCACGAAGCGTCGTAGTAAAAGGTGCACATGGAAGCCTCAGTGGGGGGAATTTCGACTTCCCAACCGACCCGTTGGTGAAGGAGATGCAAATCAATGAGGACAGCAAGTGGATTTACACGCTCCACACAGATCCCAAGGCAATGTTCAACGGTTCGTATTCCATAGACTGGAGACGGTCCACGTTCGTCCGCACGAACAACGCCAATCCCGGCTGGACCCGCTTTGATGTGTCGACACCCAATCGTGTGCCCTACGCGAGTATCGGAGTCACGGACAAGCTAGCCGATGACGTGGAAAGCGCGATCAGGTCCCTGCAATCAACGTGCAAAGGCAGGTCCTGACCCGCCGGCAGTAACTCCTCGCGGCAACAATTGCTCCAGAGGCACCTCCCAACACACGCCATGCCAGCTCGAATCATCATTGCCACCAGCACCATTAGCCTTCTGCTCCTTCTGATGCCACACGCCGCTGCTAAAGCCCTGCGCTGCGAAGCGGAAGGTCAAGGCACAGATTGGATGCAGGCATCCCCTACCGAAGGCTGGCGGGAATGGAGCGGCGACGCATGGGGGCCACCACTGTATGGACGACAAGTGCAGACCTCGCATCAGATAGAAGAATGGCGTTGCCGCTTTGCCCGGCAGCACCACGTATTGACCTACACCCTCACCGATCGTCGCATCGGGGGAATCTATCGACGCGAGGAAACACTGGAACCTCGCAGCGGCGCTTACCGCCTGCGAATAGACGACGGCACGCATGTGCCCGATGGCGGCAAACGTTTGAAGTTGGAGTTCAGCGGACTCTGCATGGCGATAGGTGGAGGGCCGCCCGACTTCCCCTTAGAAACGCACTCAACCGCGCTCCATCTTGCGCGATTGTGATGCCCGAACCATCGGCAGGTGCGCACTCGTTGCGCGCCCCCTCACCCAGAAGGTCGGAACACTTATCCGATGATTGTGCCGTGACAATTCAGTCTGCTTTACCAAGAGAGTCGCCCATGCCTTTGCGTCGTTTCCTTCGTTACCTACTGCCATGCCTGCTGCTGTCGATCATCGGCACGGCGCAGGCAGACTCATGGGCACCGCCCTCCTTGAAGGTGGTCGCCAGTAGCGATGGCCAAGCGTTGGCGCGGGTGACACCCGGCAGCTTGCGTGGCGGCAAAGAATCCGATGTAGAGCTATATAGCTATGACGCGAAGAACGCGCAGTACGCCCTGAAAACCCGTTTCCAGTTGCGCAACCGCATCGCCCCAGTAGAGATATTGCTGACCGGGCAGGGCCAACTGGTTGCGCTGGATGACTGGGCGCAGATGGGGCACGGCACAGTGCTGGCCGTATATGCCTCTGATGGCAAGCTGCGACTCCAGTTCACGCTGGAGGAACTATTAGGCGCGGAAGCGGCCGCCAAGGCACCGACATCAACTTCATCAACATGGTGGCGCTGCCGCAAGCCGAGGCTGAACCATGATGACAGCCAGCTATTGATCGACACCTACGACAACGGAAAGCTGCGCGTGGGATTGTTTACGGGAAATGTCGAGTACGAAGCTGGCAACGGGAGTTGTGCATGAAGTGGATGACCCTGGGAACTGTAATGGCAGCAGCGGCAATTGTCTCGCCGACAGCACATGCTGCGCTGGCTTCGGAGTATTACCAGCAGGCACGCGAGCAGGCACCACATCACCTGCAATTGCAAGTGACGCAGGTGACGCTTCTGCGTGGGCAAGCACGGGGAAACTGCGAGGTGGAGGCGACCGTACTACGGGACTTCCGTGGCGCCCTCGAAAAGGGCTCGCCGCTGCGCTTTACGCTGAACTGCATCGCAACGGGTGTCCGGCCAATGCCTGGCCCGAACGCCTGGCACGACTACCAGACACTGAAGGCCAGCCACTTCATGGAGGGGTTCTTTCGCGGCGCAGGCGCGGACATTGCGCCGGCCTTCGGGCAACTGGCACAGGTTGCCAGCGAGCGCGAGTGGCCGTGGTGCGAGGCACAGACCGGCCGGTGCGATCTGCCGCCGCCATCGCCGCCGCTGGTATTGGAGTGCAGCATCGTCGGCATTGGCGTCACCGGCAAGCAGGTCCGCAGCGGCTGGATCATCAAGATCGCCGATCACCGCATGTGGTTCTGGAGTGACATCAAACAACTGCATGCGGGCGAAGGCCGGCATTGGCAACCACACCTATGGGAACCACAGCGCACCCCTTCGCCGTTACAGGTGGAGGGTGACCGCTACACGCAGGTTTCGCACCTGTATTCGGAGGGCGGCGAACAACTGTTGATGACGCGCACCTTCATATACAAGCGCTCGACCGGCGAATTCGAGGAACGCCATATGGCCCAAGAAAATGGGGGCGAAGACCTGATCCGTGGTACCTGCCAGCCCATCGCCGACCCGGAAAAACTACCCGTCCCCGCAGATGGAAGACAGATTGGCTCCTAGTCAAGGACCTGGAACTCCCTCACGCTGCATTGTCGCTGCGGGCACTCGCAACACAGTTGAAAAACGATGCCTTCCGGCTATCCCACGCTGTTGACCCACCCGTACAGCCCCACGGCCGTTGCCACCGCCAGCTCAAAGAACTTGCTCGCTCTGATCGGTGCGGATGGCCCGGCAACGCAGTGGACTCCACCGAGGCGGCGGTTGAGGAGATAGGTCAGTCCTGGGGAGAAGTAAACTTGGAACAAAATGGGGATGGCAATCGGTGCGATCATCAGAGGCTGCTTTACGATCGCTGCGACATATCGCTTCTAGATCTACGTTATTGAAGCTCAGCACATAAGCTCATCGATCCACTTCAACTTTCCCGAGTCAAAATTTTTGACTTGAAAATGCTCTCTTCGGCTCTGCCGCTTGCAATCCAGGATTGTTCAATTCTCCCACAGAGATCTTTGCATCACCTGCCACTGTCCATTTCGCTTCCGCAAGAGCGCATCGATGTTTTTGCCTGAGGGATACAGGTATGCATTGACGAATGCTGCATCCGCATCAAAGTACATTCGTTCAATCAGAATGAAATCGGCGTTCCTCGAAACCTTTGGGGTGGAGGATCTGATGAACCTGATGTGACCGCGGCCATTGCTGCAATCCTCCAGTTTGCTCGGCATGTCATCCCAGAGGACCAATAGCTCGGATTTCTCGAAGAATCCGGTGACGTAACGTTCGATCTCCTGGTCCTTCTGGATTGCCTCCAGCAGTTCGAGCGGTGGGCATACCCCTTCCTCCGACACTGTTGACGGGCGGGAACAACCAATAACAGAAAGCGAGAGGAGGGCGCTCAGCAAGAGCGTCCTCGTTTTGGTCCCTCGGAATTGGTGGGGCGAACAAGAATTTTTCATACCGCCAACCCTCTTCGATCGTGCTTCTTTTTTTTTTCCAAAAATATTCCGCAAAGTGGAAGGTAATCCCCCCGCTTCTAGCGGTCGCCAAAAGTGGAGCTATGCGGTCATCGCCCGTTTCACTGCTGGCGTGATGCCACCGAGCGCCATGTTGGGGCGCTCATGGTTGTACGTCCATAGCCAGCGTGTGGCCTTGTCCTGCACCTGTTCGATGGTCTCGAACAAGGTCATGGCCTGCTCGGCGTAGCGAACGGTGCGGTTGTAGCGTTCGACGTAGGCGTTCTGCTGCGGTTTACCCGACTGGATGTGCTCGATCCGGATGCCTTCGCATTGCGCGCGGCCATATCTGTCAATTGCTTAGCACCCATTGGGGGTACATCCTCCTTGCTGAACTCCTTTTTTCGAAATGTACCCCCACTTGTACCCCCAAAGCCGCTGGATGTACGTGGACAAGCCCGGACCAAGACGCACAAAAAAGCCCGCATTTCTGCGGGCTTAGTATGAATTCTGGACTTGCCTGGACGCCATGGGATCAGGCGATGGTGCCGCTTGGCGGAGTCTTGTTCTACCTAGGTGCAACTGCAAGATTGGGTTGTTGAAGCGTTGACCTACATCATGGCGCTTTCGCCAGTCGCGGGATCAAAGGGATGTAAACCAACGTGGCGACAAGCTCTACCAAGGTCTGAGTAACAATCACGGCGGGAATGATTGGCAAAGCTCCGGGCACAACTAGAGCCAGAGGCAACACCACCAGCGAGTTGCGGGTAGCTGCCGAGAACGCGATGGCCCTCTGGGCAGCGGCTGGTATGTTGAAACTTCTTGCTACGGCCAGGCCGACTAGGGGGGCGATAGCTGCGTAAATGAGATAGACCGGAAGCGCCGCAGCCACGGCTTGCAGTGCAGCCTCCAGCTGAGGAGTTACCGCGGCTATGACGATCAACAGGACTGCAGCTGTGGCTGGTACCGGAAGGGCGCCAGCAATTCGCTCGACCTCTTCCATACAGACGGATCTTCGGCCCAATCCCTGCAGAGTAGCAGCCAGCAATATTGGGATGACGATAAGAAAGCCAAAGGCATGCAGGAATGGACCTGGCCGAACCAGATCTGCGGCAGCCTGACCAAGAAAGATCTTAAGGTAGAGTGGCAGCAGAATCATCTGGACAATCAAGAGGATTGGAGTTGTTGCCAGCAACAGTGGAGCGTCCGACTTGCCAAGATGCGAGAAAGTAACCACATAGTCGATGCACGGACATAGAAGTACAAAGAGCATGGCGATGGCGATCAGCGGCTGCTCCGGGAACATCGGTACCATCAATGCAACTAGCAACGGGATTGCTATGAAATTGGTGACTAGCAAGGCAGCGACGAATCGCAAATTCCTCAAGGACGCTGCTATAGATGACAGCGGCACCTGCAGGAACGTCACGAAGAGCATCGCCCCCAAGGCCGGCGTGATGAGCACCTCCAGCCGTCCCGTCCCAGGGACCTTGAGAGCCAGAAGAAAACCCATGGCCATGGCGGCGAAGTAGATCGCCGTCTGGTGCCTTTCCATTTGCTCGCGCAGGTGATGCAGCTTCACTTATAAACCCCAGATCGTTCAGTCATTCGGCCACACCTGAGCATCTCGCCGTCATCGCTTTATCCGTTTCCCAGCTTGGGCAGAAGCGTGGGTTCTTGCACGCTTTACTCTTGCGGGCCGCGTATTCACTGCGTTTTCTCACGGATCAACGACTGATCGAGCAGGCCGGCCAGTGCACTGGGCAAAGAGTTTGATCGCTCTATCGCAGTGGATGCAGTGGCCGTTGCAGCAGTCACGCATCAGGAACGCAACTAGGTCGGACAGGGCTGCGAAGCTAGCACTGTAGATGATTGACCTGCCCGCACGGCGGCCCGCAACAAGGCCGCCATGCTCCAGTTCTTTGAGATGAAAGGACACCCTAGACGGGCTTGCATTTCCCAACTCGTGCGAAATAGATCCGGCGGACATTCCAGCCGGCCCGGCCACCACGAGCATTCGTATGATGCGCAGACGGTCTTGATGTGCAATTGCGCCAAATCCTCGCAGCGCTTCCGCCTCATTCATTTCAACTATTCATGTAATGATTAAATGTAAGGGTATCCACGCGCAAAATTGGTGTCAAACGCACTTCCTCTGACATCGTCAGATCGTCTGATCTGATCTCGTTGGTTGCGTGCTGTGCCGAGCTGGACGTTGGAATGGCACTGAAGTTCCTACAGGACAAGCCTGTCGAGATGCTCATCGCCCAGGACTATGCAGACGCCAAGGTGGCTGCCATCTGGGGTACAGCAACGTTCTACATCAACGGGAAGTCGCTGATGGCACTATCACCCACCGCGCTGCGCGCAGCGGTATCGAGCTGCGTGACCAATTCCGCGTGCCGATTCTAGATTGTCGGAAAAACGTTGTAGTTGATCCTGCATCACCCCGCAGCCAAAGGCATCGCGGAAAAGCAAACGTCTGAGGAATGTCGGAATGCGGCGATGAGGGCGGTTGTATCATCTAAATTCGCCTTGAATTCAGGTGTTTTTTCCATTCTTATCGTAGACAATGCAGCCACGGACGCCCTATGGAGCAGCGTTCATTTTCCGCCAGCATCTGGTCATTTCGCTCAATGCATCGAGGCACCTCCCCAGCCATCCGTCTTCTGCTCGCACTACTTATGGCGGTGTTTCTTGCCGTGCCATCGATCGAAACCATGGTGTGTGGTGATCAAGGGGAGGTGCATGCATTGCAGGAATCGTCGAAGCTATCTGACCCAAGAAAAGATAGCGTTTCCACGCACGGACACTGTCATCACGGTGGCGTGTGCCAAGTGCCCGTTGCGTTGACTATGGAAGATGTTGCGGCTGCATCTGAATCCCTTGCCTTGGTCTCCGCAGGCAACCTCCCATCGGACAGGCGCGACGGCTTGATCCGGCCTCCCAGGGGCTGACAGAACCCGTGTCGCTCGCCTGCTGAGCGACTGAACGGCGGCATCACCGCTGCACCCTCGGTAGTTCCCCAAGCTGTGCGAATGACACAGCGCAGCGATTCACGTCGTTGTGATGGGGAATTGTGGATGCGGAACCGCGTGTGCTTGTCGCCCCCATCGCACGCTTTCCTCCTGGGTATATCCATGGCCATCTTCCTGCTTTGGACGCATTACGCGCTCCGGGCCGCACTATCTGTTTTTCTGATTTATTCAGTCCCACCACGGCGAGTCTTGGCATGACCGGCTTACCGCGTTGGCGCAATCGTCCGGAAGTCGGTCAGATAGCGCTGATTCTCATTTCGTCGCTCTACTTCACGGCGGTGTTCAACAACGCATTCGCTCGATTCGTCATCGGTGCGGCAAACCAAGAGGGAGTTGCGCAGGCACTGGTTCTGGGCGCGGCACTGATCTTCATCACCGGCATTCATGTGGTGCTGTTCGCCGTTATCGGCTGGCGCTGGTCACTGAAGCCTATCCTTTTCGTATTGGTGCCTGCGTCCGCCGCGACGGCCTACTACGCAGACAACTACGGCATCGTTTTTGACGCCAGCATGCTGCGCAACGTGTTCAGGACAGACACGGCGGAAGCCAGTGAGCTGATGACGCTAGGCTTTGCGGGCGCGATGCTCCTGAAGAGTGCGCCTCCGTTGCTTGCGTTGCTATGGGTTCGCATTCGTCCTGCCCGCAGTCTGAAGCGATTATTGGCCGCGCGTCTGCTGCTGCTGATCGTAACCGTTGGCATCAGCGGCGGTGCGGTCCTCTCACAGTTCGATGATCTGTCCTCGCTCATGCGCAACAACAAATCCGCGCGTTACCTGATCACACCCGAGAACTACATCGTGTCCAGCATCCGCGTGCTCCAACAGGATCGCCGCGCTCAGCCCGGCCCCCTGGCCAAGGTGGCCGAGGATGCACAGATCGAGATGCATCCGGTAGGTTCGAAGCCCCATCTTTTAGTGATCGTGGTAGGTGAGACTGTCCGCGCGCAGAACTGGGGGCTGAACGGCTACGCACGGCAGACAACGCCGCAGCTGGCTAGGCGCAATGTGGTCAACTACGAAGACGTGACCGCCTGTGGATCTAACACAGAGGTCTCCGTGCCCTGCATGTTCTCCGTGTATGGAAGGCGAAATTATGACCGGGATAGGATCAGGCGCTCTGAGTCGCTACTGCATGTGCTGGAGCGTGCGGGCGTCAAGACGCTATGGCGCGATAACCAGTCTGGATGCAAAGGCGTCTGCGCAGACCTTGCGTTTGAATCCTACAGGGTCCCCCCCACGCATCCGCTGTGTACGGACCAGGCCTGCCGAGACGAAGTGATGCTCAGCGGACTACACGATGCCATTGACGACAATCCTGGGGACGTCGTGGTGGTTCTGCATCAGCTTGGAAACCACGGTCCGGCCTACTTCAAACGTTACGGTGAGGAATTTAGGACGTTCGTGCCGGACTGTCGCAGCGCTGATCTTGGAAAGTGCGTTAGAGAGGAGATCGTCAACGCCTACGACAACGCAATTGTCGCAACTGACGACTTTCTTGCAAAAACCGTTGACATGCTAGCGGCGGATTCGTCGCACGACACCGCCATGATCTACCTGTCGGATCACGGCGAGTCGCTAGGGGAAGCAAACCTCTACCTCCACGGACTTCCCTATGCGATCGCCCCATCCACACAGGTCAAGGTGCCAATGGTTGTGTGGCTGTCGGATGGCCTCCAGAAGAGCCGTGGAATCGATGCTGCATGTCTTCGGGAGCAGGCAACTAAACCCCTAAGTCATGACAACCTGTTTCATTCGGTGCTCGGGCTCATGCAAGTGCAGACCAGATCCAGGGACGAAGCATTGAATCTGTTTGGCCGATGCGAGAAGTCGCTTGACCGCGCCGAGAGATGAGTGGGAAGAGATCCCCACTGGCTGCAACCTTCACACATGACGGAAGAACAAGGAATAGACATGGCTGACACCTATGGACACCGACCTCGCGGCCCGCTCGGCGTGCTGAAGGCATTTCGATGGTCCATGCTGGGGATTCGCGCGGCTTGGCTGCACGAGTCCTCATTCCGCCTCGAGGCGGTTGTTCTGTTGTTGCTTACCCCCACAGCCTTCTGGGTAGCCGAAACTCCGGTCGAGTTCGTGCTGCTGCTGGGCTCGTTGCTGCTGGTCTTGGCGGCGGAACTGCTCAACTCCGCTGTTGAGGCTGTTATAGAGAGGTACGGGCCTGAACGCCACGAATTGGCCGGACGGGCCAAGGACATGGGCTCGGCCGCTGTGTTCATGATGCTCGTCAATGCGGTGTTGGCATGGGGTGTTATCGGGCTCATGTGAAGTGCATGTTCCAATCATTACGCTAGCTGGGGGCTGGTGGGTTCTGTAGCTGTCCAACGGGCGCTTAGATCTGAACCCGTGTCGCAACGGCCTCTATTGTTATTGTATCCATGCCCAAGCCATTGATAGCCTTCCCGAATGCGTAAAACTTCCCGGAAAATTGGGCTCTACCTGATGATGCTGCTGATGGCGGCGTTTGTGGTCGTGCCCATTTCCGACACACTGGCTTGCGCGCTTGAGTCGCACGCAACGGTGAGTGCTGCACAGGATGTTGCGAGTGATCCGGATGGGAAGGCAGGCCACGAGGTCCCAGCAGCCGGTTGCAGTCATGGCCACTGCCATCATTCCAATGCCAGTCTTCCTTTGGAAGCTGTGAGCCCTCCGCCGCAGGTGGTGTCGGCGGCATGGGACGCGTTTACTGACATCAACGCCTATGCCGTTGTACTTGATGGATTGACGCGTCCGCCCCAGGGCTGATCTGAGCTTGACCCGCGTAGTGCGGGATCTCGTTTCTTTTCACCTCTGGAAAACTCTAAATGTCGACCTCCACACGTCGGCCGCTTCAGGCGGCCGGGCTGTTCGTGGCTGTCCTGCTGGCGCTCGCGCCTGCGGGGCCTGCGTCAGCGCAAGCTTCGCCCTCCTATGACGACCTGCTGGTTCGTCTTGATCAGCTGTCGGGCACCATTCAAGGCGTTGCATTGTCTGAAGCCGCCGATGCCCGTGTTCAACAGGCTCGTGCGCTCAAGAATCCGACGCTCTCCTACGACCTCGAGAACACGCAGGGCACCGGCGCATATCGCGGCACCAGCAACGCCGATTCGATCATCACCTTGTCCCAACCGCTGGAGCTGTTCGGTCAGCGAGGTGCGCGTGTGCGTGCAGCGCAGAGCGAAGCCCAGGCCGCAGGGCTGCGTAGCGAATTGAGCCGGAGCGAAGTGGCCGCGCTCCTAGCAACGACCTATGCACAGGCCGAGAGCGCACTGAGACGCTATGAGCTCGCTAATGAAGCACTCCAGCTCATTCAGGACGACGCGGACGCCACCAGTGCCATGGTCCAACAGGGGCGGGAGCCCCAGCTCCGTGCCTTGCAAGCGCAGAGTGAAGTGTCCAATGCAAAGGCCGCGCTCGACGAAGCCCTGGCATCCAGGGATGCAGCCTTTGCGCGACTGGCAGGAGCAGCGCAGCTGGATGCATCCGTAAACGCCATCGGTGAAAGCCTGCTGGATCGTGCACCCCCGCTGCCCATGGGCGATACCCGTGCAGCATTGGCGGTCCGGATCGCCGAGGCCGAAGCGGCGACGGCGGGCAGGCTCGTGGACGTGGAACGCAAGCGCGCGCTTCCCGACCTGAGCGCAACCGTGGCACAGACAAACTTCCGCCTCGCAAACGAGCGTGCCTACAACATCGGAGTGAGTCTCTCGATCCCGCTCTTCGACCGGAACAGCGGCGGGATTCGCGCAGCATATGCCGAGCAGCGTGCTGCCGATGCTCGGCTCGAGCAACAGAAGCGCGAGAGTGAAGCCAATCGCCTTTCCGCGATCGCATCACTGAAGGCTTCCAACAGCAGAACGCGGGCTGCGGACGATAGCGTCACGGCCGGCGAGGAGGCCTACCGACTCGCCCGCATCGGGTTTGAAACAGGCCGCATCTCCCAGTTGGAGCTACGCAGCACCCGCTCGACCCTGATCGCTGCGCGCGCCTCTGCCGTAGACGCAAGACTGGCACGCGTCGCCGCCGAAATTGAACTTGCCCGTCTCGAAGGACGCGTCCCCTTTCTGGAGCAGAAATGAACAAGCCCCGTAACCCCATTCTCGTCGGCGCGCTGCTGCTGTCGGCCCTGGTTCTCACTGGTGGATTGACCGCCTGCAAGGGTTCCAGCGAAGCCCCCGCGACCGAAAAGGAAGCATCGGGAAAAGATGACGGCCATGGCCACCAGGAGGATAAAGGCGAAGGTGAGGGCAATACCAAGCCCGCCGACGCCCATGCCGGTGAGGAAGCTGGCGCACATGCAGAAGAAGAGGCCCCAGAGGGCGTGGTCAAGCTCACCGCAGACCAGATCAAGGCGTCTGGCGTGGGCGTGATGGCCGTAGGGCGGGGCGGTGGTGCTTCCACGCGCATTGCAGGACGCGTAGAGCCCTCCATTGGCGCGCGTGCATCGGTCGCGGCAACCGTCACCGGTCGCGTTGAACGTGTCCTGGTGGCACCGGGCTCCCAAGTGAAGGCCAACCAGACGCTTGCTGTCGTGGTTAGCGGTGACGCGGCTACATTCCGTGCAGCGGCAGTCTCGGCGGGAGCCGAGGCCGAAGTCGCCCGATTGGTGTATGGGCGCGATAAGGCGCTGGTGGAACAAGGCGTCGTTGCCCGCCAGGAGATGGAAACCTCGCGTGCGCGCTCGATCGCCGCTGAAGCGGCGGCTGCGGCGGCACGCGCCCAGGCGGCGGCCAATGGCTCGCCCGACAGTTCCGGCCGCGTGAGCATTACCAGCCCGGTGTCGGGCGTCGTCGGCAACGTGCAGGTTACGCCGGGCGGGGTTGTATCAGCGGGCAGTGTGGTCGCCGACGTTTCGAATCCCGACATGAACGAGCTGGTCTTCACTGCACCACCTGCACTGGCCTCACAGGTCGCCGCCGGTATGAAGCTGGAGGTGACCGCTCCGACGGGCGCGTTCCAGGCAGAGGTCACCGGTGTGGCCGCCGACATCCGTCAGCAGGGTGGCACCACGGTGATTCGTGCGAAGCCGCTGACCGCAGCGTTGCCGCCTGCAGGCTCACCGATTTCGGCGCTGGTGGTGGCCGACGGAGACGCCGATTCGCTCAGCGTACCGGCCGATGCCGTGCAGACAGTGAACGGTGCCAGCGTGGTGTTTATCGAAACCCCGGAAGGCTTCAAAGCCACGCCAGTGATGGTGGGACGTCGTGCCGGCGGCAGCGTCGAGATCGTCAACGGCCTCAAAGGCGACGAGCGCATCGTAGGCACCAATGCCTTTCTACTCAAGGCCGAACTGGCTAAGGGTGAAGCCGAGCACGGCCACTAAGGAATCCATACATGTTCACTATCATCATTGAATCAGCGGTCCGCTTCCGCTGGTTGGTGGTATTCCTCGCCGCAATGGTGGCCAGTTGGGGCCTCTTTCAGCTGAGCAAGCTGCCCATTGACGCGGTCCCGGACATCACCAACAGACAGGTGCAAATCAATTCGATCGCGCCCGCACTGACACCGGAGCAGATCGAGCGTCAGGTGACGTATCCACTTGAGACGGCATTGGCCGGCATTCCGGGCCTGAACACCACCCGCTCGCTGTCGCGCAACGGTTTCTCGCAGGTCACGGCGATCTTCACCGACCAGACCGACATCTATTTCGCGCGACAACAGGTTGCCGAGCGCATGCGCGAAGCAGCGGAAGACTTGCCGGAAGGTGTATCCCCGGTCCTTTCACCGGTGACTACCGGTCTGGGCGAGGTGCTGATGTGGACGGTCGACTTCACCGACTACGACCCGAAGAACCTGGCACCGAAGGGGCAAGCCGGCTGGCAGGAGGGCGAGGTTTACCTAACGCCAGAAGGCAACCGACTCACAACTGCAGAAGAGCGTGCCACCTACTTGCGCACCGTGCAGGATTGGATAATCGCCCCCCAAATGCGCTCCAGTCCAGGCCTTGCCGGCGTGGATACGGTGGGCGGCTATGTGAAGGAGTACGGCGTCCATCCGGATAGCGCACGTTTGGCTGCATACGGACTGGGATTGTCCGACCTCGTCCAAGCGCTTGAGCGGTCGAATGTGCAAGCTGGCGCAGGCTTTGTCCAACGCGCTGGCGAGGGCCTCGTGGTTCGTGCCGACGGTCTGGCGCTGACCACGGGCGACCTGGCGCAGGCCCCGGTGGCTACCAAGGACGGCGTGGTGATCCGTGTCGCCGACGTTGCCGATGTCGAGCTCAGTCGCGCTCCGCGTCTCGGTGCCGCCAGCCGCAACGGACACGAGGCCGTGCTGGGTACGGCGCTGATGATCGCTGGCGGCAACAGCCGCACCGTCGCTCAATCTGCTGCGGACCGGCTGATCGAGGTGAACAAGTCGCTTCCGCCAAACATTTTTGCCGTGCCCGTGCTGGACCGAAGCCAGCTCGTCAACTCAACCATCAAGACGGTTGCCAAGAACCTGACCGAGGGCGCACTGCTGGTCGTGGTGGTGTTGTTCCTGCTGCTGGGCAACCTGCGTGCCGCAACCATTACGGCATTGGTGATTCCGCTGTCGTTCCTGTTTGCCGTGATCGGCATGAACCGGTTCGGGATCAGCGGAAACCTGATGAGCCTGGGTGCGTTGGACTTCGGCATCCTTGTGGACGGTGCGGTCATCGTCATTGAATCCACGCTGTTGATGCTGGGTCAGCGCCGCGCCGAACTGGGCAGGCCACTGACTACCACGGAGCGGATGAAGGTGGCAACGGAATCGGCCAAAAAGATGGCGCGCCCTGCGGCTTTCGGCCAGTTGATTATTCTGCTGGTCTTCCTGCCGATCATGACGTTGGAAGGTGTCGAAGGAAAAACCTTCCAGCCAATGGCAGCTACCTTCATGCTGGCGCTGCTGGGCGCGTTCATTTTCTCCTTTACCCTGGTGCCGGCACTGACCGCCCTCTGGGTGCGCGAGCCGAAGATGAAGCCGGGCGAGGAGCTCCATCACGGCGAGCACGAGACCAAACTCATCAAGGTGCTGCGCACTCGGATCGAGCCTGTGATTGAGCGGGCTGTCGCCATGCCGCGCGTCGTGTTGGGTGGCGCCGTGCTCACCCTGGCTGTGGGTGTGACCTCCTTCATGATGTTGGGCCGTGAATTCATGCCTACGCTGGATGAGGGCAACCTGGCCATGCAGGCGCTGCGAGTTCCTTCGACCTCGTTGGAGCAGTCACTGGCCATGCAGTTGGCACTGGAGAAAGCCATTGCCAAGGAGCCGGAAGTGGAGACGGTGTTCTCCCGGACAGGTACCGCGGAGGCGGCCATCGACCCGATGCCCACCAACATATCCGACAGCGTGATCGTGCTAAAGCCCAGAAGCGCATGGCCGGATCCGAAACTTTCGAAGGATGAGCTCGTCGGTCGGTTCGAGTCCGTGGCCTCGAAGCAGCTCGGCAACAGCTTCGAATTCAGCCAACCCATTGAACTGCGCTTCAACGAGCTCATCTCTGGTGTGCGCACCGACCTTGCCGTGATGATTTACGGTGATGACTTCGGTGAGCTGCAGAAGGTTGCAGACCAGGTGGCGCTCAAGCTGCGTAGCGTCCAAGGCTCGGCGGATGTACGGGTCGAGCAGATCTCCGGCCTGCCAACCCTGAACGTCAAGATCGACCATCTTGCAGCTGCGCAGTACGGGTTGACGGCGGCCGATGTGAGCGACGCTCTGTCGACTGGCATCGGCGGCACTGCTGCCGGAAAGATCTTCGAGGGTGACCGCCGCTTTGACGTGGTGGTGCGCTTGGATGACGCCGCCCGCAATAATCCGGATCAGCTCAGCTCGTTGCCCATTGCCACACCCTCCGGTGCGGTAATACCGCTTTCGTCAGTCGCCCGGATCACCATAAGCGAAGGCCCCAATCAGATCAGTCGCAACAACGGCAGCCGTCGCGTCGTGGTGCAAGCAAACGTCCGTGGGCGTGACCTAGGCGGGTTTGTTGGCGAAGCGCAGACGGCGGTAGCGGACGTGAAGCTGCCTGCAGGTTCCTATCTCACTTGGGGCGGGCAGTTCGAGAACCTGCAGCGGGCAGAGAAGCGACTGGCGGCGGTGGTTCCGGTTGTCTTCCTGTTGATTGGTGCACTGCTGTTCATGGCGCTCCGTAGCGCCAAGGAAGCCATTCTAGTGTTCAGCTGCGTACCGCTGGCGTTGGTGGGCGGCATCCTGGCTTTGTTGCTGAGGGGGATGCCGTTCTCGGTGTCTGCCGCCGTGGGGTTCATTGCGGTGTCCGGCGTTGCCACGCTGAACGGCCTGGTGCTGATGCAGGCCATCCGGGAACGGCTTGATGCAGGTGATGCACCACTGGTGGCGTCTCTCAACGGGGCAGCGAGTCGTATCCGCGCCGTCCTCACCACTGCGCTGGTGGCCATTGTCGGCTTCATTCCCATGGCCATCGCCAGCGGTTCGGGTGCAGAGGTCCAAAAGCCGCTCGCTACCGTCGTTATTGGTGGCTTGCTTACCGCGACCATTCTCACGTTGCTGGTGCTTCCCACCTTTGCTGGCCGCATAGCCAAGCCAAGCACCGCTGTCGTAGGAAAGGACAAAGATCACTGATTAGCTGACACCGTGCTCGGGCGCAGAATCTGCTGCGCCCGAGCCTTGAATGCTCAGATCACAATCGGAGAATAGAGATGAGCCAAGCAACAGAAAGTGGCGCATCCCCGAATAAGGGAGACGCCCATTCCCACGATGGCCTGCTTGGAGCCAATGCAGAGCTGATGTTCGCCATAATCTGCGGGCTACTGCTCGTGACCGGCTTCATAATTGAGAAATCGGGTGCGTTCAGGATCGCATGGATCCCTACGGCGTTGTACATGCTTGCCTACGTGTTCGGTGGATGGTTCACCCTGCGCGAAGCAATAGAGAACATTCGACAGAAGCGTTTCGAGATCGATACGCTCATGTTGGTGGCAGCAGCAGGTGCCGCCACCCTCGGAGCCTGGGCAGAGGGCGCATTGCTGCTATTCCTCTTCAGCCTGGGTCATTCGCTGGAGAACTACGCTATGGGGCGCGCCAAGCGCGCCATCGAGGCCCTCGCCAAACTGGCACCGGAGACCGCCCTGGTGGTGAAGGAGGGCGGACCTGTGGAGGTGCCGGTCGCCGCGCTGCAGATCGGTGACATCGTGCTGGTAAGAGCGAATGATCGGTTGCCTGCTGATGGCTTCGTGGTCAAGGGATCCAGCAACGTCAACCAGGCACCGGTGACAGGTGAGAGCATCCCGGTGGACAAACATCCCGTATCTGACGCCGAAGAAGCGAGGCGCCGTCCCGACGCAGTCGACATGGCGTCGAGAGCGTTTGCCGGAACCATCAACGGCTCCGGATCGTTGGAGGTAGAGGTTACCCGGCGCTCTACGGAATCCGCGCTTGCACGCGTGGTCAAGATGGTCAGCGAGGCTGAGACACGAAAATCACCCACTCAACGCCTTACGGACAAGTTTGAGCGCATCTTCGTTCCCTGCGTTCTGGTGCTTGCCAGCGTTCTACTGTTCTCTTGGGTGGTGATAGATGAGCCGTTCCGTGACAGCTTCTACCGGTCCATGGCGGTGCTGGTTGCTGCCAGCCCGTGCGCACTGGCCATTGCCACCCCCAGTGCTGTTTTAGCCGGCATTGCACGCGCGGCGCGTAGCGGGGTGCTGATCAAGGGCGGTGCGCCGCTTGAGGAGCTTGGCATGGTCACGACAATCGCCTTCGACAAGACCGGCACCCTGACCGAGGGCAAGCCCCGCGTGACCGACATTGTTGTGACAGAGGGCGTAACCGAGAGAGAGTTACTAGAGGTCAGCGTCGCTGTGGAGGCGCTGAGTGACCATCCGTTGGCGGCCGCCATCGTAGCTGATGGGAAGACACGTCTTTCCGAGTCGGTCACGTTGGTGGCCAATGCATTCGAGAATCTCGCCGGACGAGGAGTGCGTGCGGATGTTGGTGGGCAGACTGCCTGGATCGGGAAGATGGAAATGTTTGGGGCTGACGGGGTTCCGGCTTTGGGCCCGTCCGCCGAAGAAGGCATCGATGTGCTGCGCAGTCGCGGGCGAACGACGATGGCGGTGCGGCTCGGCGATAGGGATCTGGGCGTCATCGGCTTAATGGACACTCCGCGGGCAGAGGCACGCCAAGCGCTGGACAAGTTGCGTGGTCTGGGCGTGAGCCAGATGATCATGATCTCCGGTGATCACCAACTCGTCGCGCAGTCCGTAGGCAGAGACGTCGGGGTAGATGAAGCGTGGGGCAACCTCATGCCGGACGACAAGGTCTCCGCCATACGGAAGATAAAGGCAAGTCAGAGGATTGCAATGGTTGGCGATGGCGTCAATGACGCACCCGCCATGGCCAGCGCCAATGTGGGTATCGCGATGGGCGCGGCTTCGTCCGATGTCGCCCTGGAAACGGCGGATGTTGCTCTCATGTCAGAGGACCTGCGGCAGGTCGCTTTTTCCGTGGCGCTCAGTCGACGTACCAAAAATGTTATTCGCCAGAATCTTTACGTGAGCCTAGGCGTGGTGGCTTTGCTCGTGCCTGCCACGGTCATGGGTTTGGGCATAGGCCCCGCCGTTGCGGTGCATGAGGGGACCACGCTGTTGGTGGTAGTCAATGCACTTAGGTTGCTTGGATTCCGGGAATCCTAATCGTGGAAATTCTGTTGATTGACAGTGACCGACAAGTCGTCCGGAACGTACTTGCCGAGATCGAAGCGAAGCATCACAGCGTGGACGTTGCGCTGGATGGTGTGACAGGCCTGCACTTAGCCTTGTCCAACAACTACGACGTTGTCGTCGTGGGATGGGAACTCCCTCGCGTCAGCGGGCTGGACGTGGTGAGAAGTCTGCGGAGGGAGCACAACTCGTCTGTTCCGGTACTCATGCTGGCGAGTAGGTCCGATCTCGCTAGCAAGATCAATGCATTTCGGTCAGGCACGGATGACTACCTCACCAAACCCTTCGAACTGCTTGAGCTTGAGGTTCGCTTGGAGGCATTGGTCGCCCGCTCTCGCGGAAGAGTGGGGATGCGTCAACTCACGGTGGGCAACTTGACCATGGACCTGACGACGCTAGAGGTGTTCCGTGCAGGGAGGCGACTTCATCTCTACCCGGCCTCCTGGAAGCTTCTGCAAGTTCTGATGCGGGAGAGTCCAGGAGCAGTGTCTAGGGAGCAACTCGAATACGCAGTCTGGGGTCACCAGCCGCCTGACCGTGACCTGCTCCGTTCGCAAATATCGAGTCTGCGTAAGATTGTTGACGGGCCATGCGAAGAGAAGTTGATCCATACGTTGCCGCGTTTTGGCTACAGGCTCTCCATCCAGTCCTCAATCGAGGCACGAGCTGTGCTGATGGAGGGGCTCAGTCGAAGTGAATAAGCGGATTCTCGTCACCCCTGAAGGTGGGATCCAGTCGCCAGCTGTTCGCACTCGAGGGCGGTCATGAAGGGCAGTTACCGAGCGGGCGTCCCATTGGCTGCATTCGTCGCCGCATCTGTGTGGGGCATGCTGGCAATGCAGCCATTAGCACCCAATCCGCACGAATCGATGATGTGGATTCCTGCCACTGTCGCAGGCGGGAGCTTGGTCATGGCGTGGGTCGCTGCAGTCATTGTAGACCGTGCGGCGGCTTCTCAGATTAGCTCCGCCGCACATACATGGTTGTTCCTGGGGAGCAGCGTCATGATAGTTGCGCTGGTATTGCTTGCCGTCATGACCTCGATGGCACAAATGAGAGAGGTGTTTGAACTTGTGGTGCTATGTGCTGCATTTGTTCTCGTACTGATCGCATCAACAACATTCGTTTTTGCGTCCGTCCGATACAAAGCGCGCATAACCGCATCGACTTCCGTAATGGTGATTCATTCGATTGCTTTTGCATTTTCCGCATTTCTTTCAGCATCTAACCCTCCAGAAGCGGGGGCATTAAGCGAAGGTTGGTTCGCCGCATCCATTCTTGCTTGCGGTATTTCCGCGGTCTTCGTATCGACATACTGGGTTGCGGCATTACGTGATCCCTCTCTGTCCTTCTCACCCATGTTGCGATCGCTCGTTCGATTCATAACAGGGGAATCGAGGGCTAAAGAGTGGTGCAGCAAGCACCTTATTCGATCTCGCAGTGACCCTTCTGTAAGAACACGGCGCGGCGGCAAGTCACGAAGGAGAACGCGGCCAGTGCAGCGGAGACGATGAGGATGCTGCTCTTGTTGCACCACGACCTCATTGGGGGCCCCAAGTGATACCGCCTCTCGCTGGACAACCGCGAGCTACTGCCGGTCAAGGTCGAGCTGCCCCCTGTCACACCCCGGACGCGGAGGATGAGTGTCTTTGTTCTCCTTAAGGATTCGACGCACCCGTCATCGAACGAAGCATAGGTCGATGCCAGAGGACTTCCATGTGCCGGGCAGAAAACAGTCTCGCAAAAATTTATTGCCGGGATTGGCTTAGTAAGAACGAAATTTAATGCCAAAACCTAGCCAAGGCCCTTTCTGAACTGATGCAATAGTGTCCGATTTCGGCCAAATGCAGACATCCCCCCGATAGACACCCTGAATCCCGAAATCCCCTAGTCCTCGTTCGCGATCGCTGGATCCGCCATCCCACCTTGCAAGGTGGGCACTCTTTGCGTGCGTGGCGAGCTTATCTACCGGAGGCGGCTCGGCTTTCTTCGTCCTGCCTTTCGATCTGACCACCGATCGATGTTCCGCGCACCGCTTGCGCGCGCAGGCTTTGGGCTGGGTGTGGTTAGACAACGGCTATCTTTGGCTAAGAGCGACGTGTGCTCGCGATGCATCTTTCCTTTGCATTCATGGCGACGTCGGGGTAAGTCGCGATGTATGTGCGGGGTGCCAATGCTCCCATTGCAACGAGACTGCTAGCCATGGAGACGTGCGGAGTAGGCAACGGAACTACTGGCGTCCATCGCGTGCGTTACCGCGCACCTGTTTTTGGTCCCCACCGAAATTTCCAGCGCATAGCGTAAGCGAGGCGAACGCTAGAACTTTCCGCTGTCGTGACTGTCCGATCTAGTGGTTTTATCGCGCCATCGCCCAACCCGCCATGCCAACTAGCAACACGACCAGGACCGGAGGTGTACGCACGACGACCAGTAGCCCGAATGCCACCAGCGTCACCGCAACATCCCATCGATTATGGATTGCGCTTGTCCACACCGGATCGTACAACGCAGCCAGCAGGATTCCGACCACCCCGGCGTTGACGCCGGCAATCGAAGCCTGCAAATCCTTGCGGTAGCGCAAAGACTCCCAGAACGGCAGGACCCCCACGAGGATGAGTACGGCGGGTAGGAAAATGACTGCCAACATCGCAAAGCCACCTACCCAGCCACCTAGCGGTCCGTCGGCCATTGCCCCTAAGTACGCTGCAAGAGTGAATAGAGGGCCTGGCACAGCCTGCGCCGCACTGTACCCGGCAAGCAGATCCGCAGTGCTTACGGTGCCGCTCTGCACGACCGCAGTTTGCAACAAGGGCAAAACAACGTGGCCGCCGCCAAAGACCAGAGCGCCAGCGCGGTATACGCCCTCCAGCAGAACAGCCAGGGGGGAATTGCTCGCAGCCGCCCACATCGGCAGCAGAGCAAGTAGCAGCACGAACAATGTCAGTGCCACCGTGCCAGTTCTTCGCGAGACGGGATAGCTGCACGGGGACTGATCGGATGCTGGTTCGATTTTTAGCGCCCAGCGACCGAGTAGCCCGCTGAAAATGATCACTGCCATCTGGCCGACGACCGAGGGCAATACCGACGTCGCCACGGCGGAGAAAAACGCCATCCCTACTCGCAAACGGTCCGTACACAGGGATCGGGCCATTCCCCATACGGCTTGCGCTACCACGGCAACTGCTACGATCTTCAGGCCATGCAGCCAGCCGGATTCAACGATGCCTTGGTATCTGGCAACTCCCAAGGCAAACAGAATCATCAGCACGGCCGATGGCAGGGTAAAGCCCGCCCAAGCGGCTAGCAGACCGGGCCAGCCTGCGCGGCACAAGCCCAACGCCATTCCTACTTGGCTGCTGGCGGGACCTGGCAGTAATTGGCAAAGGGCCACCAGATCGGAGTAGCTGCGGTCGGTCAGCCAACGGCGGCGCTCGACGAACTCAAGACGGAAGTAGCTCAAGTGTGCGATCGGACCGCCGAACGATGTCAGGCCTAGTCGCAGGAACGCCAGGAATACGTGCCAAGCGCTTTCTCTTGTTGTGGGATCGAGCGACGACACTAGGCATGGCCTCCTGCAGTTATTAACGAGGGTTAGCTCAACCCGGAAAAGGCTCTACTGCATCGAAGTCCAGACGTATCCGCTTCGGTCACCAGCGGTAGTCAACGCAAGCTCCGAAAAAATCCCAGTTCCCTGCCCTGCTGAGCAATTCCTCCGGCCACGATGACTACAAGTGCTTAACCATGAATGCCGCGGTCTCCGGACATATGCTTGCGAACTGCGCCGACCGACTGATCGATTCAGGCGCATCGATCCGGGACGCATGACTGTATCCGCAACGTTCGAATAGAGGTGCTGCAGTACCCGTCAGTAGGAACAGTTCTGTGATTCCCTCCTTGGCTGCCATTTGTTCTGCATGGCTCACCAGCACCGAACTGTAGCCCAGTCCTCGGTGACTCTGGACGACCGCAAGGGAGCGCAGCAAGCCGACAGGCAGGTGCAGCTCGACACCGACAACACCAATGAGTTCGCCTTTGTCGTGGAGCCCACCAAAGATCTTGCGTCTGCCGTCCTCCAGGTCACTCACTGGCAAACCGGCGTCCACCAGCATGGACACGACCGCGGCGTTCAAGGCAACAGGCGCGAACGTAGTCATGGCGTTTCCTTCAGGGGTTTGGCCATCTGGCGGTGATCAGGATTTAGGACGACTACCGTGTTCATCGATGACAACCTCACCGTCTTCTTTCATAAATGGAGCATCTACTGCAGGCAATATCTCAAGAACGACTTCAGAGGGGCGAGCAAGTCGCACGCCTAGATCGGTTTCCACAAACGGTCGATTGATCAGGATCGGATGAGCCAGCATGACATCAAGCAATTGATCGTCGCTTAAAGCTGGATCAGCCAGACCCAGCGCTTCGTAAGGTGTGCCCTTCTGCCGGATCGCCTCGCGTACGCTCAATCCGGCCTGGTCGATCAGGCCCGCCAAGCGTGTCTTGGTAGGGGTTTCGATCAAATAGTCGACGATCACCGGTTCGATGCCTGCATGTCTGATCAGAGCAAGCGCGTTCCTGGAGGTTCCGCAGTTGGGATTGTGGTAGATCGTTGCCTTCATGCTGCGGCTCCCGCTGTTGCAGAGGATTTGGCTCCGGACGCTGTCGCCAGAGCGGCTGCTGCTGCGTCACCTTTGCGCTCGCTGTAGCGATCAACCAGATAGTCACTGCGATCTCTGACCAGCAACGTGAATTTCACCAGCTCTTCCATTACATCGACAACCCGATCGTAGTACGGAGATGGCTTCATTCGACCTCGCTCGTCAAATTCCTGCCAAGCCTTGGGTACTGACGATTGGTTCGGGATGGTGACCATGCGCATCCAACGGCCCAGCACGCGTAACGCGTTCACCACATTGAAAGATTGTGAGCCCCCGCTGACCTGCATCACTGCGAGTGTGCGGCCCTGGGTTGGGCGAATGCCAGCCTCCTCCAGCGGCAACCAATCGATCTGATTCTTGAACACGGCGGTCATCGTCCCGTGACGCTCCGGACTGATCCAGACCTGGCCTTCTGACCACGTGGAGGCTTCACGCAGCTCGATCACTTTGGGGTGATCGGCCGGTACCGCATCCAGCATCGGCAGCGTGTGTGGATCAAACAGCCGAGTCTCCGCGCCGAACTGTTCCAGTAGGCGCTGTGCCTCCAAAGCGAGCTTCCGGCTGAAGGACTGTGGACGCAGCGAACCATAGAGAATCAGGATGCGCGGTCGATGCTTGCTCGGATCAGCCACATCAAGGTCTGAGCACGAAGGCGACTGCAGGGACTCGGCATGGATGTTCGGGAGATTGGGCATAACTTGTTCCTTCTCTTTATTTCCATTATTCTAGATCTATGGAACATAAAACTGCAACGCGAGCTATAGCAGCCCTCGGTCATGGCACAAGGCTGTCGATCTACCGTTTACTTGTCGAAGCAGGTCGCGGCGGCAAGCTGGCCGGTGAGATCGCCGAGGCACTTGCCCTCCCCGGTGCCACGCTGTCCTTTCACCTGAAGGAACTGCTGGCTGCGGGACTGATCAGCGCCGAGCAACGTGGCCGGACCATCTGCTACCGAGCTGAGTTCGTGGCGATGAACGAGCTGGTGGCCTACCTAACCGAAAACTGCTGTGCCGACGAACAGGCCTGTGAACGCCCCGCAGGCTGCTGACCCCATATCCCAGAGATCGCCAAAATGATCCGTCGTATTCTGTTCCTTTGTACCGGCAATTCCGCGCGCAGCGTGTTGGCCGAATCGACCCTGAAGATGTGGGGCGAAGGCCGCTATCAGTCCTTCAGTGCAGGCAGGCAGCCAGCCAGCCGGTCGGGTCAATCCGTTCGCCATTGCCCAATTGCAGCGCGAGGGCTTCCCGGTGGAGGGCCTGCGCAGCAAGTCCTGGGACGAATTTGCCGAAGCGGATGCTGCTGCCATGGATCTGATTGTCACCGTGTGCGACAGCGCGGCCGCTGAGGCGTGCCCGGTTGTGTTTGGCGATTTTGTGCGCGTGCACTGGGGCCTGTTCGACCCGGCCGGTGTGGAAGGCTCGGATGCACAGAAGGCTGAAGCGTTCGACCGGGCACATCAGATCATCAAGGCCCGGCTGAAGGCCTTCCTGGAGATTCCTGACGGGGCATGGGATGACCGTGAGTCTCTCAAGGCCCAGCTTGATCCGATTGCGCAGATCCACTGACCGTCTTCCCGGAAAGCCCCATGACCACTGACACCTCCCGCCTGTCGTTTCTGGACCGGTACCTGACGCTGTGGATCTTCGCCGCCATGGCGCTCGGCGTCGGCCTGGGCGCGATGTTCGAAGGCGTGCCAAGCGCGTTGAACAGCCTTTCCGTAGGGTCGACCAACATCCCGATCGCCATTGGCCTGATCCTGATGATGTACCCGCCGCTGGCCAAGGTGAAGTACGAGGAACTGCCCACCGTCTTTGCCGACAAGCGCGTGCTCATGCTCTCGCTGCTGCAGAACTGGATCGTGGGCCCGTTCCTGATGTTTGGCCTGGCCGTGCTGTTCCTTCGCGGCTACCCCGAGTACATGACCGGCCTGATCCTGATCGGGCTGGCGCGCTGCATCGCCATGGTGCTGGTTTGGAACCAGCTGGCACGCGGCGACAGCCAGTACGTGGCCGGCCTGGTGGCATTCAACTCGATCTTCCAGATCGCGCTGTTCAGCGTCTACGCGTGGTTCTTCCTTTCCTGGTTGCCGCCGGTGTTCGGCCTGCAGGGTAGCGTCATCGATGTCAGCGTCTGGACCATCGCCGAGGCGGTTCTGATCTACCTGGGCATCCCGTTCCTGGCCGGTTTCCTCACCAGTCGATGGCTGAAGGCGCGCAAGGGCGTGCAGTGGTATGAAGAGAAGTTCCTGCCTGCCATCAGCCCGATAACGCTCGCCGCACTACTGTTCACCATCGTGGCGATGTTCAGCCTGAAAGGCGGTGACGTACTGCGGATTCCCATGGACGCGGTGCGCATCGCGATCCCGCTGACGTTGTACTTCATCATCCAGTTCGTCATCAGCTTCTTCATGGGCAAGCTGATCGCCAAGGATTATCCACGCACCACTGCGATCGCGTTCACCGCGGCAGGCAACAACTTCGAACTGGCCATCGCGGTAGCCATCGCGGCCTTCGGCCTGGCCTCGCCGGTCGCCTTCGCCGCCGTCATCGGCCCGCTGGTGGAAGTGCCGGTACTGATCCTGCTGGTTCATGTCGCCCTGCGGCTGGGCAAGCGCTACTTTCCTGCCGACGCACGGAGCCGCTGAGCCATGAGCACCACCCGACACATTCCATTGCTGATCCTTGGTTCCGGCCCGGCCGGCTGGACCGCCGCTGTCTATGCAGCCCGCGCCAATCTAAACCCGGTGGTGATCACCGGCCTGCAGCAGGGTGGCCAGCTGATGACCACCACCGAGGTGGACAACTGGCCGGGCGACGCCCATGGCCTGATGGGCCCGGACCTGATGGCGCGCATGCAGGCTCACGCCGAGCGCTTCGAGACCGAAGTCATCTTCGACCACATCCACACGGCCGACCTGTCCCAGCGCCCGTTCCGGCTGATCGGCGACAGTCACGAATACACCTGTGACGCCCTGATCATCGCCACCGGCGCCACCGCCAAGTACCTGGGCATCCCGACCGAAGAGGCGTTCAAGGGCCGCGGCGTGTCTGCCTGCGCCACCTGCGACGGGTTCTTCTACCGTGACCAGGACGTGGTCGTGGTCGGCGGTGGCAACACTGCGGTGGAAGAGGCCCTGTACCTGTCCAACATCGCCCGCAAGGTCTACCTGGTCCACCGCCGCGACACCCTGAAAGCGGAAAAGATCATGCAGGACAAGCTGTTCGCCAAAACCGCGGCCGGCAAGATCGAAACCGTCTGGCACCACCAGGTCGAGGAAGTGCTGGGCAACGATGCCGGCGTGACCGGTGTGCGCGTGAAGTCCACCCTGGACGGCAGCACCCGCGACATCGACGCGCACGGCTTCTTCGTGGCAATCGGTCATCACCCGAACACCACCCTGTTCGACGGCCAGCTGGCGATGAACAACGGCTACCTGGAAATCCGCTCGGGCCTGGGCGGCAATGCCACCCAGACCTCGGTGGAAGGCGTGTTCGCCGCAGGCGACGTGGCCGACCAGCACTATCGGCAGGCCATCACCTCCGCCGGCTTCGGCTGCATGGCCGCACTGGATGCCGAGCGCTATCTGGATGCACTTAAGATCTCCGATCAACAGCAGCACAGGAACGCCGCCTGAGTGCAGCGATGTGAGGAATTCCAGATGGACAGCGTCGATGTGGTGGTGATCGGAGGTGGGCAGGCGGGTCTTTCGGCTGGCTACTTCCTGCGTCGCAGCGGGCTGTCCTATGTGATTCTTGATGCTGAAACGTCACCTGGTGGGGCGTGGCAGCATGCGTGGAAATCCTTGCATCTGTTTTCGCCGGCGGGCTGGAGCTCGATTCCCGGTTGGCCGATGCCCGCCACCCGGGAACCGTACCCTTTGCAAGCAGAAGTGCTGGACTACCTCACGCGCTACGAGCACAAATATGCACTGCCCGTCATCCGTCCCGTGCAGGTGGAACGCGTCAGTCGTTCGGGTACCCGGCTGCTGGTGGAAGCAGATGACGGCCGACAGTGGCATACGCGTGCAGTGATTAGCGCCACAGGCACCTGGCAGCATCCCTACACGCCCGACTATGAAGGTATGGACGCATTCGGCGGCGTGCAGCTGCACTCGGCCCACTACAGCCATCCTGGATCCCTTGCCGGAATGCGCGTGGCGATCATCGGCAGCGGCAACTCAGGGGCACAGATTCTGGCCGAGGTATCAAAGGTGGCCGACACCACTTGGATCACCCAGGGCAAGCCAGCCTTCCTGGCCGACGATGTGGACGGGCGCGTTCTGTTCGCACGCGCAACCGAGAAGTGGAGGGCTCAGCAGGAAGGCCGCGAACCGGATGTTCAGCGGGGTGGTTTTGGCGACATCGTCATGGTGCCGCCGGTGGTGGATGCACGGCGCCGCGGTGTACTGGTCTCCATGCCACCACCCGTCCGTTTCACCGCCACCGGCATGCAGTGGGCAGATGGCAGCGAACGCAACTTGGACGCCGTGATCTGGTGCACCGGCTTCCGGCCGGCGTTGTCGCACCTGGAAGAAATGGGCATGGTCAACGCCCTGGGCCGGATCGACGTGGATGACACCCAGGTCCGTTCGGTCGCAGCGCCATCGGTCTGGCTGCTTGGCTATGGCGACTGGAATGGCGCAGCGTCGGCCACGCTGATCGGGGTGACCCGATACGCGCGCGAGGCAGTAAGGCAAATCAGCGACTACGTCGGGGCTGTTTCTCCGCTGTCATCTGGCGCGTGAGCCTCAGCGCCATTGCCCAGCGCCCGCACCTGCGATTGCAGGGTCATGCGGTCCAGCGCTTCAGGTTTGAGCGCCAACAGCAAGCCGAGACGATGCTGGAGCTGGTGAAGCGTGCTCAGGAACGCCTTGTGGACCTGCTCCGCGCTGCCCTGTACTGCAGCCGGGTCGGGGATACCCCAGTGAGCCGTAACCGGGTGACCTGGCCACACTGGACACGCTTCACCCGCGGCGCGATCGCACACGGTCACGATCAGATCCATCTGTGGTGCTTCCGGACCTACGAATGCCTCGCACGGCTTGCTCGACAGCCCGGCAACGTCGAAGCCAATCTCCGAGAGCACCTGCAGGGCCACTGGATGAACTACGCCCTTGGGATAACTGCCGGCACTGTAAGCGCGGATACGTCCGCGCCCAAAATGGTTGGCTAGTGCCTCGGCAAGAATGCTGCGCGCCGAGTTGCCTGTGCAGAGGAACAGAACATTCAACGTACGCATATTGTCGAAACCATCAATCCAGAATAATCGAGGTATTACCGTCCCATATGTCAGCTCGATGACTACCGGTAAGGACGCGGGCACCCTTCGGTGCCCGCTTCGCTCATTCAATGACCCAACGACAGCGCGGCGCCTGGCGTACGGTGCTTCCCTAGGCGGTCAACCAAGGTCTCACTTGCATCGTTGAGACCGGACACTTCAACGGTCGCGCCGTGCTCGCGCAGCTTCATCACTACCCTGTCGAGCGCATCAACGGCCGTGAGGTCCCAGAAGTGGGCATCCTTCAGATCGATCTTGACGTTCTTGGGGACATCCAGATAGTTGAAGCTGCTGACGAACTGTCCGGCAGACGCAAAGAACACCTGTCCTTTCACCACGTAGACGCGCGAGTCGGTGTCGATCGGGGTGTCGTCAATGATCAGCATCTTGCCGACCTTGCGGGTGAAGAACACCGCCGACAGGAGCACGCCTGCCAGCACGCCCTTGGCAAGGTCGTGGGTAGCCACGGTCACGATGACGGTGCCAATCATCACGACTGAAGAGCTCTTGGGATGAATGGCCAGTTCGCGCAGTGAGCGCCAGTTGAAGGTGCCGATGCTGACCATGATCATCACCGCGACCAGCGCGGCCATTGGAATCTGACTCACCAGGTTTGACCCATAAACAACGAGGAGTAGCAGAACCACGCCGGCCACAAGGCAGGAGAGGCGGCCCCGGCCACCGGACGTGATGTTGATCACTGACTGGCCGATCATTGCACAACCCGCCATGCCCCCGAAAAAGCCCGTCACGGTGTTAGCCAAGCCTTGGCCTGCACACTCGCGGTTCTTCTGACTGGGGGTATCAGTCATGTCCTCGACGATTTGCGCGGTCATCAGCGATTCCAACAGGCCGACGACCGCCAGTGTTGCTGAAACCGGCAGCAGGATTAGGAGTGTTTCCCAGGTGAATGGCACGTCCGGAATCAGGAACGACGGCAGGCTGTCAGGCAGCGCCCCCATGTCGCCTACGGTGCGTACCTGGAAGCCGAAATACATGGAAGCGGCCGTGAGAACCACGATCGCCACCAATGCCGAAGGAACGACTTTGGTCAGCAGCGGCAGCAGGTAGATGATTGCCAGACCCACAGCACAGATCGCATACACCATCCACGGCATGCCGATGAGCTCGGGAAGCTGCGCCATGAAAATGAGAATCGCCAGTGCATTCACAAATCCGGTCACCACCGAGCGCGACACAAAGCGCATCAGCGAGCCCAACCGCAGGGCGCCGGCCAGCATCTGCAGCACGCCAGCCAGGATCGTGGCAGCAAACAAATATTGTATGCCGTGCTCGCGAACCAGCGTGGCCATCAGCAGCGCCATGGCGCCGGTCGCAGCCGAGATCATGCCAGGGCGACCACCGGCGATGGCGGTGATGACGGCGATGCAGAACGAGGCATACAAACCTACCTTCGGGTCGACGCCGGCGATGATGGAAAACGCGATTGCCTCGGGAATCAGGGCTAGCGCAACGACGATGCCCGACAGCAGGTCACCACGGATGTTACCGAGCCATTGCTGGCGCAGGGGATAAATTGCAGACATAGGAAATGATCTCCGCGCACAGCCATGCGCGCCAAACGAAAGAAACAGGCACCCTTCCAGACCTAAGTGTCTGGATCGCTTCTTCAATCAAGCGTCAGGGTGGAGTCATCGCTAGCCGATCCGTTAGGTATTTGACGGTCTATTGTAGACCGGCATAGCGCCTGAGGGGAAATCAGGCATCGCGGTCGCCTCGGTGCATTCTCAAGGGTAGCTTCCCAGATCCCAAGATCGTTTCGTAGGCGAGGTCGACAAGCTGGTAGGCAGTTGATCAGATTGAATTGAGCTCTGACCGAATCGCCAATGAAGAGGTGGACATTCGCCGCGGGTCCTATGTCCGCTATCGGCCAGAACCGGACATGACCTCAAGTTCATTCGGTTACGACCCAACGCGATAGCCGTCGAGGATCACCCTAATGTGAACTCTTCACCGCCGTGTCTGCTTATCCGAGAACTTGTTAGGAAGCATGCTGAGCAGTACCGAGTCTTTATCGATGAGATGGTGCTTCAGGGCCGCTGCGATATGACCAAGAACCAGCACAATGGACAGCCATGCGAAGCTGAAATGCACCTGCTTCGCAATGGCATATGCTCCAGGATCAGGGGCCATCAAAGGGGGAGCTGCTGCACCCCGAGCACCATGATGGGTTTGTCCGCCACGGAGCTCCATACCCAGCCGGACATTGGCAATGCAAGTAGTGCGACTGCATACAGCGCGACATGTCCCATATGAGCCAATCGCCTCATGTATGCGGACATGCTGTCTGGCATCTCAGGAGGATGGTGGAAGACGCGCCAGGCAACCCTGGCAACGAGGAGGAACAGCAAAGCTGACGCGATCGCTTTGTGCCAGAAGGTCACGCTGTGATCAGTGTTGACGTAGGCCCGCAAGTAGACCGCAGCAACTCCAAGGGCGGCTGCCGTGATCCACATTGCAGCCATCAACCAGTGGAGCAGCTTTGCTGTCGCGGTGTAGCTCCCGGAATCTTTCCTCACGATTATTTCCTTTGCTTGGTTGGTTCCCTGTCTACCGCCATCGAATCGATCGGGCAGGGTGTTGTTACACACCACGCGAACTGAGGTGAACTGGGCGGTGGTAGCCAGCGTTCCGTCACAGGCCGTAGCCAGAAGAAGGTAGCCGTTGACCTGATCTTGACCCTTCAGAGCCACACCCTGCCCAGTACGGGCCAATGCCCAGAACTTACGCCCGCCACGCAGGACACCGGCGGTTTCCAGCTCGAAACCGCTGTAGCGCGTCAGGTCGCGGTAGAACTCCAGGATCTCCCGCGGCTGGACTACTTGATAGCGGTTGGACACCACAGCCAAAGGTCGCTTGGTGTCAGAGCGATAAAGCACCTTCTGCCCTGGGAATGCCCGCACCGGATACTGATCCTCAGCCTCGGCGGCGAATCGCACTTCGGCTTCCTCCAAGGACCAGTTCATGCCGGCGCGCTCGCGCCATACTTCAATGGACTGCCCTGGAGCCAGCTGGCTTCCGATGCCATGCCATGGGACTTGGCCTGCATAGGCCATGGTTTCAACGTGATGCATCTCGGTCTCCTTTCATAGACGGCATAACGCACAAGGCCCGGACAATGCCGGGCCTTGTGGGTCTATCTGGATAGTTGGTTTAGTCGTAGGAATCGCGGCCGAACTGGTCGGGGCGGGTGAACGAACATCGAGCTACGGCCGACAAGATGGCCGCAGCCACGATGAAGACGCAGTAGAGGAACTCGGATTTATCTTTCATACCTAGTACTCGAAGCGATACGCCGATGCGCGGCGCACACGCAAAGCAGGAGGATCCTGCTTCAACGTAGTACTAAGGGTCTGAAATTAGTTCCAATCAAAGGTTGCACCGCAATACCGCCCGACAGTTATGCCTGACATGGCAACCGGCGGCTACCGGCCAGGAGCGGATGTTCAACTCTGGATTTAAGCCGCGCCGCGCCGCGGAGCGGCTTGGGCTTGAATGAGCCGTTAGCCCCTATTGCCTGAGCCCGGCTTAACAGTAGTGAGGCGAAATCCTACTTGTGGCGCACGCCTGCGATGCTTACGGTGCTGTGCAATCTGGATGCGAAGCTCGGCAAGCACATTTGAAATGGATTGCTGAAGTCGATCACGCGGCTCCCTGGTCATAGGAGTCTGATCGAAATTGTAACCATGTAACTGGCCGATCATGGCTCTGATGTCGGGCTGACTTAGGGAGACGCCCTCCCAATCATGAGCGAAAACATTGCGGATCTTTCTTGCGATCTCAAGATCTTCGTACTGCTCCCTTGTAAGAAGGCCCACTGCATAAGCGGCCTTCATGCGACTAGCAAGCGTGCCAAGAGGGGCATTGAAACCTTCAACCAGATCCTTTGCCTGTTTGCCGTCAATAAGGTAAGTCAGCAGCAGGCGGCCCAGCGTGTCCTCAGCGAAAGCAGCTAGTGCGAGAGCGAGGCCGCGCTCATCGTGTGCTGAAAGAGCGCGATTGAATCTATTGATTGAGGCAAAGTCAGGATCATCCGACTCCGGAAGGTTACGACTCTCATCGTTTAATGGACTTTCTGGCATGCGCTACAAATCTCTGGAAGGGACCTAACGCTTGAATAGAGGCCACTCGCGAAGCGGATTTGGCCTGAGTGAGTTTTTAGCCTCCAGTGCGGCGCCACTCACATGCGGCGCCAACTATGGAGTGATCTTGGTTGTAGTAGTAGGACGAGCGACCACAGAACGAGCCACCATTGCCATTTAGTTGCAGAACGAACGCGCCACGATCAAGTGCGGAACGATCCGCGGATGCGTAGGTCAAGGTGAGGAGGAGGTTCCTGAAAGTCCCCTCGACGTCGTAGATCTTTCCTGCATCCGGTCCTTTCGTGCAGTTGATCTGGCCCGTAACCTTGTGAGCAGAACGTTCCAGCGTGACTTGCTCTTCGACTTCTGACATTTCTGGGTAGCTGATGCACCAGCGGCCCTCGATTCGTGCGTCTTTGTACACACGGTCCTCAATCCACGGTCGGATCACCGATAGATAGACCTTGTGCAACACAAACACGATGAATGAGGCAACTAGGCCAGATACAACGCCAATCACCAGCTCATCCATGATTTCCCCCTTTGGTGGCTACTTAACAGACGGACCCTTGGGTCCGGCCATACGATTTATCCACAAGGCGCCTTGCACTAGGCCGTCCCCCTTGATACAGCTCGATCTTAGGGCGGCTGAGTCCGCCTAACAAGCCAGCGTATAACAGGACCCAGCGATACGCTCGACGCCTACACCAATGGCCGCTATGGGGCGGGAGCCGCCATACCCCCGATAAAAATCCCTAATCCCCTGCCCTGCCCATGCCCGCTATCGGCCAGAAGCGGACGCTCGGCGTCTACGGAACTCTGGCCGGTCCACCTCGCGTCGTACTTCGACATGGTCAGCCGCTGCCTGAAGCATGCTGGAAACTATTCGGCAGCGTTGGAGCAGGCGAGATTGGCTGTAACACACAGCGATGAAGGTTCATTCCGTCTGGAACTGACAGAACGACTCAACGCGTTGGAAGAATTGATCCTCCGGCAGCCCTCTCTGCAGATTTAGTAGTTCCTTTCGGAGTCTTTCATATGGCCTCATTGGCTCGTATGCCGGTTGCAATCGTCGCTAGCGCCAAAGCGTGGCAGGAAGCGGGCTCCGGCGTATTAGCGCAAAGCTGGTAGCGATCCAACCGCGGCGCGCAACTCATCAAACACCACCCGAACCCTGCCTGATACGGGCCCGCGCTGAGGCCGGTAGACGTACAACCCCCATGCAGGAGGTTCCTCCTGCTCCAGTACCTGCACGAGCTTTCCGCTGACGATGTAAGGAGCCGCCATGTAGTCGGCCAGTTGAGCGAAGGCAATCCCGGCCAACGCCGCCCCCATTTCCATATCGGCGTTATCTGCGATGAAGGCCGGCGAAGTGGGCGTCCACTGGTGTCCCGCCTTGAAGTGCCAAGGCCAAGGGCGGCCGGTATTGATATCCACGGCAGCTGCAACCGGCAACCTTGCGAGCGATTCGATCCCAACAGGTACGCCCACTTTCTTGATCAGGCGCGGAGCCGCAACGATCGGAAGCCGCATGTCGGCGGCCTTTCGCGCAACGAAGCGGCTGTCGCGCATGAATCCGACCCTGATCCCGACGTCGATTCCTTCGTCAACGGGGTTGCTGACGCGATCGGATAGGCGCACGTCCAGCGTGATGCCGGGATGGCGCGCGGCAACGCGCTCCATTGCGGGTAGAACTGCCCTGGTGCCGAGGCTGTGTGGCGTGGTGATCCGAACCGTGCCCGACAGGGAAGCCTGCTGATCCGCACCAGGTATCCGCCACAGGTCTTCGAAGCGCTCCAGGGCAGGACGCACCTGTTCCAGCAAGCCCTCGCCAAAAGCCGTGATGCGCACCTGCCGTGTGGTTCGATGGAACAATACCTCGCCGTAATGCGCCTCCAGGCGCTTGATAGCGCGTGTGACGCCTTGGGGCGATGTCCCCAGCCGTACAGCCGCATCACGAAAACTGCTGCACTCGGCAGTCACGCGGAAGATCCGCAGTAATTCGATTCCCTTGTTCACAGCGCGCGCCTCGCGGCCATTTTCCGACGCTCAAACATTATTCCATATCTAGGAATTATGAAAGCTAAATAATTCCATATACATATCGAAAGCGGGTTCCCAAACTTGGTGTCATTCCCGGATACCCGGCTTCTGTCCACCCGAACACGGAACCCACATGAACACGACGAATCTGATCACCGCCTATTACGACGCCTTCAACCGCGGCGACCGCGAGGCCATGCTGTCGATGCTGACCGATGACGTTGCGCACGACCTCAACCAGGGTGCGCGCGAAACCGGACGCGATACGTTCCGTACGTTCCTGCAGCGCATGGATCGCTGTTATGGCGAGCAGTTGCGCGACATCGTGGTGATGGTCGGCGCCGACGGCCTGCGTGCAGGCGCTGAGTACGTCGTGCATGGCGAGTACAAGGTGACGGACGAGGGGCTGCCGGAAGCTCAAGGCCAGCGTTACGTGCTGCCGGGCGGTGCGTTCTTCGACATCCGCGACGGCAAGATCGCGCGCGTCACGAACTACTACAACCTGGACGACTGGATCGCGCAGGTGGGCGGGAACGACTGAGATGAAGGCCGACGTGCGCGTGCTGACCTTCCGGGGAGCGGAGATGATCGAATGGCTCGACGCCGTAGCACGCCTGCGCGTGGAGGTCTTTCGCAACTTCCCCTATCTGTACGAAGGCGACGCCGCATACGAGAAGCACTATCTGTCAATGTATACCCGCTCGGCGGATAGCCTGCTGGTGCTCGTGCATGCCGACGGCCAGGTCGTCGGTGCATCCACGGGCTTGCCGCTGGGCGATGCGGAGTCCGCCATCCAGGCGCCGTTTACCGAGCGGGGAATCCCGGTAGAGAACGCGTTCTATTGCGGCGAGTCCGTGCTGCTTCCGGCCTTCCGTGGCCTTGGCCTGGGTCATCGTTTCTTTGACGAACGTGAAGCGCACGCCCGTTCGCTGGGCGATATCCGGTGGACGGCGTTCGCATCCGTGGATCGCGCAGATGACGATCCTCGACGCCCGGTCGATTACCGCAGCAACGATTCCTTCTGGGCCCGTCGCGGCTACGTGCGACAGCCGGACATGAAGGTGCGGCTGCCTTGGAAACAGGTGGGCCAGACGCACGAAACCGAACAGGCATTAACGATGTGGCTGCGCCCTTTGGAGAACTCCAGATGAAATTGGCTGTTGCGAAATACGAGGTGGGCCAACCCGCCAGTTTCGAAACATTCGCGGCGCGCCAGCGGTTGATTCTGGACGAAGCGCGTCGCGCCGGTGCGGAGCTGGCCGTGTTGCCCGAGTACCTGTCCCTTGAGCTGGCGGCAACGTTCGCGCCTGACATCCGCAGTGATCTGAATGCGTCGTTGTCTGCACTGCAGACTATGGAATCGGCGTGGCTTTCACTGTACTCGGACCTGGCGCGCGAACTCGGCATGACCATCCTGGCCGGGACGTTCCTGACCAAGGTGGCTCCGGAGCGCTATCGCAACCGGGCTTGGTGGTTCGCGCCCGACGGCACGCGCGACTATCAGGACAAGCTGCAGCTGACGGGATTCGAGAAGAAGGCCGGCGTCATCGAGGGCGGTGACGACCTCAAGGTGTTCGAACTTGATGGCATCAGCACCGGCATTGCCGTGTGTTACGACAGTGAATTCCCTTTGCCCGTTCGCGCCCAACGCGAGGCTGGCGCGCGACTGCTGCTGGTGCCGAGTTGCACGGATACCCGAGCCGGTGCAACCCGGGTGCGTGTCGGGTGTATGGCGCGCGCCCTGGAAAACCGGATCTTCGTCGCGCAGGCGGTGACCTCCGGCGTCGCCGACTGGAGTCCAGCCCTGGATACGAATACAGGGGAGGCCACGATCTATGCGCCGATGGATCACGGCTTTCCGGAGGACGGCATCCTCGCGAGGACCCATGGCGCGCAGACATGGGCGATCGCCGATCTCGACATCGATGCCCTGGAACGAAACCGGGCACACGATCAAGTCGCTGTTGATCGCGATTGGGACGACCAGAAAAGGCCAGCATTCCAAAGCGCTCGGCACTCGAATCCGCAGGCCCCTGGACCGACCAGAGTTCCGTAGACACTCATTCGCCGCTCTGCGCGTAGCGCTTTTCGAACTCTACCGGTGACATGCCGCCAGCGGAACCATGCCGGCGAATCGGGTTGTAGAACATCTCGATGTAGTCGAACACGTCCGATGCGGCGGTGGCCCGCGTCGGGTACGCAATGCACCAACGAAGCTCATGCAACAGATGGGGGATCGGGAAGGCTATCCGGTCTTGACCTTCGTGCAACGTATCTAGCGCCTCGCGGGCAAACGGCAAGTACTGCTCTCCTTCGGCAGTCAGCCGCAGGCTGCGCGTAGAACGAGCAAATAGACGGATATCCAGCTCTCGCTCGAGGCGTTTGATCGCCGCAGCCACCTGGCCTGGATGCAGGCCGACCTCGCGAGCGACGTTGGAGAAGCTACCCAGCGCGGCTGTGCGTACAAACAACTGCAGGTCTTCGATCCGAACCATTTTCACTCCTGCGATGAAAGTGCTGGTGGATTTTGAGCTTTTTCCCAAAGGTATTGGTAGACGAAAATCACCAAACTTTTACTTGTTCCTGACCTTCAAGGATTGCCCACATGAAAGCTATCGTCTTCACCGAATACGGCCTGCCAATCGACGACCCTCGTGCATTGTTCGACAGCGAGCTTCCAGAACCTACCCCTGGCCCGCATGACCTGCTGGTGCAGGTCAGGGCCATCGCGGTGAATCCAGTCGATACCAAGGTGCGTTCCGGCAAGGGCGCCACCCCCCAGCCCAAAGTGCTCGGCTGGGACACGGTCGGTGTAGTGCGCGCCGTGGGTTCCGACGTAACGCTGTTCCAGCCCGGCGATGAAGTGTTTTATGCCGGCGCCATCGACCGTCCTGGCAGCTACAGCGAGTTGCATCTGGTCGACGAACGCATCGTCGGGCGCAAGCCGCGTAGCCTGGACGATGCCAGTGCGGCGGCTTTGCCATTGACGTCGATTACCGCCTGGGAACTGCTGTTCGACCGCCTGGGCATCGGCGAGCACGGTGGAGCAGGGCAGAGTCTGCTGATCCTGGGTGCCGGGGGCGGTGTGGGTTCGATCCTGACGCAACTGGCCCGCCAGTTGACCGGCCTGAAGGTGATCGGTACTGCGTCTCGCCCGGAAACCCGGGAATGGGTCAGCGCCCTGGGTGCGCATCATGTGATCGACCACAGCCGACCGCTGGCCGAGCAGCTGAAGCACATCGGTATCGAGGTGGTGGATTATGTGATCAGCCTCACCCACACCGACAGCTACCTTCCTCAACTGATTGAGGTGTTGCGGCCCCAGGGTCATCTGGCACTGATCGACGATCCGGCTGTGCTCGATGTAGTACCACTCAAACGCAAGTCGCTGGCGCTGCACTGGGAGCTGATGTTCACCCGCTCGCTGTACGGGACGGACGACATGATTAAGCAGCACCAGTTGCTCAACCGCGTGGCGGAGCTGATCGACGCTGGTGTGCTGAAGACGACTGTAGGGGAGCATTTCGGGCGCATCGACGCGGCCAACCTGCGGCGTGCCCATGCACTGATCGAAAGCGGCAAGGCCATGGGCAAGATCGTCTTGGAAGGCTTCTGATTTATTCCATTTTCAGGAATAGCATAATCCAATCATTCCCATTTATTGAGATCAATTATGGGTCTACAGTTTGCGCACTGCCAGGTTAACCAGCCATGGCAAAGCCCCGAAGTACAAACCCACCGATGAGGTTCTCAGCATGAGCAATAACATTTCTGGAAAAGTTGTCGTTATCACCGGTGCCAGCAGCGGCCTGGGTGAGGCTACTGCACGCCACCTTGCTGCGCTTGGCGCTCGCGTAGTGCTGGCTGCACGTCGCAAAGATAAACTCGACGCACTGGTGGCTGAGCTGACCAATGCAGGTGGTCAGGCAATCGCGTATCAGACCGATGTTACCTCTCAGGAAGAGGTCAAAACGCTCATTCAAGGTGCCGTGGACACCTACGGTCGCATTGATGTACTGGTCAACAATGCCGGACTGATGGCGATTGCACCGCTCAGCGATGCTCGCACTGACGAGTGGGATCGCATGATCGACATCAACATCAAGGGTCTGCTGTACGGAGTCGCGGCTGCATTGCCAGTCTTCCAGAAACAGAACAGTGGTCACTTCATCAACATCGCATCGGTTGCAGGCCTGAAGGTGTTCAGCCCAGGTGGCACCGTGTACAGCGGCACCAAGTTTGCTGTGCGGGCTATCTCGGAAGGACTGCGTCACGAAGTCGGCGGCAGCATCCGCACCACGACTATCGAACCGGGCGCCGTGGACTCCGAACTGAAATTCGGCAGCTCCCACAAACAGAGCCGCGATTTCGTGGTGGACTTCTACAAGCACGCAATTCCCGCCGAATCCGTCGCTCGAGCTATCGCCTTCGCAATTGAGCAGCCTGCTGACGTGGATATTAACGAGATCGTTCTGCGCCCAACCGTGCAGGAATTCTAATGAGATGAGGGCCTGTCTCTTCGGCGTCAGGCCCCGCTTATCTGGAGTGAAAAGCTGCGAGCAACGCAACTGAATCGCTGTTGAGCATGGTCACTCCTGCTGATGGCTTTTGCCTGCGGGATGATCAAGCAGCGTTATGGCGGAGGGGGATCCCCCTCGGGGAACTTGAACAAACGAACCCCTCAACGTCGAGGGCCATTGATAAACGAGGTATTTAAGATGGCACGCATTGTCAGAATTCATGAATACGGTGACGCCAGCGTTCTGAAGCTGGAAGATCTGGAAGTATCGGCACCAGCAGCAAACGAGGTGCAGATTAGTGTTAAAGCTATTGGCTTGAACCGAGCCGAAGTGATGTTTCGCAATCACGCATACCTGCAAGAAGCGGAGTTCCCCAGCCGCTTAGGCTACGAGGCCGCAGGCATCGTAACGGCAGTCGGGAGCGACGTAACCGAGATCACGGTTGGTGACTCGGTCGCTCTGGTCCCACCTCTGGATATTGCTCGCTGGGGCACCTACGGCGAGTTGGCCAATATTCCGGCCCACCTGGTGGTAAAGAGCCCTGAGAACTTGTCCTTTGAAGAGGCTGCGGCGTCTTGGATGCAGTACGTCACCGCCTGGGGGGCATTGATTGAACAGGCGAAGCTACGGCAGGGCGATTTTGTCATCGTTACCGCCGCGTCAAGCAGTGTTGGCTTGGCCGCCTTCCAAATGGCTCGTATGGTCGGCGCCACATCGATTGCGATCACTCGAACTCACGCGAAGAAGCAGGCCCTGCTTGATGCAGGCGCTGCGCATGTCATCGTCAGCGATGAAGAGGATATCGTCGAGCGTGTTATGACGATAACTGGCGGTCAAGGCGCTCGCGTTGTATTCGATCCTGTAGGCGGGCCGTCCTTTGAACCTCTCACGCAGAGCATGGCGCGGGGCGGAATTTTGCTGGTGTACGGCGCACTCAGCTCTGAACCGACGCCATTCCCACTGTTTACCGTGCTGGGCAAAAGCCTGACTTTGAAGGGCTATCTCTACGCAGAGATTGTGGCAGACCCTGAAGCCCTGGAGAGAGCGAAGGCTTTTATTCTGCAAGGGTTGAAGTCCGGTGCGTTGCGCCCGATCATCGCAAAGACATTCGCACTTAGCGACATCCAGGATGCCCATCGTTTCCTTGAAGCCAATCAGCAGATCGGCAAGATCGTGGTAACTGTCTGACCGGCAATTATGGGGCTGAGAGCGTAATCCTTCGGCCCCGATTCAAGCCAGCCCTGATGACCGCTTTTGGCCGATTCTGTGTATCCGTCCGGCCAACACACCTTCCTGACCCCGACGCCAAAGGCGATGGTGTCCACCTGATTTAAGTGGACACCATTTCTAGCTTTTTAAGCCGCTGGGCAAACCTATTTTCCCGAGGGCGTGGCGCGGCCGGGTTGGTATCAGCCAGCGGACAGAGGTGTTGAGCGCAGGCTGGGAGAAAGACTCGCTTGGCTGCGTTCGCTCGATGATGAGACGCCGCCAGAGGCGAAGGTTCTGATCGAACGCTGGCGGCAGTTCTACAACGAGCAGCGGCCTCACAGCGCCCATGGCTATAAACCCCCAGCGACCGTTCGCCGGAACTGGTCGGAACCCGATACCCTCCACCCCGGACTCACTGCCTGATTGGCTACAAGTTCCATACTCAGGTCAGCTTGTACAAAGCCGAGTTGATTCACCGCCGGGCACCGTGGAAAACAAAAGAAACTCTGGAACTGGCCACCCTCGAATGGGTGTCCTGGTTTAATCACCACAGGCTCCTTGAGCCCATGGGGCACATTCCGCCCGCAGAAGCTGAGGCAAACTACTACCGGCAACTCGCCAGTCAGGCCACCTCGGTGGCGACCTGACTTAAACCAAACTGCCTCCACGAAACCCGGTGCGGTTCACTCGGTAGATGCCATCGATTCACAGCTTCGCAAGATCGAATGGCAGAGCCTTGGGTATAAAGCGGCTCGTTTCTTCGATCTGTTGGGGCGGTGATTTACGAGACCTGCAGTGTCGGATAGTCTGTATAGCCCTTGGCGCCACCTGTGTAGAACGTGTTGGAGTCAGGTGCGTTCAGCGGTGCCTTGGCCCTGATGCGTGCGGGCAGGTCCGGGTTAGCCAGGAAGGCGGTGCCAAAGGCCACAGCGTCAAGCTTACCTTCGGCAATAGCTGCCTCTGCCTCATCAGCGCTGTAACCCATATTGCCCACCAACACACCCTTGTACTTTTCACGCGCTACGGGCATGACATCGGCCTTCTGCACGCCGAAGAAATCGGCACGCATCACGTGCAGGTAGGCTAGCTTGAAGGCATTGAGCCTATCGGCCAGGAAGCCGATGAGGGCCAGCGGGTGGCTGTCTTTCATGCTGTTGAAGCTGTTGAGGGGCGACAGGCGCAGACCCACACGTTCGGAACCGATCGCCTGGGTCACGGCAGTAAGTACCTCGAACAGCAAACGTGCACGGTTTTCCAGCGATCCGCCGTAAGCATCGGTGCGCTGGTTGGGCGTGTCGCGCAGAAACTGGTCAATCAGGTAGCCGTTGGCGCCGTGTACTTCCACACCATCAAAGCCGGCAGCAATGGCGTTGCGTGCGCCTTGAGTAAACGCAGCCACGATGCCGGGAATCTCTTCGACGGTCAGGGGGCGGGGCACCGCGTGCGGCACCTTGCCTTGGGGCGTGTGGATCTCACCCTCAATAGCGGTAGCGCTGCTGGAGACAATGGGGGCGCCATCGGCAGCGCCAGGGTAGGCTGCGCGGCCAGCGTGCCAGATCTGCAGGAAGATGCGTCCGCCCTTGGCGTGCACCGCGTCGGTCACCTGCCTCCAGGCTGCAATCTGCGCGTCGTTGTAGATGCCAGGCTCATTGACGAAGGCCGATGTACCGGGCGCCACCATGGTGCATTCGGAAATCAGCAGGCCGCCGGTGGCTCGCTGGCTGTAGTACTGGGCCATCAGCGCGTTGGGCATGTGGCCAGCGTCGGCACGGGCGCGTGTCAATGGTGCCAGAAGGATGCGGTTGGGCAGGGTGAGAGAACCTACTTGAAGTGGATTGAATAGCATGTGGATGAAAACCCAGATTAGTGAACAGAAAACAGTGGTAAAGCTAACAGTATTCCCAATACTCAGACTTTGAAAGGTCACTGAAGACTGCTTTGGCACGGCTGGTGCTTTTGCACCCAACGCACGATGTAGTAGACGCAAGTGGGTAAGCCTTTGCTTCCGACAGTTTCGCGGTGGTCTCCAGCCGTACATGCACCAAACGCCTTTGGTCATCCACCGCGTCGCAACTCCCTGACACCCCGGCCCAGCTTGCGGCGCAACAGGGCCCGCAGGGTCACCCCATCCGAGTACCCGACCTGTGCGGCGACCTGGTCGACGCTGGCGTTCCCGGTGCGCAAGAGATGGACGGCATGCTCCACGCGCAGGTCCTGGAAATACGACAGCGGTGTCTTTCCCAAAACGCTTTGCAGCCGCCGGGCCAAGGTGCGCTCGCTTGTGCCCGCGGCGCTGGCCGCCTCGGCCAGCGAGAACCCCTGCGCGAGCCGACGTCTGGCCCAGCACTCGAAGCGCTCCACCATCGGGTCAGCATGCGCAAGGTGGTCGGGAATCACGAACTCGGCTTGCGAACTGCGTGTCTCGACCAGCAGATAGCGTGCCACCAGGGCCGCCAGCGCCGGACTGCGCCCTCGGATGATGCGCAAGGCCAAGTCGACGTGGGCCAAAGCGGCACCCGCGGTGGTGAAGCGTGTCGAGTTCACGATCATGCGTGACTCGTCCAGCGTGACGTTCGGATAGCGCTGCCGAAACATCGGCCCCAGCCACCATGACGTCGTCGCACGATGCCCATCAAGCAGGCCACTCTCTGCAAACAAGAAACTACCGGAGCAAGCGGCACCAAGGTGCGCGCCAGCGGTGGACCACTGCTGTAGCGCCGCGACCGCGTCGGGCACATCGGGGCGTGTGAGTCGAGCCGAGAGCGTGTCAGGCATCTTGTCGCCAAACGCTGGCACGAGCACGACGTCTGGTTCGGGCACACCATGCGCAGTGACCACGGGGACCGTCAAGCCTTGCGCAGTTCGGATGCGACGCCGCACGCCCACCAGCGTGAGCTCTATGTGCGCGGGAGCCTGTGGCAGCGAGCCCGCCATCGCATTGGCTAAGCCCACTGTGTCTGTGAGCGCCGCAAGCCCCAGATCAAACACGCCATCACAAACAAGGAGGTGGAGTTTCATGGCAACAATGATATCAATGTTGTCATTATTGCCTATAGAGATGTCTGTCATGAAGACTCAGACTGCAGTCTCTTCGATCCCTTCACCCACTTTTCCATTTACCCAAAGGAATACAGCATGACCAAGCTCGCCCTGTTTGTTCGCCTCGAAGCTAAACCCGGCCAGGAGGCTGCGCTTGCCGACTTCCTGGCCAGCGCACTGCCGCTCGCCAACGCCGAGTCCGGCACCACTGCCTGGTTCGCATTGAAGTTTGGCCCTTCGACATTCGGTGTGTTCGATGCCTTCGACGATGAGGCAGGTCGCCAGGCACATCTGAACGGCCAGATCGCCGCGGCCTTGATGGCCAACGCCGCGACCTTGCTGAGTTCTCCGCCCAATATCGAGAAGGTCGAACTGCTTGCAGCCAAACTGCCTGCATAACGGCTGGAAGTGCCTTCCCCAGTTGCTTTGGGCGTCCCGCCCTGATCGCTGGTCAGTGCCGGAGCAGGAGAAGGCACGTTGGCTTGAACGGAAAGCTGCAGAGGGACAACCCCCACTCGCTGTCTCACCACCAACACGCAGCCGCTTGCCGGATGCCGAGCGTCTGCTCCGCTTCCTGCTGTCATTCGCGATCAAGGCGCGATCAGCGCGGTCATGGCGAACCGGGTGACGCGCCCGCGTGGCCCACTGCAGCAAATCAACGGCACGCTGATCTCGATTCTTGTGCGGGTGCGTGCCCTGCAGAACGATGCCGACACCTACTGGGCCAAGCATCGCGCCGGTCCGGAGGCAGAGCGCTGGTACTCGATGCTGGCCGACGAGTATCTGCAGAACGGTGAGTGGCTTTGGAACCATCTTCGCCTGACTCAATGAGGTCCACATCCTCCATCTTTGCGATGACCAGGCGCACCGGGCGTTGATCAGATATCGCAATCCTGAGGTGTTCTGCAAGCAGGCGGTTGCCGTGCCCGCACCAACGACCGAGATAGTCGCGGTAGACGAGTTGTCCGTTCTCAGCCTTGAGCCTGTGGAACCACAGGCTCGCAACCATCTCAGTCCCGGTTAGCGCGGAAACGGCCCACTGGTTGTTCACCATTCTGGCCCCCAGTTTCGCGAACTCGGCTGTGATGCCCATCAGTCAAAATCCGTCTTGACCCCAAGGTGCCTGCCGTTCTCCTTGGCTGCCCTTACGGTGGTCTCGCTGAACCCTCGTGCGTCTTCCGCTTCGATATCGATCCGGATGCGAACGTTGGTACGCGGATCTGCACGCGGTGCTGGTTTACCACCATTACCTGACGCACTGTCGCGCAAGTATGCCAGCGCAAGCCAGAGCTTGGCATGGCAGTTCGTCTTCCCTTCGCGCGTCGTACGGACCTGCCCTCAGACCGGCCGACGCCTTCGCTGGCACGCTTCCGAATCCGGCGTGCAGATGGCCTTCAAGGCAGCGTTAGCCGAAGCCCAGATTGCCAAGCACGCATCAGTGCATACGCTGCGACATTCCTTTGCCACGCACCTGCTTGCCGCCGGCACCGATATTCGGACGATCCAACTGCTGTTAGGTCACCGCAACCTGAAGACCACAATGATTTACACCCACGTTGAGCAGGCGGTTCGCAAGACAGTCAGCCCACTGGATCGACTCAACATGAACTAGGCAACTGGGGCGGGCATCCCTCGATGTCCGCTTTGGGTCGCATGAAGTCGTAGGAGCAGGAGAAGATGCTCACAGCGCTTCAACAGGGCATATCGAGAAACAGACATATCAATTGGTGAGGCCACGTGGAACAGCTGAAACCGCAAGGAGACCTTGCGAGCCATCCTGGAAGGTATGGTCAATACAGAGCACACGATCACCATGATTGAATTCCCAAACCTCGTCCAGACCCTGCCACTCATCAATGATTTCAAACACGTGATCGAAAACTCGCTTAGCATCCACCGGGCGGAACACTTCGACGCCTTCATTGACTAACCGAACGAAAACAATCATCTAAAAACTCCGGCAGACCGCTGTTCGAATTGCGTCACGCGGCAACGCGACATTGGGCACAAGTCAATCTTTTAAGCTCGCAGCTTGTCCAAATAGTCTGCCCATTCCTGCATCATCTTGCGACGCTCACCCAAGTGAGCAGTGCGGTTGTAGGCGCGTCCATTGGGGTCACGAACCGCATGAGCAAGCTGATGCTCGATGTAGTCGGGACGGAACCCTAGTACCTCATCAAGAATAGTCCGCGCCATTGCACGGAACCCATGCCCCGTCATGGTTTTTGAGTCAAACCCCATCCGGCGTATGGCCGCATTTATCGTGTTCTCGCTCATCGGACGTCCTTTCCCATGAAGGCTCGGGAAAACGTACTGGCCTCGGCCGGTGAGAGGGCGCAGCTCAGTGAGAACTTCAATTGCTTGCTTGGACAACGGAACAATGTGCGGTGTGTCGGTCTTGGTAGCGACATAGCGCCACTCCGCCGCATCAAGGTCAATATCAGCCCAGCGTGCGCTACGCAGCTCGCCTGGGCGGGGAAATAGCAACGGCGAGAGCTTCAACGCGGCGGTTACTATGGCACTACCTTCGTAACCCCAAATGGCACGTAGAAGCGGCGCAACCGCGGATGGCTCCGTCAAGCTAGCGAAGTGCTTCGTTTGAGGCGCTTCCAACGCGCCGATCAGGTCAACAGCAGGGTTTCGCTCTGCCCTGCCTGTAGCGATGGCGTACCGGAAAACCATTCCTGCAATACCACGCGCTCGATGCGCCGTCTCCACTGCCCCCCTCTTCTCCATCTTTCGCAGCACTGCAAGCAGCTCGACAGCGGAAATCTCATTGATCGGCCGATCACCAATGTAAGGATTGAGATCCTTCTCAATGATCCTTCCGTTCCTTACAGCCGTGGATTTAGCGTTCTTCTTGGTCCGCATAGCAAGAAGCTCCAGCGCGATCGCCCCAAAGCTGTTCTCAGAGCCTCCGCTGCGAACCAGCTTTTCGAGCTTCCGCTGCTCGCCAGGGTCAATGCCGTTAGCCAAAGTCTTTCGCGCCACCATGTGCTTCTCGCGGGCTTCAGCCAGGCTCACCTCAGGGTACGAACCCAAGGCCAGCCGCTTTTCCTTTCCAGCAACGCGATACTTCCACCGCCAAAGCTTGCCACCCGCTGGGGTGACCTCAAGGTAGAGCCCTCCGCCATCGAAGAGTCGCTGGGGTTTCTCAACCGGCTTGGCTTTACGTACTTGGATATCAGTCAGGGCCATTGGGGGCATGTCCGCATTTCGGGGGTCGGGATGCCCCCGAAGTTGCCCCCGGATGACCCGGATTGCAATAGATGCCCCCGGACCTGATTGGACTACGGATAAAGAAAAACCCCAGATTTCTCTGGGGTTTTGGACATCCTGAGACATGCTCGGACTTCAATCTGGCGCGCCCGGAGGGATTCGAACCCCCGACCAATGGCTTCGGAAGCCACTACTCTATCCGGCTGAGCTACGGGCGCATTGTGCTCCGGCCGGCTGAGCCGGGCGGACGCGCATTCTAACGGCAAAAGCGGCCGCAGGTCTGCCCCCACCTTTGGATTGCTGTAGTTGGGCGGGAAAAACCTGCCCAGCTGGTAACCTTTGCGCATGAGCCGTCTCCCAACTACACCGTCCACCGCAGCTGACACGTCGCGGTTCGGGCACTACTGGAAATTGATGCGCGCCGACCGCCCGATCGGCACCTTGCTGCTGCTGTGGCCCACTTGGTGGGCGCTGTGGCTGGCCGCCGATGGCCTGCCGCCGCTGTGGATACTGTTCGTGTTCAGCGCCGGCGTCTGGCTGACCCGCTCGGCCGGCTGCGTGATCAATGACTACGCCGACCGCTGGCTGGACCCGCACGTCAAACGCACCAAGGACCGACCACTGGCCACCGGCGCAATCTCCGGCCGCGCGGCGCTGATGCTGTTCGCAGGCTTGATGCTGGTCGCATTCGCGCTGGTCCTGACCCTGAACGCCTTGACCATAGCGCTGAGCTTCATCGGCGTGTTCCTGGCCGCCAGCTATCCCTACCTGAAGCGCTACACGCATCTGCCGCAGGTCTATCTGGGCATGGCCTTCGGCTGGGGTATCCCGATGGCCTTCGCCGCCATCCAGGGCGAAGTTCCGCCGCTGGGCTGGGTGCTGTATGCCGCCAACATCCTCTGGTCCACCGCCTATGACACCTGGTACGCCATGGTCGACCGCGACGATGACCTGAAGGTCGGTTCGCATTCCACCGCCATCCTGTTCGGCGATCTGGACCTGGTCATCCAGGGCATCCTGTACGCGCTGTTCTTCGCTGCGATGGCGCTGGTCGGACAGCGCGCGGGTCTGGGCTGGGCGTACTGGGCCGGCATCGGCGTGGCGATGGCGCTGGTGGTGTACGAGTTCTGGCTGTGCCGCGATCGCGAGCGCGAGCCTTGCTTCAAGGCCTTCCTGCACAACAACTGGGTCGGCGCGGTGCTGTTTGCCGGCATCGTCACCAGCCAGTATCTGGATTGAAGAAACGGCCCGCAGTGCGGGCCGTTTCGCTTTGGGTAGAGCCGAGCCATGCTCGGCTGAGGCATTGCCGGGAAAGCCCTGCCGAGCATGGCTCGGCACTACCCCCCTCCCTTTCGCGCAGCGAAGGGGAGGGTTGGGGAGGGGTAAACGTTACATCGCGCCGATTGTCTTCCCCAGCGAACGCAGGCGGAACGCTGCAATTATCTGCAGCACGCCGTAGATCAAGGCCAGCACACCGATCCACAGCGAGGTCACTGCCAGGCCGGCGATCGGGTTGAGTGCGAACATCACGCCCAATGCCACCGCCAGCAGGCCGCTGACAATCAGCATCCACTCGCCACTGATCTGCTTGCGCACGCGGATGGCGAACACGATGCGGTAGATGCCGCCAACCACCAGCCAGGCGGCCAGGAACAGCAACAGCACACTCGCGGTCGCCAATGGGTTGATCACCGCCAGTACACCAAAGGCAATCGATGCCAGCGCATAGAACAGCGCCCAACCGCGCGAGACCGGTGCCGAACCATTGAAGGCCGAGACCAGCACCACCACGCCTTCAACAATGGCCATGATGCCCAGCCACCACGCCAGGACAGCCGCGGTGCGCACCGGCGCCATCACCGTCAGCACGCCGAATATCACCGCAAACAGGCCGAACAGCAGCAGCACCCACCAGTTGCGCGTCAATGTGCCAAACAGCGATCCAGCAGGAAAACCCGGGGAAGCACCCATGTCTGTCTCCTCATGTTGAACAGGTGTAAAGGCCTTTCAATCCCAGTCTAGGCCCATAGCCGTAGTCATGGCATGTAGAGATGACAACCGGTATTTCAAGCCAGTTGCAGCGCAGGCGCGGCCTTGCAGGCACACCAGCGCTCACGGCACCCGCGCACAGACCCAGGCATCCACCCGCTGCACACCGGCGCGATGCAGTGTGAGCGCTGCGGCATGCAAGGTGGCACCGGTGGTCATCACGTCATCCAGCAGCACCACATGTGCCGGCAACTGCCCCACCGCAATGAAGGCACCACGCAGATTGCGTTTGCGCTCCACCGCATCCAGCTCCGATTGTGGCTGGGTGGAACGCCGCCGATGCAGGCCCCTGCACAGCGGTAGCTGCAGCGCGCGCGCCAGCGGCTTGGCCAGCTCCCAGGTCTGGTCATAGCCGCGCTGACGCAGCCGCGACAGATGCAGCGGCACCGGCACGATCGCCTGCGGGCGCTCGGCAGCGCCCAATGCATCCAGCATCAGCGCTGACAGCAAGCGCCCAGCGCTGAGATCATGATGAAACTTGAAGCGCAGTAGCAGGCCGTCAATCGGCGCGCTGTAGGTAAAGGCCGCCAGCACCGACTGCAGGGGCGAGCTCGAACGCTGGCAGGCACCGCACAACCCATCCGCGTCGGTACCCGGCAACGGCAGCGCACAACGCCGGCAAGCGGCGTGTTGCCAAGGCAATCCGGCGCCGCAGGCCAGGCACAGGTCCCGCCCCGGCATACCGTCCTCCCCGCAGACCAGGCAGCGCGGCGGGAACAGCAAGGCCGATAGCCGCCCCCCGACCCTGTAAACCAGACTCTTCATTTGATGGTTGACAGCAATGTGTATGCTGACCAGACTGCGCCGCTTCCATCGCCCCATCTGTCAGGTAACACCGATGTCCACCGTCATCCGCCACGACTGGAAGCGCGAAGAGCTGCTGTCCCTGCTCGAACTGCCCTTCCCCGAACTGCTGCACCGCGCAGCCAGCGTGCATCGCCAGCACTTCGACCCGGCGCAGGTACAGGTCTCCACCCTGCTCTCGGTCAAGACCGGCGGCTGCCCGGAAGACTGCGCCTACTGCCCGCAGGCCCAGCGCTATGACACCGGCGTGGACGCGCAGAAGCTGATGGACACCGACAGCGTGGTGGCCCGCGCCCGCGCCGCCAAGCAGGCCGGCGCCTCGCGCTTCTGCATGGGTGCGGCCTGGCGCTCGCCCAAGGACCGTGACATCCCCAAGGTCGCGGCGATGATCCGCGAGGTGAAGTCGCTGGGTCTGGAGACCTGCGCCACCCTGGGCATGCTCGAAGGCCACCAGGCGCAGGCACTGAAGGACGCCGGGCTGGACTACTACAACCACAATCTGGACACCGCGCCGGATTACTACGATTCCATCATCCATACCCGCCAGTACCAGGACCGCCTGGACACGCTGGAACACGTGCGCAACGCCGGCATGAAGACCTGCTGCGGCGGCATCGTCGGCATGGGCGAGACCCGCGAACACCGCGCCGGCCTGCTGCAGGCACTGGCCAACCTGCCGGCGCATCCGGACTCGGTGCCGATCAACCGTCTGGTGCAGGTTGCCGGTACGCCCCTGCACGGCAGCGCCGAGCTGGACCCGTTCGAGTTCGTGCGCATGATCGCGGTCGCCCGCATCGTGATGCCGCGCTCGATGGTGCGGTTGTCGGCCGGCCGCGAGAGCATGAGCGACGAGCTGCAGGCGCTGTGTTTCCTGGCTGGCGCCAACTCCATCTTCTACGGCGAAAAGCTGCTGACCACCGGCAACCCGGACACCGAGCGCGACCAGGCCCTGTTCGCCCGCCTCGGCATCAGCCCGATGCAGGTCCATGTGGACGCCGACGACCACGACCACCCGGGCACGGTGCACCTGGATATCGCCCCGCTCTGCGCCCGCAGCGCCTGACCTGGCTGGCGCCCCGCCCGCGGGGCGCCGCTTGGGCATTCTTACAGGCAACCGGGTACGCTAGCCGCCCGCTTGACCATGAACCTTGCCATGGCCCGTCCTGACATCCACGACCGCATCCACGCCCAGCGCAAGCTGCGGCTTGCCCAGGGCCGCATCCGCACCAGGCGCAACATCAGCCGCCGTGACGGGGTGCGTTTGGAACTGGACGGGCGCTGGTTGACCGGCTTCTGCAGCAATGACTACCTCGGCCTGTCGCAACAGTTCGAGGTGATCGCCGCGCTGCAGGACGCCGCCGGCCGCGAAGGCGCTGGCAGCACCGCCTCGCACCTGGTCTGTGGCCACCACAGCGTGCACGAGCAGCTGGAACGCGAGATGGCCGACTGGCTCGGCTATCCGCGCGCCCTGCTGTTCGACAGCGGCTTCATGGCCAACCTGGCCGTGCAGCAGGCGCTGCTGAGCGAAGAAACCGATATCTGCGTGCAGGACCGGCTCAACCACGCCAGCCTGCTTGATGCCAGCCGCCTGGCCGGCTGCCGCCTGCGCCGCTATCCGCACCTGGACAGCGAAGGCGCCATGCGTCAGCTCAAGAACACCGCCGACGGCGCCGCCATGCTGGTCACCGACGGCGTCTTCAGCATGGATGGCGACATCGCCCCGCTGCGCTCACTGTCGCTGGTGGCACGCATGCAGGAGGCGCTGTTCTATGTGGACGACGCCCACGGCATTGGTGTGATCGGCGAACACGGCCGCGGCTGCGTCGCCGACGCCGGCCTGGGCGTGAAGGAGGTTCCGCTGCAGCTGGCCACCCTGGGCAAGGCGCTGGGCAGCCACGGCGCGGTGGTTGTGGGCGAAGACGCGCTGATCCAGCACCTGGCCGAAACCGCACGCCCTTACATCTACACCACCGCCCTGCCGGCGGCGCAGGCGGCCGCCTCGCTGGCGGCGGTGAAACTGGCACGCCGCGACCATTGGCGCCGCGACAAGCTCACCGAACTGATCGCCAGCTTCCGCGAGGGCGCGCGCCGCAACGGGCTGGAGCTGATGGCCTCGGAAACCCCGATCCAACCGCTGCTGTGCGGCGACGAAGCGACGGTGATGGCCTTGTCGGCGACGCTGGAGCAGTCCGGCTTCCTGGTCAGCGCGATCCGTCCGCCGACCGTGCCCGAAGGCAAGGCGCGCCTGCGCGTGACCTTGTCCGCGCTGCATACCCTCGAGCAGGTCAAGGCGCTGGTGGACGCCATCGCCAAGGCCCGCGACGTGGTGCTGTACCAGAAGTCCCTGAACACTGTTGCCTGAGAACCGGTTGTAACGCCATGCATATCCACGTCACCGGCAGCGGCCCGGCATTGGTCCTGATCCACGGCTGGGCACTGCATGGCGGCATCTTCGCGCCGCTGGTGGAACGTCTTGCCCCGCACTTCGAGCTGCACGTGGTCGACCTGCCCGGGCATGGCCACAGCCGCGACGACGCCACGCCCTTGCGCTTGCCCTACCTGGTCAATGCCATCGCCAGCGCCACCCCGGCAGCGGTGTGGTGCGGCTGGTCGCTGGGCGGGCTGGTCGCCCTGCACGGCGCAGCCACGTTGCCACAGGTGCGCGGGCTGGCAATGCTGGCAGCGACGCCACGCTTCGTCCGCGACCCCGATTGGCCAGATGCGGTGGAGCCGGTGGTGTTCGAACAGTTCGGCCACGATCTGGAACAGGACTACCGCGGCACATTGGAGCGCTTCCTCGCCCTGGACGTGATGGGCTCGCAGCACGCCCGCAGCGAACTGCGCACCCTGCGCGATGCGCTGGTCGAACGTGGCGAACCGGCCCCGCGCGCCCTGCACGAAGGCCTGGCCCTGCTGGAACGCAGCGACCTGCGCGGCAGCCTGCCCAGCCTGCACAAACCCGGCCTGTGGATAGGCGGACAGCGCGATCGGCTGGTGCCGTCCAAGGCCATGCACCAAGCCGCCGCATTGGCGCCGGCAGGCCTGCACAGCGCCCACACCATCGACGGCGGCGGCCACGCCCCGTTCCTTGGTCATGCGGATCACGTTGCCGGGCTGCTGCAACAGTTTGTTGCTGGCTGCGCGTGAGCGGTTACGCGGCCATTGGTGCTGGCTGGCCGATGATGTCGTCGGCTGCCTGAGCACCGCAGCGCTTCCCATCCTGAATTACGAATCCGAATCACCGCCATGTCTTCTCTGTTCGACCCCAAACACGTCCGCCGCGCCTTCTCGCGCGCCGCCAGCAGCTACCACGCCGCCGCCGTGCTGCAGCAGGAAGTGGCCAAGCGCCTGCTGGAGTCGCTGGACTACCTGGAAGACCGGCAGCCGCAGGTGGTGTTGGACGTGGGCAGCGGCCCGGCCCATGCCACCGCGGCGATGAAGAAGCGCTGGCCCAAGGCACAGGTGATCGCGCTGGACCTGGCCCTGCCGATGTTGGCCGAGGCCAAGAAACAGGCCGGCTGGTGGCGCCCGTTCTCGCGCGTCTGCGCCGATGCCCGCGCCCTGCCGCTGGCCGACAACAGCGTCGACGTGATCTACAGCAACCTTTGCCTGCAGTGGGTGGAAGACCTGCCGGCGGTATTTGCCGGCTTCCGCCGCGTGCTCAAGCCCAATGGCCTGCTGGTCTGTTCAACGTTTGCCCACGATACGCTGGTGGAACTGCGCCAGGCATTTGCGCAGGCCGATGACACTTCGCATGTAAGCCACTTCGTGCAGATCGCCCAGTTCGGCGATGCCTTGATGATGGCTGGCTTCCGCGATCCGGTACTGGACCGCGACATGTTCACCCTGACCTACGACGACCTGCCAACGCTGATGCGCGAGCTCAAGGCGATTGGCGCCACCAACGCCATGCACAGCCGCCGCCACACGCTGACCGGGCGCAGCCGCTTTGCTGCTGCACGCGATGCGTACGAACCAATGCGTCGCGCTGACGGCAAGCTGCCGAGCAGTTGGGAAGTGGTGTATGCGCATGCCTGGGCACCGGCACCGGGCGCACCGATCCGTGAGCAGGGGCAGGATGTGGCGAGCGTGCCGCTGTCGGCCATTCCGATTCGGCGGAAGACGCAGGAATAGGGATTAGGGACAGGGGCAGGTGCTGCTCCGTAGTGCCGAGCCATGCTCGGCAGGGGCTTTACCAGCGAAAGACTGCCCTCACCCCAACCCCTCTCCCGCAGGCGGGAGAGGGGCTAAAGCCGTAGTGCCGAGCCATGCTCGGCAGGGGCCTTGCAGACAATCCAGCGGACAGTGCGCCAGCTTCGCGGCTCACGCCGCTCCCACAAGAACGGGGAGCGGATGCTGAACCGCTCAAGCCCCTTTTACAAACAGGTCGCGGTGGAAGAAATAGACTTCCTGCAGCAGGAAACGCCAGCTGGTGTGGAAGCTGCGGAAGCGCGTGCTTGGTGTGGATGACGCCAGCGCATCGATCCCCAACTCCTTCGATAGACGCAACGCGCGCGCCATGTGCAGCGGGTCGCTGACCACGATCACCTTGTGCATGTCGTGCTTGGCCATCACCTGCTTGGCTTCAACCAGATTCTGCCGGGTGGTGCGCGAGCGGGTTTCGATCAGGATGTCCTTGCCCGGAACCTTCTGCTTCAGTGCATAACGCCGCGCCACCTGTGATTCGGAAAAACGCGCGCCCGTGCCGCCAAAGCCACCGGTGAAAATCAACTTCGGTGCATAGCCCTGCCGGTACAGGTCCAGGCCATGGCGGATGCGTTCTTCAAATACTGGCGAAGGCTTGGCGTCATACGCCGCAGCACCGAGCACGATGATGGCGTCGGCAGGTGCGGCCTGGTCACGGTCACCTACCCAGATGATCCACGCCGCCACGCCCAGCAGCCACAACAGCAGCAACACACACAAGCGCCATACCCAGCCCATCAATCCTGTGCGCCGAACAGCTGCCTTCATGCCTGCACCCAGGGCAAGGCATCCAGATCCACATTGCCACCGGACAACACCAGCCCCACCGTGCGCCCGGCAAAACGCTGCGGCTGGGACAGCACGGCCGCCAGAGTGATCGCCGAGGACGGCTCGACGGTCTGCTTCATCACCTGCCAGATCAAGCGCATCGCGGCCACGGTATCGGCGTCGTCCACGCTGATCACCTGTGCCGCGCCGTGCAGCAGCTCGAAATTGGGCGCGCCCAGTGCGCCGCGCAGGCCATCGCACAGTGTGTCGGGCACGAAATCGATCAAGCGCTCACCCGCCGCCAGCGAACGCGCGGTGTCGGCAGCCCCGGCCGGCTCGGCCAGTACCAGCTCGCAGTTCGGCAGCAGCTGCTGCATCGCCAGCAGGGTGCCTGCGGCCAATCCACCACCGCCTACCGGCACGACCAGTACATCCAGTTGCGTTCCGGCCTGGCGAATCAGTTCGAGCACGGCGGTGCCCTGCCCGGCGATGACCCGCGGGTCGGTATAAGGGTGAACCAGGGTCGCCCCGGTTTCGCGCTGCACGCGCAGGCACTCGGCTTCGCGCGCGGCCTGGGTGGGTGCGCAGCGCCAGAGGGTGGCCTGGTTGCGTTCGATATTGGCCAACTTGGCCGCCACCGCACCCTCGGGCACCACTACATGGCAGGGAACCCCGCGCGAGCGCGCCGCCAAGGCCAGTGCGGCACCGTGGTTGCCGGAGGAATGTGTCACCACACCGTGACTGGCGTGCTCCACATCCAGCGACCACACCGCGTTGCAGGCCCCGCGGAACTTGAACGCGCCGCTGCGCTGCAGGTGTTCGGCCTTGAAGTGCAGGCTGGCGCCGGCCAGTGCATCCAGCGTGCGTGAGCGCAGCACCGGGGTGACCGTCGCATGGGCGGCAATCCGCGCCGCTGCTGCCAGAACCTCGGCAAATCCGGGCAAAGGAAGTTCATTCATGGTGAAAGGTTAGCCCAGGCCCCGGGCCTGCGACCATCTCATCTGCGCACACGTTGTATGTTCAGCCATGTAGATGCGAATTAAGGGCCGATTCAACGCCATGGCCCGAAGCTGGCTGCCATACCCACGAGGGGGGGATTTCTCATGATCAAGCGCCTGATTGTTTCCACCGGCCTGCTGTTGGGCCTTTCTGGCTGTGCCACGTACGACTACGTAGGCGGCGGTTCGGGCGGCTATTACCACGGCTCTCCCTCGGTGCAGTACAGCTATCCCTATGGCTATCCGAACAGTGGCTACGGCTACGGCGGTTACGGCTATGGCAGTGGCTATTACGGCTACGGCAACTACGGCTACCCGGTCTACCGCCCCAACTACAACCGCCCGCGCCCGCCGTATCACGGCAATGGTCCGCGTCCGCCCGGCCACGGCAACGGCCCGCGCCCGGGCGGAGACGGCGATCACAACCATGGTGGCAACCGCCCACGCCCGCCGGGCAACGGCGGCAATGACGGCCGGCCGACCCGACCACCACCGCCGGTGAACGGCGGCGGCAACAAATCGCCGTGGCGCAATCTGGACAATCTGAGCCGGCCGCCGCCGCGTGCCAACAACCAGCCAATGCAGCGCGCCCAGCCCATGCAGCAGGCGATTCAGCGGCCTCAGCCTGCAGCGCGTCCGGCTATTCAGGCACGGCCGATGCCGGCCCGACAGCCGTCACAAACCCGGCAACCGAACGGCGCTCGCATCCAGGAACGATAAAAAGGTTGCAATTGGCGCAAATGCAGGCATTCTTGGCCCTACGGGTGACCGCTTGCGTCGCTTAGTGACCTAAACCGGTCCCGCCCAGACAGTTCAATGTCGATGTCCGCCAGGAAATCTGGATCCCCCCTGTTCCGGCCCTGTCGGACATCGGCGCCTAATAAAGACAAAGCCCCGGCCTAGGCCGGGGCTTTGTCTTTCAACGCTTTCCCGCCGAGGCGGGCCCTGCTGGACTGCAAGGCCGGTAGTCCCCCGACTACCGGCCCCTGCTACCCCAACGTACGCTTCGGTCGGCCCCTGTTCCAATTCCGACCTTGTTGCGCCTATGTCGCATGCCACGTTGGGTGCAATGTATTAACTGCAGGTTGCGTGCCAACTTTAGGGTTGATGCGTACCTGATTGCGCTTGGCAGTAAAATCACCACATACGCCGTCACATCGTGGGAAATACCCATCTGACGGACTTCACACTTTCTGACCGATCTCACGCCCATGAGCGACTCCTTCTACCGTTACGACGTTATCGTCATTGGCGGCGGCCACGCCGGCACCGAGGCGGCGCTGGCTGCAGCGCGCGGCGGCGCCCACACCCTGCTACTGACCCACAACGTCGAAACCGTCGGCGCGATGAGCTGCAACCCGGCCATCGGCGGCATTGGCAAGGGTCACCTGGTCAAGGAGATCGATGCACTCGGCGGAGCGATGGCGCATGCCGCCGATCGCGCCGGCATCCAGTGGCGCACACTCAATGCCTCCAAGGGCCCGGCCGTGCGCGCCACCCGCTGCCAGGCCGACCGCAACCTGTACCGGATGGCGATCCGCGGCATCGTCGAGTCGCAGCCGAACCTGACCGTGTTCCAGGCAGCCGTCGATGATCTGGTGATTGAAGGCGACGCCGTGCGTGGCGCCATCACCCAGACCGGACTGACCTTCCACGCTGTTGCAGTCGTGCTCACCGCCGGCACCTTCCTCGCCGGCAAGATCCATATCGGCGAAACCCAATACACCGCAGGCCGCATGGGCGACCCGCCGGCGACCACGCTGGCCGCGCGCCTGCGCGAGCGCCCGTTCGTCATTGATCGCCTGAAGACCGGCACTCCGCCGCGCATCGACGGCCGTTCGCTGGATTACAGCGTGATGGACGAGCAGCCCGGCGACGATCCGCTGCCGGTGATGTCCTACCTGGGCGACGTCAGCGAGCATCCGCAGCAGGTCAGCTGCTGGATCACCCATACCAGCGAGCGCACCCACGACATCATCCGTGGCGCACTGCACCGTTCGCCGCTGTACAGCGGCCAGATCGAAGGCATCGGCCCGCGTTACTGCCCGTCGATCGAAGACAAGGTGGTGCGTTTCGCCGAGAAGGACAGCCACCAGATCTTCGTCGAGCCCGAAGGCCTGGACGTGGTGGAGATCTATCCCAACGGCATTTCCACCTCGCTGCCGTTCGACGTGCAGCTGGAACTGGTGCGCAGCATCCGTGGCTTCGAGCAGGCGCACATCACCCGCCCCGGCTACGCCATCGAATACGACTTCTTCGATCCTCGCGGCCTGAAGAACACACTGGAAACCCGCCAGGTCAACGGCCTGTTCTTCGCCGGCCAGATCAACGGCACCACGGGCTATGAAGAAGCCGGCGCACAAGGCCTGCTGGCCGGCATCAACGCCGCGCTGTTCGTGCAGGGCAAGGACGGCTGGTGCCCGCGTCGCGACGAAGCCTATCTCGGCGTGCTGGTCGACGACCTGATCACCCACGGCACCAGCGAGCCCTACCGCATGTTCACCAGTCGCGCCGAATACCGGCTGCAGCTGCGCGAAGACAATGCCGACACCCGCCTGACCCCGACCGGCCGCAAGCTGGGCCTGGTCGATGATCGCCGCTGGTCCGCGTTTGAAACCAAGCAGGCTGCCGTCGCCAGTGAAAGCGCACGCCTGCGTGGCATCTGGGCAACGCCGGGCAATGCACTGGGCCGCGAAGTCGCCGAAGCCACCGGCGTGGCGGTCAGCCGTGAAACCAATGTGCTGGACCTGATCAAACGCCCGGAACTGGATTACGCCAAGCTGATGCAGGTGCCTTCACTCGGACCGGGCGTCGGCGATGCGCGCGTGGCCGAGCAGGTGGAGATCAGCGTCAAGTACGCCGGCTACCTGGACCGCCAACGCGAAGAAATCGAACGCCAGCAGCGGCACGAGAACACTGCGATCGTCGAAGGCTTCGACTTCGCCTCGGTGCGTGGCTTGTCTGCCGAGGCATTGCAGAAACTGGAGCGTGTGCGTCCGCAGACCATCGGTCAGGCACAGCGCATTCCAGGCATGACGCCAGCAGCGATTTCCCTGCTGCTGGTACATCTGGAGCGGGCGCGACGCGGGAAGGTGGCTTGAGTTTCTGATTTGGGTTGTTGGTGAGAGCTTAGAAGCTCTACCCCTCCCCAACCCTCCCCTGCGCTTCGCGCAAGGGAGGGGCAGAAGCGGCGCTCCGCCAGCTGAGAGAACACGCGAAACAGCTCCCTCCCTTGCGCCGAAGGCGAAGGGGAGGGTTGGGGAGGGGTGCCTTTCGCGCGCGCCCTCACTAGACTGCGTCTGCCGCTAAAGGAGCCGCAGAATATGGACATTCATCCGATCGACCCGGAAAAACGCCAAGCCGTACTCGCCGCGCTGGAACAGATCGAACGCCAGCACGATGTACGCGTGTTGATGGCCTGCGAATCCGGCAGTCGCGGCTGGGGATTCTCGTCGCCGGACAGCGACTACGATGCCCGCTTCATCTACGTCCATCGCCAGCCGTGGTACCTGAGCGTCAATGAACGGACCGGCCCGGGCGAAGCACAACGCGATGTGATCGAGCTGCCCATCGACGACGAGCTGGATATCAGCGGCTGGGACCTGCGCAAAGCATTGCGCCTGGTCTCCAAGTCCAACCCAACCCTGTCCGAGTGGCTGCGCTCACCCATCCACTATCGAGGTGACGCTCAGGCAATCTCAGAACTGCAAGCCGCGGTACAGCAGTTTCACTCGCCCCTGGGCAGCTGGTGGCATTACTTCAACATGGCCAGCGCCAATCATCGCGGCTATCTGAAAGGTGAGCGGGTACGCACCAAGAAATACCTTTACGTGTTGCGGCCGTTGCTCGCCTGTCAATGGATAGAGAACGAACCCACACCGCCGCCCATGGCTTTTGAGGACCTGCTCGATCGCCTGCTCCCCGAGGGCAACGTGCGCAACGCCATTGATCAACTGCTGGTGACAAAGCGGCGCAGCGCAGAGGTAGCCGATGGCCCTCGCATAGCCCTCATCAGCGACTACATTGATGCCGAGCTTGCGCGGCGTAGCAATACACCGCCCCTGTTGACCGCAGGCCAGGGTGACGCCAACGCGCTTGACGAGCTTTTCAGACCAATGCTCATTGCCCACGCACCGCGCTAAATCCGCCTATAGGGCAACTGCGACTATGATGCTGCTTGCCAAATTCGTTCCCCAAGGCGATCACCATGCCCGCACTGCGTCCCTTCCTGGATAAAACCCCCACCCTCGGCGAGCGCGTCTATATTGACGAAGCCTGCACCATCATCGGTGATGTGCAGATTGGCGATGATGCCTCGGTGTGGCCGGGCACGGTGATCCGCGGTGATGTGAACTACGTCCGCATCGGTGCACGCACCAATGTGCAGGACGGCACCATCATCCATGTCAGCCACGAAAGTCCCTACAACAAGGGCGGCTACCCGACGCTGATCGGCGAAGGCGTCACCGTCGGCCATGGCTGCATCATCCACGCCTGCACCATTGGTGATTACTGCCTGATCGGCATGGGTGCCTGCATCCTCGATGGTGCGGTGATCGAGACCAATGCCTTCATCGCTGCCGGCGCGGTCATCGGGCCGGGCAAGCTGGTGCGCAGTGGCGAGTTGTGGGCCGGCAACCCGGCACGGCTGATGCGCCAGCTCAGCGAGAAGGACATCGAGGGCCTGCGCTACTCCGCCGATCACTACGTCAGGGTCAAGGACCAGTACCGCGGCATGCAGGGCTGAGCGAGCAGGCATTGTCGGCAACCACCCTGCGGGTGCACACTGCCGGCCCTGGCGTGGGGACGCCTTCGAGGGTTTGACATGAAGTCGATGAAAATCGTGGCGCAGCGCCTGTTGGCGGCTGTGGCACTGCTGTGCGTGGTTTGCCTTTCCGCCTCCGCCCAGGACGCTGCCCAGCAAGAACAGGGCATGAGCGCGGAGCAGTTCGAGCAGTCGCTGCAGTTCCGCAGCGGGCAGATCGAGGTACCCGAGGCACGGGCCCACTTCAATTTGAACGACGAGTTCCGCTATCTGGACAAGGCTGACGCGCGCCGGGTGCTGGAAGACATGTGGGGCAATCCGCCCGATGACAGCGTGCTGGGCATGATCGTGCCGCGCAGTCCGGGCTTGAGCGAGCAGGACAGCTGGGCGGTGGTGGTGACCTGGTCCGACGATGGCTACGTGTCCGACGAAGATGCCAGCAAGATCGACTACGCCGACCTGCTCAAGACCATGCAGGCCGAGACCCGCGACAGCAACCCGGAGCGCATCAAGGCCGGCTATGGCTCGCTCGACCTGGTGGGCTGGGCGGTGCCGCCCCGCTATGAGGCAGGCAGCAAGAAGCTCTACTGGGCACGCGAGCTGGCCTTCAACGACCAGCCCGATCACACCCTCAACTACGACATCCGCGTGCTCGGCCGGCACGGCTACCTGAGCTTGAATGCCGTCTCAGGAATGTCGGAACTGGCATTGGTACGCGAGGGCATGGACAAGCTGCTGCCAATGGCCGAGTTCGACCAGGGCGCACGTTATGCAGATCACAACCCCAGCACCGACAAGGTCGCCGCCTATGGCGTGGCTACCCTGATCGGCGGTGGCTTGGCGGCCAAAGCCGGGCTGTTTGCCAAGCTCGGCCTGTTGCTGGCCAAGTTCTGGAAACTGCTGCTCATCGGCGTGCTGTTCCTCGGCGGTGCGATCAGGAAGCTGTTCGTGCGTGGCGACGACAACCGCACCGTGCGCTGAAACCCGCCCCACCCGGCCTGCCGCTGCCAACGGCGGGCTGGGTTTTCCTGCTGCCGCCAGCTAAAGTCAGCATTCTGATAGGGACGTAGCAGAGACACGAATGCCACAGGCATCCGTCCGGGCTGGACTCCGGGCTTCCATCCGCCGCATGCAAGACCACCAGCAGGTGCTGGAGCCAAGGCAATGAGCACAGCGCGGCCGATGCTGGACACCTATCGCGAGGTCATCACCCCCGAAGGCGTGCCGCTGCACCTGCCCGCCGCAGGCCCGGTACCGCGTGCCCTGGCCTGGCTGATCGACCTGTGCGTGCGCTTTGGCGTGCTGGCGGTGATGAGCCCGTTGCTGGTCGCGCTGGGCGAATTCGGTAGCGGTCTTTATCTCGGGCTGATGTTCCTGATGTTCTGGGCCTACCCGATCGTGCTGGAGGTGTGGTTCGGCCGCACCTTGGGCAAAAAGGTGCTGGGCCTGCGCGTGGTCGCCCGCGACGGCGCACCGTTGGGCTGGATGGCGGCGATCGTGCGCAACCTGCTACGCACTGTCGACGCGCTGCCGTTTGGTTACGCGCTGGGCCTGGTCACCTGCCTGTTTGACGCGCATGGCCGTCGCCTGGGCGATCTGGTCGCCGGCTCGCTGGTAATCCATACCGTGTCACGTCCGGCCACGCCGCCAGCACGCATCGATACCGCACTGGCACCACCGCTGCCCTTGCAGCCCAGCGAACAGGCTGCCTTGATCGCCTTCGCCGACCGCGCGCCGGCACTTTCACCAGGCCGTCAGCGTGAGCTGGCCGACATCGCCAGTGGGCTGAGCCAGGAGCGCGGCCAGGCTGGCGTGGTGCGTTTGTATGCAATGGCAAACTGGTTGCTGGGGCGGCGATGAGACAGGAACAGTTTGTCACCCGCTATCAGCACGAATGGCAGCAGTTCGAGGACTGGCTGCAACGCCGTGGCGAACGCACGCGGAAGCAGCGGCCCAGCATCGCCCCCGACGTGCTGGGCGATGAAACCATCCCACAGCGCTACCGCCGCCTCTGCCAGCAGCTGGCCTTGGCGCGCCGCCGTGGTTACAGCCCGCAGTTGGTGGAACAACTGCAGCAGCTGATGCAGCGCGGCCACAACCTGCTGTACCGCACACCGGCACCGCGCTGGCAGCGTGCGCTTGAATTCCTGTTCGCCGATTTCCCAAGCACCTTACGCAGCCAGGCAGGCGCGATGTGGGTGGCGTGCGCACTGTTCGCGATTCCGCTGGTCGGCATCTTCGTGCTGCTGCAATACAAGCCTGAGCTGATCCACATGCTGATGGATCCACGCGAGCTGGCGAACATCGAAAAGATGTATGACCCGGCCGCCGACAATCTGGGCCGCGACAGCGGCACCGACTGGGCAATGTTCGGCCACTACATCATGAACAACATCAGCATCGGCCTGCGCACCTTTGCCAGCGGACTATTGGCCGGCATCGGCACCATCCTCGTATTGCTGTTCAACGGCATCACCATTGGTGCGGTGGCCGGGCATCTGCAGCAGATCGGCTCGGGCGATCCGTTCTGGCGCTTTGTGGTCGGCCACGCGCCGTTCGAGCTGACCGCCATTGTGATTGCTGGCGGTGCCGGCCTGCAGCTTGGCCTGCGTCTGGTGGCACCAGGCCGCAAACGCCGCATCGATGCACTGATCGAAGGCGGCGTGATTGGTGCACGGCTGTGCCTGGGCGTGGCCTTCATGCTGCTGGTGGCTGCTTTCATCGAGGCGTTCTGGTCATCGATCGCGTGGGTGCCGATGTGGGGCAAGCTCAGCGTGTCTGCCGTGCTGTGGACGGCCGTGCTGTTGTGGCTGTGGCGCGGCGGACGCGGAGGTGATCATGCGGATTGATCAGCTCGATGTCGCACTGCGTGCGCGTTCGCAGTGGGAAGCGATGGAACTGGGCACCGCCCTGGTCCGCCGCCATGCCGGCGCAATCTGGAAGCCCTGGGTACTGCTGACACTGCCGGTGTTTGCGCTGCTCAACCTGCTTGGCTGGTGGCTGGACAACTTCTGGGTGTCCAGTTTCATCCTGTGGTGGCTCAAGCCCGCGTTCGAGCGCATCCCGCTGTACGTGATTTCGCGCGGCGCATTTGGTGCCGAGCCCACTACTGGCCAGACTCTGCGCGCGCAGTGGAACTGGGGGTGGCGCGGTGTCGGCGCCTATCTCGGCTGGCGTCGACTCAGCCCTGCCCGCTCACTGTTGATGCCGGTCGACCTGCTGGAAGGTGGCGACGCCAACCAGCGGCGCGGACGCCGGCATGCACTCGGCGGTGCCGCCTATGGTCACGCCACCCTGCTCACCTGGGTGTGCTGGCATTTCGAGGCCATGCTGCAATTTGCCGGTGTTGCCTTGATCTTCATGTTCGTACCGGTGGAGCTGCTGTCCGAATCACTGCGAGCAACGTGGGAACTGATCGGCCAAGGCACCCCCGCGTGGGCGTGGATAGGTTTCAACCTGCTGGCATGGTTGGCGATGACGATGATCAGCCCGTTCTACAGCGGCGCCGGCTTTGGCCTCTACCTCAACCGTCGCACCCAGCTGGAAGCCTGGGATGTGGAGATCGCCTTCCGCCGCCTGCGCGAGCGACTGGCTGGCCTGGCGCCGATGCTGGTGTTGCTGCTGGCCGTATTCGCATTGCCATCGCTGCAGGCACGGGCGCAGGACAGCGCAGATACGCAGAACCACGGCAACCACCAGGACGCTGCCGAGGCGCTGCCGGAATCGGCCGGCACTGCAGTGACCACGCCGCAACAGCTGTTTGGCGCTGCACCCGCCGATACCGCCGGCTTCCGGCAGGCCGCGGCACGTGCCTATGAAGACCCACAACTTGGCGCCAAGCGCAGCGTCACCCGCTGGGTAAGGAAGGCATCGGACAAGAGGCCCGATACCGACGACAACGACAAACCTGATCCCGGCCCGATCCTCGGCGCCATCGCCAAGTTCGCTGCGCTGATCGGCGAGAGCATCCTGTGGATTCTGCTCGGCGCGCTGTTGGTAGCGCTCGCCCTGACCGCGCGGTGGTGGCTGCCGTGGTTCCGCGGCGATGGCCGCCGCAGCCGCGACGTGCAGGCACCAGCGCTGCAGGAAGCGCTGCAGCTGCCGGAAGTGCTGCCGCCGGACATCCTCGGCAATGCGCGTCGGCTGTGGCGCGAAGGCAAGCCGCGGCACGCACTGGCATTGCTTTACCGTGCCTCGGTGGAAGTGCTGGTCGAACGCAGCAATGTCGTGTTGCCACCGGGGGCCACCGAAGCGCAATGCCTGCGCGCATCGCGCAAGATGCCGCAGGAGGCTGACCGCAACCTGTTCGCACGCATGGTGCGCTTCTGGCAGTACGCCGCTTATGCCGGCCGTCTGCCCCGCGATGAAGAGTTCGAGGCACTGATCAAGGAACTGCATCAGCAGTACGGGTGGCCGGCATGAATACCGCCCTGCGCAACACCCTGATCGTTGTACTGCTGTTGCTGACTGCTTTGGTCGCGCTCTGGTTCGTGCGCAGCTTTGAGAAGGCCAGCGAAGAAATCACCCTGCCCGCTTATGGCGAGCCTACATACAACGCGCTGTATGCACTTCGCGAAGCCCTGATCCGCGACGGCAGCAAGGCCGAAACCCGGCGCAAGCTCGACCTGCCCGCCATGCAACTGCAGCCCGGCGATACCGTGCTGATGCTCGACGACCCACGCCTGCTCACGCCGGCACAGGTCGAGGGCCTATTGGACTGGGTGCAGTTCGGCGGCCATCTGCTGCTACGCGCACCTGATGCTGACGAAGACCTGGACGGCGATGACCAAGGCTTGCTGGAACGCCTGGGAGTGGTCACCAGCGAAGTCCCGGCGCGTTGCCAGATCTGGCAGGTCCCCGGCCAGGAATCGCACAACGAGTTCTGCAGCGGCAACCGCTTCACCCTCGCCGGGAAGGCCCGCGCCGAGCGCCGCTGGGCCGATGCAGACGACGATGGCACGCTGGCCTATGCGCGCCTGCGTTACGGCCTGGGCCGGGTGGATGTGCTGGGCGACATGGATTTCCTGCTCAATGGCAGCGGCGAGCGCGACACCGGCCTGCGTGACATCCCGCACCGCGACCTCACCCGTCTGGTGCTTGCCCCCAACTACGGCAAGGGCACCACCCACCTGATCTATGCGATGGAACTGCCATCGCTGTGGAAGACGCTGTTCCAGCGTGGTTGGCCGGTATGGGTGCCGTTGCTGCTCGCGCTGCTGGCGTGGCTGTGGATGCGCTGCCAGCGCTTCGGCGCCCTGCTGCCCTCGCCGCGCGAAGACCGTCGCTCGCTGCTGGAGCATGTGCGCGCCAGCGGCGAGCACCTGCACCGCTACCGCAAGTCACCGTTGTTGTACGACGCCGTGCGCCAGGCCTTCCTCACCCGCCTGCGCCGTCGCGCACCGGTGGCTGCCGCGCTGACCGGCGATGCCCAGGCACAGGCCATCGCCGATCACCTGCAGTGGCCGATCGGCCGTGTGCAGACTGCCTTGCAGATTCCCCCTTCGCAGGACGACGTCGCCCTGCGCGACCGCATCCGCTTGCTCATCCAGATGAGAAACCAGCTATGACCGACGAGCTCACTCCGCCCGCCCTCCCCGGCGATGCACCCGCGCCGACGCCTGCCCCTGCGCCGGTCAACACGGACCTGATTGAACGCGTCGAGCGCATCCGCGACGCGGTAGGCCATGCCTTCATCGGACAGAGCGACGTACTCGACCAGATCCTGATCGCCCTGCTGGCCGGTGGCCACGTACTGATCGAAGGCGTGCCCGGACTCGGCAAGACACTGCTGGTACGCGCCCTGGCACAGGCGCTGGAGCTGGACTACGCACGCGTGCAGTTCACCCCCGACCTGATGCCCAGCGACGTCAGCGGCCACGCGGTGTACGACCCCAAGACCGAGAGCTTCAAGATCCGTCGCGGCCCGGTGTTCACCAACCTGCTGCTGGCCGACGAAATCAACCGCGCCCCGGCCAAGACCCAGTCCGCGCTGCTGGAGGTGATGCAGGAAGGCCAGGTCACCATCGAAGGCAAGGGCTTCTCACTGACCCCGCCGTTCCTGACCATGGCCACGCAGAACCCGGTCGAGCAGGAAGGCACCTATCCGCTGCCGGAAGCCCAGCTGGACCGCTTCCTGCTGAAGGTGCTGATCGACTACCCACAGTTGGAAGACGAGAAGCAGATGGTGCAGGCCATCACCACCGGCCGTACCGCCAGCGATTTCAACCTCACCCAGGTGCCGCGCGTACTCAGCGGCGCCGATGTGGTGGAACTGCAGAAGGCGGTGGCCGCGATCACCGTTGACCCGCAGGTGATCGATTACGCGGTGCGCATTGTCGCGGCAACCCGCAAGTGGCCCGGTATCGCCCTGGGCGCAGGGCCACGCGGCAGCATCGCGCTGGTGCGCGCCGCCCGCGCACAGGCCGTCCTGTCCGGCCGCGACTTCGTCACCCCGGACGACGTGCGTGAGATCGCCAAGCCGGCACTGCGCCACCGCATCGCGCTGGCCCCGGAGCTGCAGATCGAAGGCCAATCCGCCGACGACGCCCTGACCGCCCTGCTCGCCAAGGTGGAGGCGCCGCGCAAGTGAGCAACGCGGCAAGAAGCGCCAGCATGCCAAACAAGGCCCCCGCCTCAGCCCCCTCCCTTGCGCGCGAAGCACGGAGTGAAGGGCTGGGAAGGGGTGCTTCGGTTCTTGCTGTTGCTCCACCACGCCAAACACCAGATCTCCAGACAACCAGGCCCACGCAGTGAGACCCGCCCCCTTATTGATCACCCTGCTGGTGCTCTGGGGCCTGCTAGGCCTGCCAGTCGCCCTGCACTACCTGCCCATGCAGGCATGGACCATCAGCGCTGCGGCAATTGCCCTGCTTGCCCTGATCGACCTTGCTTTGCTCTGGCGCAAGCCCAGCCCGCAGGTGCGGCGCGAACTCCCTGACTCCCTCGCCCTGGGTGTCGAACGGGAAACCTGGCTGCAGCTGGACTCCTACGGCAAGCAGCGCGTTGACGTATTCGACCTGCTGCCGGATGGCTGGAACAGCAACGGCCTGCCACGCAGCCTGAAACTGGGCAAAGCCAGCGAAACCCGTTTCAGCTACCGCTTCACCCCGGCCAACCGCGGCACCTTCGTGTTTGATGGTGTGCACCTGCGCCTGCATTCACCACTGCGCCTATGGCGGCAACAGCGCACCGTCGGCACAGAACAAACCGTGCGTGTTTACCCCAACTTCGCTCCACTCACCCGCTTCGCCCTGCTCAGCGCGGAGATGGCATCACGACTGGTAGGTGCGCACCTGAAGCGCCGTCGTGGCGAAGGCACCGACTTTCACCAGATGCGCGAGTACCGCGTCGGCGACAGCCTGCGCCAGATTGACTGGAAGGCCACGTCACGTGCACGCAAACTGATCTCGCGTGAATACCAGGACGAAAAGAACCAGCAGCTGGTGATACTGATCGACACCGGCCGGCGGATGATGGCCGACGAGGGCGGGTTGTCGCATTTCGACCACGTGCTCAACGCCTCGCTGGTGGTGTCGTATCTGGCGCTGCGCCAGGGCGATGGCGTCGGCCTGTTCGCCAGCGGTGGCGACAGCCGCTGGGTCGCACCGAAGCGCGGTATGGGCGCGATCGACAGCCTGTTGCGCGCCAGCTATGACCTGCAGCCCAGGCCGGTAGCTACCGACTATCTCGCCGCAGCCACCGAATTGTCGCTGCGGCAATCACGGCGTAGCCTGGTGATGCTGGTCACCAACGTCCGCGATGAAGACATCGAAGACCTGTTGGCCGCCGTGCGCCTGCTGCAGAAGCGGCATCTGGTCTGCGTGGCCAGCCTGCGCGAGCGCGAGCTGGACCAGGCCTTGGCACGCGATGTGGAAACTGTTCCCGAGGCGATACAAGCCGGTGCAATTGCCGCTTACCTGCAGCAGCGCAGCGATGCCCATGAAGCACTGCGTAGCCATAGAGTGATGGTGCTGGACGTCACCGCTGAAGAGCTGCCTGCAGCCTTGGTCGAACGCTACCTCGCAGTAAAGCGCGACGGCCTGCTGTAACCGGCTTCGCGGCTGACGCCGCTCCTACACAAGCCGCGTCATGTAGTGCCGAGCCATGCTCGGCAGGGGGCGTCACCGGCAAAGCTTCAGCCGAGCATGGCTCGGCTCTACGCTTCTGCCCCCTCCCTTTCGCGCAGCGAAGGGGGTGAAGAGGGCCTGCTTGCGCGCCACTGGCGCGCGGCCTGATGAACGACCGAAGGCTATGCCTTCGGGCCGGACGGGTTGGGGAGGGGTTGGCTTTGCCGCTGCTGATATCGCGCCAGCTTCGCGGCTTACGCCGCTCCTACAAAAACCGGGCCTTGTAGTGCCGAGCCATGCTCGGCAGGGGCGTCACCGGTAGAGCTTCAGCCGAGCATGGCTCGGCTCTACGCTTCTGCCCCCTCCCTTTCGCATGGCGAAGGGGGGTGAAGAAGGCCTGCTTGCGCGCCACTGGCGCGCGGCCTGATGAACGACCGAAGGCTATGCCTTCGGGCCGGACGGGTCGGGGAGGGATTGGCTTTGCCGCTGCTGATGTCGCGCCAGCTTCGCGGCTTACGCCGCTCCTACAAAAACCGCGTCACGTAGTGCCGAGCCATGCTCGGCAGGGGCGTCACCCGGTAAAGTCTCAGCCGAGCATGGCTCGGCTCTACAGTGATATTTCAGACAACAGCCGCTTACAGATAGATCCGTGTGGTGCCCTGCGGCGCATCATCAATGATGGCGTGCGGCAGGAAGCGGGCGCTGTCGCGGGTGATGCGGCTGTTGTCTTCACGGATGCCAACGCCGCAGGCACGGTCGCCTACGATCCAGCTACCCACCAACGGGTAGTTGCCGTCAAACACCGGCAGCGCATGGAACGCCTGACGAATGCTCGGCCCATTGTACGGCCCTTCGCTCTCCTGCCAGCTACCGTCGCTCATGTGCATCGCTACATTGGCGCCTTCGCGCGAATGCAGTGGCTTGCGCACCCAGCCGGCCGGCAAGGCACTGCCATCGTCGAAATAGGATTCCAGCAGATTCGGGTGGCCGCGGTGACGTTCCCACAACAACGGCAGGATGCCCTTGTTGCTCAGCACCGCCTTCCATGCCGGCTCCAGCAACTGCACGCCCGACCGTGGCAAGGCTGCGCCGAATTCCTCGCGCATCAGGTCTTCCAGCGGATACAGCTTGAACAGGCTGCCGATCACCACATCATCCAGATCGGTGAAACGGCCGTCGGCCGACAAGCCGATATCCTCGATGGCAAGCGCCGCTGCATGCAGCCCGGCCTGTGCCGCGCAATCGCGCAGATAGGCGACCGTGCCCTGGTCTTCCTCTGACTCCCCCACCGCGCTGAAATACAGCGGCGGTGGCAGCCGCGAGGTCAACTCGGCGAAGCGCTCCACCAGGGTCTCGTGGATGGAGTTGAACTGGTCGGCCTGCTGCGGCAACGCGCCACGGTTACGCTGGTCTTCCAGCCACTGCCATTGGAAGAACGATGCTTCGTACAGCGAGGTCGGCGTGTCATAGTTCAGTTCGTACAGCTTGGCTGGACCGTTGCCGTCGTAAGCGAAATCCAGACGACCGTATAGATGCGGATCACGGCGGCGCCAGCTTTCGGCGATCCAGTCGCGGAACGCTTCGGGAATGGCCAGCTGCGCCATCAGCGCATCGCTAGCCACCACCTCGCCCACCAGATCCATCGCCATCGCGTGCAGCTCGGCGCTGGGATCTTCGATATCGTTCTCGATCTGGCGCAGGGTAAACGCGTAGTACGCGCTTTCATCCCAATACGGTGCACCGTCGATGGTGTGGAAGCGGAAGCCCGCCTCCGCAGCACGGGCCTTCCAGTTGCCGCGTTCGGCAATTGCAACGCGCTTCACTGCATCAACCGCCGACGCTGCTGCGGCCGCCGCTACGCGCACCAAAACCACCACGGCTGGCGGTTACGGCGCGGTTCGGGGTGGCAGTGACTGGAGCCAGGCCGGCCTTGCCTGCACCAATGCCGCTGCCGGTGTTCAAACCGCCTGTACCGCCCGGAGCGGCCGGCTTGGCCCAACCATTGGCCTTGTCCTTGAACGCAGGCTGCGATGCCGGCGGTGCGGCCACGGCGCCACGGCTGCCGTTGAGCATCTGCGACATGAAGAAGCCCATCATCATCGGGCCGATGAACGAGGTGCCGGCGCTGGTCTGCTGCTGCACGCACTGCTCGGCCGGGTACTCCTTGGCGCACTCTTCCTTGCTGGCGTACTTGGGCGCGGCATCGGCCGACTGCTGCTGCGCGGTGGCAAACGCCTCGCGGCAGCTGGACGGATTGCCGGTGGCTTCGCTGCAGGCTTCTACCGAGGTGTACAGCCCTTCCTGCACCTGCACCGTTTCTTCCTTCTGGCAGGCGGTCAGCAGCAGCGGCACGGCGCTCATCAGCACCAGTGCGGTGGCCTTGGATCGCTTCATGGTCGGTTCCCCGTCAATTTGATCCCCAATAATGCCCGATGCAGGCTGCAAGGCGGAAACCGGAAAACTCCCGAAACTGAATCGGTTTTCAGCTGATGCCTGGAAAGGCCTTGGGGTGGCTGGGGTTTCGGCAGGTTTTGCGCGCGCAGCTATTCAGCGCGTGGGCGTTGCTGATGTGTTGGAAGATCAAAATCCAGAGCACCCCTCCCCAGCCCTCCCCTGCGCTGCGCGCAAGGGAGGGGGTAAAGGCGGCTCGTTCGCGGCCTGAACAAGCGCAGCAAACAGCCCCCCCCTTGCGCGCAGCGCAGGGGAGGGTTGGGGAGGGGGGCTTTTCGCTTCCGCTTCCGCGTTGGCTTTACCTGGCCGTGGTTCTGGTACTGGCTTTGGTTCCTGTTCTGGCTCTGCCACCTGCCCCACCGAGCAACATTCAAGCCCCAACCAACCACCCCACTCCACACTCAAACCACCGCAAACCAATGGTTGCAGCTGCAACCGGGAACTTGATGCAGAATCAATCGCACTGCACTTCTGCCAGCCCGTTCCAGCTCGCCCCCATGCCCGAATACCGCTCTAAAACCTCCACCGCCGGCCGCAACATGGCCGGCGCCCGCGCCCTGTGGCGAGCCACCGGCATGACCGATGGCGACTTCCACAAACCCATCGTCGCGGTGGTCAACTCCTTCACCCAGTTCGTGCCCGGCCACGTGCACCTGAAGGACCTTGGCCAGCTCGTGGCGCGCGAGATCGAAGCAGCCGGCGGCGTGGCCAAGGAATTCAATACCATCGCCGTGGATGACGGCATCGCGATGGGCCATGACGGCATGCTGTATTCGCTGCCCAGCCGCGAGATCATCGCCGACTCGGTCGAGTACATGGCCAATGCCCACTGCGCCGATGCGCTGGTGTGCATCTCCAACTGCGACAAAATCACCCCCGGCATGTTGATGGCCGCACTGCGCCTGAACATTCCCGCGGTGTTTGTATCCGGCGGCCCGATGGAAGCCGGCAAGACCAAGCTGGCCGACCACAAACTCGACCTGATCGACGCGATGGTTGCTGCCGGCGATGACAAGGTCAGCGACGAGCAGGTGGCCGCGATCGAACGCAGCGCCTGCCCAACCTGTGGTTCCTGCTCGGGCATGTTCACCGCCAATTCGATGAACTGCCTGACCGAAGCACTGGGCCTGTCGTTGCCTGGCAACGGCACCGTGGTGGCCACGCACAGCGACCGCGAGGCGCTGTTCAAGCGCGCCGGTCGCCTGATCGTCGAGCTCTGCCATCGCTGGTACGGCGGCGAGGAGGCCAACGTGCTGCCGCGCGGCATCGCCACCTTCGAAGCGTTCGAGAATGCGATGACGCTGGACATCGCCATGGGCGGTTCCACCAACACCATCCTGCACCTGCTGGCCGCCGCACAGGAGGCCGAAGTGGCCTTCGACCAGCGCGATATCGATCGCCTGTCGCGACGTGTTCCGCAGCTGTGCAAAGTGGCGCCGAACACGCAGAAGTACCACATCGAAGACGTGCACCGCGCTGGCGGCATCATGGCCATCCTCGGCGAGTTGGCGCGTGGCGGCCTGCTGCATACCGATGCATCCACCGTGCACAGCCGCACACTTGGCGATGCCATCGCGCAATGGGATGTTACCCAGACCCAGGATCAGGCCGCCCATCAGTTCTACAAGGCTGGTCCTGCAGGTATCCCCACGCAGGTGGCTTTCAGCCAATCCACGCGTTGGCCGTCGCTGGATGTGGACCGTGCCGAAGGTTGCATTCGTGACGTTGCCCATGCGTTCTCCAGCGAAGGCGGCCTGGCTGTGCTGTACGGCAATCTCGCCGCCGATGGCTGCGTGGTGAAGACCGCCGGCGTGGACGAATCCATCCACGTGTTCGAAGGCAATGCCCGCGTCTATGAAAGCCAGGACGCCGCAGTGAAGGGCATCCTCGGCAATGAGGTGCAGGCCGGCGACGTGGTGGTGATCCGCTACGAGGGACCGAAGGGTGGCCCGGGCATGCAGGAAATGCTCTACCCCACCAGCTACCTCAAGTCCAAGGGCATGGGCAAAGCCTGCGCCCTGCTCACCGACGGGCGCTTCTCCGGCGGCACCTCCGGCCTGAGCATCGGCCACTGCTCGCCCGAAGCCGCAGGTGGCGGCACCATCGGCCTGGTGCGTGACGGCGACCGCATCCTGATCGACATCCCGCAGCGTGGCATCAACCTGCTGGTGGACGATGCCGAACTCGCACGCCGCCGCAGCGAACAGGATGCCAAGGGCTGGAAGCCGGCCGAGGCACGCCCACGCAAGGTAAGCACCGCACTGAAGGCCTATGCCCTGCTCGCCACCAGCGCCGACAAGGGCGCCGTGCGCGACAAGGCGCTGCTGGACGCTTGACCGTGCAAGCGGGCGCGGCAGAATGTGGCCATGAACACGGCCCTCCCCTGCCCGCCCCCGCTGCCTGCCATCGCCAGCTGCTTGTGGAATGGCCACCCGTATCGGGTGACGACTGCCGAGCTGGGGGCTTATGTGGATGCCCACCTTCCCGCACTGCTGTGGGACTTCGACATCCACGCCGAGCGTATCGACCCCGACGACATCGTGCTGGACGAAGACGATCTTCCGCCCGCTGCGCTGCACCTTCGTGTGCATGACTGCCCGGCTTTCAGCAGCGGCCCGGGCGCAGTGACGCACTGCAACGACATCGCCGGCATGCAGATCACGTTCGCCAGCAAGGACGAACCCGAAGTACTGCTCTACACCGGCGAGCACCTTGCCCTCGACAACGGCGGCTTTGCGCTGAGTGAACGCGACGGCCAGTTATGGATAGCGCTCAATGGCCATTGCGAAGGCATGCATGGCCCGGCAAGGATCGAAATGCTCGCGCCGTTGACGTTCACCACCATTGCCTGCGGGCGCCGCGATCAGGCCCAGGCCCGCGAACACATCGCAACCGTGGTTGACCCCGACCACTACGCATTCGAATGCGACGAGTACGGTGTTGCACGCTTCCGCCCGATTCACACGCGCTGATCGTCAAGCCCGCGGGGGCTTTCCAGCACCGACAAAGCCGGCACCGGCAGTCGATCCAAGGGACTGAGCACGGCACCGGCACCGCGCCCCAGTACATGCGTGTAGATCTGTGTCGTGGCGATGTCCTTATGGCCCAGCAGTTCCTGCAGCGTACGGATGTCGCAGCCCGCGTCCAGCAGATGGGTGGCAAAACAGTGCCGCAGGGTATGGCAGCTGGCCGGCTGCAGGATTGCCACCTGCAAGCGCGCCTGCTTGATCGCCCGCTGCAGCACTTCCTCACTGAGATGATGGCGGCCACGCCGCCCCGTGCGTGGGTCGCGGGACATCCTGTGCGAAGGGAACAGGTATTGCCAGCCCGGTTGTACGTCAGCTGATGGGAACTTCCTTGCCAAGGCATTCGGCAGATGGACCCGCCCCACGCCTGCAGCAAGATCGCGTTGATGCTGAAACAGCACCTGCTCGCGCTGCTGCAGCAAACGATCACGCAGCGACACGGGCAGCGGAACACGCCTATCCTTGTTGCCCTTGCCGGCACGCACGCAGATCTCACTGCGCGCGAAGTTCACATCCTTGATTCGCAAGCGAAGGCATTCCATCAGTCGCATGCCGGTGCCATACAGCAGGCGCGCCATCAGTGCAGTGACACCTTCCGGGATCGCCGACAACAACCGGGCAACATCCTCCACGGACAGAACGACGGGCAAACGTTTGGGGCGCTTCGCACGCACAACATCCTGCAACCACGGCAGCTCCGTCCGCAGCACCTCGCGATAGAGGAACAGCAAAGCCGCCAACGCCTGGTTCTGGGTGGCTGGCGCCACCTTGCCCTCCGTCGCCAGCCGACTGAGGAATACCGCAACTTCATCGCCGCCCATCTCGCGGGGGTGGCGCTTTCCGTTGGCCAGGATGAAACGCCTGATCCACCCCAGATAGGCCTGCTCGGTACGGATGCTGTAGTGCCGCAAACGAATCTGTGCCCTAACGCTATCCAGCAATCGCGGCGGCTGCGCCGGTGTTACACCGCTTGGAACAGGGTCGTAACGCATATGGCCGCTCCCAAGCGGTAGTTTCTGGGAAGCATGCAGTGCAGCTTTGGTTGCCCCTATCGGCTAAATCCATGATTCAACGTGGGAATTTCTCAGTTTGAAAGCGGCAAGAAAACAAGGATACTCTGCGCTACACCGCTGTTAGGCGGTCCAATACGAGTTAGGCCTCATGCAGATCAAGACCGCACATCCGCGTCTCTACTTTGATGGCAACTCCCAGCTCGCAGAGCGCTCTTTCGCTCTGGTACAAGGCACGCTTGATGACCTTCGAGCCTTGGGCCAAACGCCTGATTCGGCCCTAGGTTCGCGCTTCACCTTTGTCCAAGAGGAGCTAGGCCCATCTGGAAAATGGGATGCGCTGCTATTCAATGGCACAATCGCCCACAGCTCTGCTCTTGGGCACTTCGCGTTGGCAGATACAGGGGGCGCGCATTGGCTGTCGGAGATCTCCAGCCATGAGGCCTAACAGTTCATTCAAGCCGACGCCGCTTCGCGCCGCGACTTAATTTCAGAGTTAGGCCCCTTGGGAAGAATCACCGACACTTCAACAAACCGCAGACGGCTTCTCACCAGCGAAGCCGCAGTCTGTGTCTACTGCTTCAAAGAGTTCGCACCAAGCTCCATTTTTGAGTGGTGCGATGAGGAAGATAAGACCGCAGTCTGTCCACACTGCGGAGTAGATGCGGTTATTGGTTTCGATGGGCCAGTTGACCGCATCTGGCTAGAGGCTGCTCATCGCCGAGCTTTTGGCTAGCATGGGCCCTAACAGTTCATTCAAGCCGAACCCGCTTCGCGGGTCGGCTTAATTCCAGAGCTAGGCGGCGGTGGGTTTGGTTGGCTAGCCCTTCTTCTTTCGGCAACAACATCGGCAAGTCACCGGTCGTCTCCGGGTAACAGCTCCAACTGTTCCTGGCGCCGGTAGGCCCGCCACTTCGTCTTACCCTTCACTGTCCTGCCGCAATCATTTCATCGCACTTCGGCGGCAACGCTCGGCAAAGTTTCCTAGGCAAGCTCCATCCCGCAAGCTGTGGCATGATCGGATCGCATTGGGTGGCACAAGCAAGGCAGCGTTGGTCCTGAGCTCCTTCAATGGCCACAGCCGCCTAACAGTTCATTCAAGCCGAACCCGCTTCGCGGGTCGGCTTAATTCCAGAGTTAGGCGGCGGTGCGTTGGGTTGGCTGGCGCTTCTTCTTTCGGCGGCAACATCGGCAAATCACCGGTCGGCTCCGGGTAACAGTTCCAACTGTTCCTGGCAGCGGCAAGCCCGCCACTTCGCCTTATGCTTCACTGCTCTGCCGCAATCATTTCATCGCACTCCGGCGGCAGCGCTCGGCAATGCTTCCCGGGCAAGCTCCTTCCCGCAGGCTGTGGCATGATCGGCTCGCGTTAGGTTGCACAAGCAAGGCAGCATTGGCCCGGGGAGCGGTAAGTGGCCACAGCCGCCTAACAGTTCATTCAAGCCGACGCCGCTTCGCGGCGCGGCTTAATTCCAGAGTTAGGCGGCGATGTGTTGGGTTGGCTGGCCCTTCTCGTTTCGGCAGCAACATCGGCAAGTTACCGGTCGGCTCCTGGCAACAGTTCCAAGTGTTCTTTGCACCGGCTAGCTCGCCACTTCGTCTTACGCCTCACTGCCCGGTCGCAATCATTTCATCGCACTTCGGCGGCAACGCTCGGCAAGGTTTCCCGGGCAAGCTCCATCCCGCGAGCTGTGGCATGATCGGTTCGCGTTGGGTTGCACAAACAAGGCAGCATTGGTCAGGGGGCAGTAGTTGGCCACAGCCGCCTAACAGTTCATTCAAGCCGACGCCGCTTCGCGGCGCGGCTTAATTCCAGAGTTAGGCATTAGCAGAATGGCTACTGAGATCGGAGAGTTCCGCCAAATGCTTGAGGCTGGTCGACGCTACTTGGCAGGGGCATGCTCCATCCAAGAGCTCAACGGTCGCGTCAGTGAGCTAGCTACAGCAGCAAAGTTCTGGGGCGGTCACCCTGCACTTGCGGAGGTCGCTGGCGACTGGTCCGCTATGGTTGATCGGCGTTGGAATGAGTGGGGCCACTGTCCCCATCCGCTGTCGGAGCAAGAGTTCAGGGCATGGCTAGAGGAGCAACTCAGTTCTCTCGGGCAGATGCCTAACAATTCATTCAAGCCGAACCCGCTTCGCGGGTCGGCTTAATTCCAGAGTTAGGCACGGCTGATGAGACCCTCCTTTCAGATTGTTCTTGCGTTGATGATCTTGGCCATAGCCGGAGTTTCTTTCTACTTCGGCTTGACCGGCATTCTTGAAGGTGTAGTCGAGTACCCGAGCAAGAGAGAGGCGTTCCAGGTCGTTCGTGCTTCCTCGCCAAAGATGTTCTGGACATGCGTTCTGTTCTGGCTGGGCGGCAGCGCTGGGGCTCTTTGGCTCGCAGTTGTAAACTTGCGCGAGGCCACACGCCGTGCCTAACAGTTCATTCAAGCCGAACCCGCTTCGCGGGTCGGCTTAATTCCGGAGTTAGGCACCAATGGAAGGCCATCTACCCACTCAGCCAATGCCCTATGTCTGGGCAGACTTCAATGCCTGCGGCTGGGCCGGTGGCGGCGACGAGAGCATCTACGCCTTAGATAAGGATGCGCTTGCTGCAATACCGGCCAGAGATCGCACGACGGTCTTTATCTGGTGTGGCGACGAGTCCGGCACCATCCTTGGCTGTGTTGCATTGCTCCAGCACATTACGCTCGGCGCTTTTACTGGGTGGCGTGCTGTGCCTGTTCCTGGCACATTCTATCGTGGCCCAATACCTGCGCATCTAGATGGCGGGCTTGGTGCCTAACAGTTCATTCAAGCCGACGCCGCTTCGCGGCGCGGCTTAATTCCAGAGTTAGGTGCGCTATGGCAGTACTCGATGTACTGGTAGACACAGCAGTCTCAGACACGGACTTGCTCCGCAAGCTGGACGCACAAGGAGATCGCTTCAGCGTTCCCCGCGACGTCGAGTTCTTGCTCAAGTCCCCGTCCGCGGAAAAGGCAACGGTCGTCGCAGATTTCATCAACGACCAACAGTATGGCGTTGCTACAGCGCAAGGCTCGGAGGATTCGCCGGTTGTTCTGGTTGTCGTCAACATGCCAATTGAGCAGCATGCCATTCAATCCGTGTCAGGCTTCATGGCCTGTGTTTGTGAGTTGTTCGGGCTCGACTACGATGGGTGGGGGTGCGTCGTCCAGGCGGCGCGCACCTAACAATTCATTCAAGCCGAACCCGCTTCGCGGGTCGGCTTAATTCAGGCGTTAGGCGCAAGATTGCCATGACAGACTCTCCCGAGCAGAAGTACAAAGAGACGGTGACTTGCGAGCCGCGCCAAGATGAGGGACTCATTTTCATCAAAGTTGTGGCAATGCCTCATGAGGATGCAGTGGAGTTCGACGTGGCTCAGGCCCGTTCGTTTGCACAGCAAATTCTATCGGCAGTCGAGGTTATTGAGGCTGGTTGGGTAGGCAAGTCAATGAGCTCACAGGATGCTTGCGGCGCCTAACAGTTCATTCAAGCCGAACTCGCTTCGCGAGTCGGCTTAATTCCGGAGTTAGGCGGCGGTGTTCTGGGTTGGCTGGCCCTTCTTCTTTCGGCAGCAACATCGGCAAGTCACCGGTCGGCTCCGGGTAACAGTTCCAACTGTTCCTGGCAGCGGCAAGTCCGCCACTTCGTCTTACGCTTCACAGGTCTGCCGCAATCAATTCATCGCACTTCGGCGGCAGCGCTCGGCAAGGCTTCCCGGGCAAGCTCCATCCCGCGAGCTGTGGCATGATCGGTTCGCATTGGGTTGCACAAGCAAGGCAGCATTGGCCCGGGGAGCGGCAAGGGCCACAGCCGCCTAACAGTTCATTCAAGCCGACGCCGCTTCGCGGCGCGGCTTAATTCCAGAGTTAGCCCTTTACCAATGTCCACAGTTCTGTCTGAGCTAGTAGCGCAAGCGGTTGCCATCCTCGGCACGGACGGCATCACCGATGCGGAAATCGAGTCCAATGTTTTATCGTTGACCCAGGATTCGATGCTAGCCAGGCGGCTCATTGATTGGCCACCTGAGGCGTTTGGGCTCATTCTGATCCCTCACATCGCCAAGGTCAATTTGCCAACCACGTTCAGTGCAAGGTCAAAAAGTGGCAGTTGGATAGAATTTTCGTTTCAACTAGAACCAATCTTTGAAGTCGCGATTCGCCTCGGCATGGACATGTACCATTCCGAGCAAAGAAGCACTTTTGGTAATGTCGCACTTCGTGGTTCCACATTGGATGCTGTCAATAAGGCACTTAATCAAGGCAACCCGCTTGAGGGTGCAACGCTCTCGGGCCCGGCCCTTGTTGGCATACCCGCAGAGGTGTATGCGCCTCCCGCTAAGCCACTATGGCGCCGGCTCTTTCAGTGAGCGCGACTTGGGCTAACAGTTCATTCAAGCCGAACCCGCTGCGCGGGCCGGCTTAATTCCAGAGTTAGGCGTCATGGACCCATTCCGGCGGTTGTTCGAAAAGCCAGCTTCAGCCTCTCTGCACTCTGCACTACAAGAATGCGGCGACGTGATTTCCGTGTTAATGAAGGGCACCGCCTCGACTAAGCCCTACTTTGAAGGAGCCGACTTTCCGCTAGAGGAACTGTCTCAAACAAGTGAGTTTGAGGTCGCACTTTCCAAGCTCGGCCAGGTCTGTGCCTCACGGCGCGCCGCATCAGCACTGGATCGCTTGGAGTTCGAGGGGTCACTTACATCTTTGCTTGTTCAGGGCGGGTGCCATGGCCAGGGGAGCCTGCCAAAGCAAGAAGGCAGGCATCTCGTGGAAAATGGAGTGGCCGCGCTCTTCCCGGAGCCATTTGATGAACTTCTGGTCCTCCGCATGGATGATCCAGAATGGTCAGTACTTACCAGCCAAGCTACGATTTCCAAGTCGTACTTTTGTTGGCAGGGCGCCAGAGGTTTATGGTGGTTTCTTTGCGTCACCGACTTCGATTGACGCCTAACAGTTCATTCAAGCCGACGCCGCTTCGCGGCGCGGCTTAATTCCAGAGTTAGGCGGCGGCGGGTTTGGTTGGCTGGCCCTTCTTCTTTCGGCGGCAACATCGGCAAGTCACCGTGTCGCCTGCCCGTAAACTTGATCCAGGCATTCTTAGAGGTCTCCGGGCAAACTAGCCCCAAGGAGACCACTGATGCGCAAGAGCAAATTCACCGAGAGTCAGATCGTTACGACGTTGAAGCAGGTT